>CAKTYE010000046.1 GCA_934631985.1 uncultured Clostridia bacterium | reverse complement strand
GACTCGAACCTACGACCTTCGGGTTATGAGCCCGACGAGCTACCAAACTGCTCCACCCCGCGTCAAGACCGTTTCCGATTTTTCGCTCAGCACTCTCGCACTGACAAAATATATAATACACGAAAACGCTCTTGCTGTCAACCCTTTTTTTAACTTTTTTTCAAACTTTTTTTCAAGTTTTATTTTGCATCTGCTTCAGCGGCGCGGAATAGCTCTGCAATCGCGTCCGCGATGTGCTGATGCTCCTTGGAAATAGTGCAGACATGGGGGACTTCCTCCAGGTACAACACACCCTTGCGCTGGCTGCTCACGCCGTCTACAATGACCTCTGCGCTGTCTGCCGAGATGGTCTCATCCGCATGAGACTGCACTGCCAGCACGGGGCAGGTGACGGCATACAGATTGTTTCGCGCCATATGGATCAGCTTGGACAGGTCGGCGGCGGTGCGGGTCGGAAAGCCTGTGTAGCCATAATCGTAGCGCTGATCCAGCATCGCGGTCCGCGCGTCATCGCCCTTCCAGTAGGTCGTCTTGATGAACAGAGAGCCGATGCGGGCGAAGGGCATGGCCTTGTTCTGCACTGCCATGGGCGCGGAAATAGGGGCCGCGGCAGTGATGTGCATTTGTTCTGCCAGCAGCAGCGTCAGCACGCCGCCCATGGAAAGGCCCGCAACGCTGACGTATTTGCATTGATCCTGCAGCTGGGCCGCAGCCAGCTTCGCGGCTTGCAGCCAATCCTTCCAGGTGCATGCCGCCATGTCCTCCAGCCTGGTGCCGTGCCCGGGCAGATTGATACCCTTCACGGTGAACCCCTTGTCGCGCAGATGCTCGCCAAGAAGCCGCATGTGCGCACAACTGCCCGTGAAGCCGTGAATCAGCAGCACACCGTGTTCATCGCCGGGAAAGTCAAAGGGCTGCGCCATGGGGGTGGAAAAGTCCTTTTCAGGCCGATGTTCCATGCTCTTACCTCATTTCTGATTGATTTTATCAATAGCTGTCTGCTTACCCAGCAGCAGCAGCACATCATCGGGAGCCAGCGTAGCGTCCGCACTGGGGGAAACCAGAAAATCCTGCCCGCGGCGAATGCCAATGACGCTTACGCCCCAGTTGCGGCGGATGTTCAGCGCGACCAGGCTTTGGTTTTGCCAGGCTGCGGGGCAAACGACCTCGACCAGCGAATATTCGTTGTTCAGCTCGATCATTTCCAGCAGGTTGGGGGAGACCAGCGACTTGGCGACGCGCAGGCCCATATCCCGCTCGGGATAGACAACACGATCCACGCCTACCTTGCGCAGCACCTTGGCATGCAGTTCATCCACGGCCTTAGCAATCAGATACGGAACGCCTGCTTCCTTGCAAAGCACACTGACCAGAATAGAATCCCGCACATTGCCGATGGCGACAATGGCTGCGTCAAAGTTGCGCACCCCCAGCGCCTCCAGTGCGGCTTCATCGGTGGCGTCCGCCTGAACGGATTGCGTAACATAAGGGGCCAGGTCGTTGACGAGGGATTCATCCTGGTCCACTGCCAGCACCTCGTGACCCAGCTTGCAGAGGTTTTGCGCCAGACTGGAGCCGAAGCGTCCAAGCCCCAGCACAAGATATTGTTTTTGTTTGCTGCGCATGCGGCAGATCCTCCTTTTAACCGATCATGATTTTCTCCTCGGGATATTTCAGGTGATTCTTTGTGGCATTTTGCTTGTTTGCCAAGGCCAGGGCCAGCGTCAGCGGGCCAACGCGCCCAAAGTACATCATCAGCATCAGCATGACCTTGCTGGGCAGACGCAGGGCGGGCGTTCCAATGGCGGATACCCCCACGGTAGCGGTGGCACTGGCCACTTCAAACAGCAGGTCAAGGAAGGGCTGCCCCTCCTGCTCGGCAACGGTAAGCACCATCACGCCCACCAGCACCATGGCCAGACTGATGAACAGAATGGTCAGCGCACGGCGCATCAAATCTATGGGTAGACGGCGCTTCATAACAGTCACATCGTCTTGGCCCCGGGCAACGCTCAGCACAAGGAGAAACAGTACGCTGATGGTGGTCGTCTTCACGCCGCCGCCCGTGGAAGCAGGGGACGCGCCGATGAACATCAGAATGACCGACCACAGCTTGGTGGCCTCGCGCATGCTGCTCAGATCAATGGTGTTGAAGCCTGCCGTGCGCATGGTGACGGACTGGAAAAAGGCGTTGAGCAGCTTGTCTCCAAAGCACATGCCGTCCGCGCCGAGGGTGGCGGGATTGCTGCCCTCCAGCAGCAGATACCCCAGCGTTCCCACAACCAGCAGTCCCAGCGTAACGGCCAGCACAACCTTTGCATGCAGGGAAAGCCGATGCAGCTGCCGATGATAATGGATGCACTCAAACATGACGGAAAAGCCCAACCCGCCAAGGATGATCAGCGCGCTGATGGTCAGTACCACCAGCGGATCATGCGCAAAGCCTGTCAGGCTGGAAAAGTGACCGAACAGATCGAAGCCCGCATTGCAAAAGGCGCTGACCGCATGGAACAGGCTGAAATACAGCCCCTTGCCCCAGCCATACAGGGGGACGAAGCGAAGACTGAGCAGCACAGCACCTGCAAGCTCAATACACAGGGCCATGCCACCGTAGACCAGCGTCAGCCGCACAAGCCCGGAATAGGTGGCGACGCTCATGGATTCGCGAATGAGTACGCGATTCTTCAAGGAGATGCGCCGTCCCAGCAGCACCATCACCAGCGTCGCAAACACCACAAAGCCCAGTCCGCCCATTTGGATCAGCACAAGCAGCACGATCTGCCCGAACAGCGAGAGTGCCGTGCCGGTATCCACGGCGACAAGCCCTGTGACGCACACTGCCGAGGTGGACGTGAAGAAAGCGTTGAATACCCCAATGCTTCGCCCTGTGGCGGAAGCAATGGGCAGGGAAAGCAGCAGCCCACCAATCAGGATCAGCAGCAGAAAGCCGCCGGCAAGCCCACGCTCCGGGCGAAGGGTCTTCTGCCGCCAGCCTTGAGGTTCCGTGTCGCGCATGGGGTCATCTCCTTTACTGCCTTCCATTATAAACGCCGAACGGACGGCTGTAAAGCCGCGCGGGGCAAACTTCCCAAAGCAAGGGGAACAAAGCATACCCGGCCTATATACAAAAAGTCCCTTGGACGCGAAACCATCGCTTATCCAAGGGACTGCCAATGCACAGGAAATTACAGCACGATCTCGCCGGGACGATAGCCGTGGGGCAGCGGCTCCTCCTCCACAAAGGAGAAGGCCTCATCCTCCAGCACAGGCAGGAAATACGCAAAGGGAATGCGGTCAAATTCGCTGCCGTAGCTGCTCTGCCCAAACCAGCCGCCTTCCTTGGCGCGAAGGTTCAGGTCACGGGCAAACTTCGTGTCGTTGGAGCAGTCATGCACCGTGATAGGCCAATGCTCCTCCACAGCCTGCCGCATGAGCTTCAGCGTCAGGTCACGGCTCCAAATGGGGGAGAGGTAACCCAAGCGGGACATGTACATGTTTTCGCCCGCATAGTTGTCTATATTGTTGGCGTTCAGGTGCAGCTCGGCGCAGTTCATAAAGTCGATCCCCGTGGCGAGGATCGCGTCCTTCTTCTGCTGGAATGCCGCGTACAGCTCGGGGGTCATGGGCGTTTCGATGCCCACCTGCGGAATGTACTTCTTGGCAGCTGCCATGGCGGCAATGACCTGATCGGAGCAGTTCGTTGCTCCCAGATTGAACCGCAGCTCATCCAGCCCGGCTTCGCCTAGCGCCTTCAAGTTTTCCTCGTTTGCGAGAATGCCGTTGGTGTACAGGTGCTGATGGATGCCCGCTTCGCGGAATGCACGGATGACACTGTAGTAGACCTCGATCTCCATGAATGGCTCCAGATACACATAGGAAATACCGGTCGGCTTCTTAAAGGTGGAGAACAGCAGCGGCAGGTCGTGCTCATAGAACTTTGTGCCGCCGATCTCCCACAGCCCTTCGCCGATGGGCGGGATGGTGTCCAGCACGCCGTAGTCATAGCAGAATTTGCAGCAGGCGTTGCAGCGGTTCGTCTTGCGGATGGCGCTGAGGCCCGTTCCCAGCAGGCAGGAAATGCAGCCCTTGGGGAAATGTGCTTCGTCACCCACGTACAGGGTACGGTTCTTGAGGCTCTTCAGCCCGGGAATCTCTGCCTTGAGCAGATCACGTCGCGCTTCCACCGCCGTCTCGATCTGCGCCATGACGGCGTAGGCGATCTCCTGCTGATGGATCATCAGCGGCTCGTCCTCGGGCAGCTCCGCAAAGAAACGAAACCAGGTCAAAGCATCCTTCTTTGAAATCTTCATAATAACTCCTTCATCTGTGGGGTCAGGGCGCAGCCAGCATGTCCGCAAACACATCGCCGATCTGTCCGCCGAGACGCTGCACCTCGCCCAGAATGCGCCTGCGTCCCGCTTCTGTCAAAAACCAGTCCTCTGCCATGAAGCCCGGCTCACTGGCGGGACAGACGAGCATGCGCGTGTCGGGAAACGCGGCCTGATAGTACAGCAGCGCCCGCCGCGCGTGGCAGGGCTTGCAGCACAAAAGCGCCGTGCGAATGGACAGCCCCAGCGCATCGGTCACACGCCGGGAGAACTGCGCGTTCTCCCAGGTATAGGTGGCTTGATCCTCTCGAAGAATGGCGGCTTCGGGAACGCCGTTTGCCACAAGGATGCGCTGCATCAGCGCCCACTCCGTGTCATATGCGCCGGGATAGGCACGATGAAGCGCTTCGGGGATCTCTGCCAAATGCCCCAGCGGCTTGGCGAAGCGCCCGGAGGGCAGCACATACGGTGCATAGCCTGCCCGGTACAGCGCCGCGGCATGGAGTGAATGCTCCGCTTCAGCAGAGCCGGGCAGGAGGATAACGTCCGCCGGCTCGGGGGCGTCCTGCACAAAAAGAAACTGATTGACGGCCTTAATAAAGCGCTGCGCACCTGCCTGCATAGGCTCACGCTCCATAATAGCGCCAAATGTCCAGACAGGCCTGCTTCTCACTGCCGCACAGCGAAACCATGGAGCGGCGGTAGATGGCGCGAATTTCCTCTTCTGTGAACACGCGGGGATTGTTTTGCAGCCGCTGCACATTGACCGAGCGGGTCAGATCGTCAAGGGCTTGCGCGTCCGGCGCAGGCGGGAAGGGCATGTCCAGGTCGTAGAGGATGCCGCGCAGCAGCTTCGGCCCCAGCAATTCGCTGCCCAGACGCATTTTCTGCGCCAGATCCATCAGGGTGGGCAGCACCTCCGTGTCGTCCAGCATGGCTTCCCAAATGGCGGGCAGCGTCAGCATGCAGGCATGACCGTGCGCCAGCCCGTAGCGCTTCGTCAGCCGATAGGACATGGCGTGGGCGGCGGTGGTGCGGCTTACCGCAATGGCACAGCCGCTGCGATAGGCGGCATACTGCACCTCGGCGGCGGCATGCGGGTCGCCTGCCAGGTAGGCCTTCAAATTGTCCAGCACCCCGGTGAAGGCCAGAAACGCATCCACTTGGCTGTCCTCCGTGGCCTTTTTTGCCCAGAAGGATTCAATGCCCTGGCACAGCGCGTCCAGCGCGCAGGCCTTCTTGTGATACAGGGGCAAGGAGGTCAGCAGCTCGGGGTCCAGCAGAACGCCTTCCGGCAGCAGTGCCGGATGATCCAGCGAGTGCTTCACGCCGTCCACATACATCACCGCAATGGCGGTGGCTTCGCTGCCGGTGCCTGCCGTGGCAGGGATGGCTACGTGGGGCAGGGGCGCGGCTTCCCAAGTATTGGCAAGCGCGGCCTCATCGTTCGGGGCCAGCAGCAGCGCCTTGATGCCCTTAGCGGTGTCCATGGCGCTGCCGCCGCCCAGCGATACCAGACCATCGCACCCCTCCGTCCGGTAGAGGTCGCGGCCCACCGTGCAATCCAGAAAATCAGGGTTGGGATGGTACGCCTGAAACAGCACATGGGGCAGGGAGCCCAGCGCGCTTTGCAGCTGCGGGGTCAGACTGCGGGAGCAGACCACCAGCGGCTTGCGAATGCCGACCTTTTCAAGCATATCCGGGAGACGGCGCAGTGCGCCCGCACCCCGGCTGAGTTGCTGAACCATAAAATGAGCGTCTCCTTTATATAAGAAGCTATCTTAAAGCATAGCACAACTGACCAAGGAAAGTCAACTGCCGTAAAATTCTGTCCATCTCTGCATAAAAAGCGCGAAAAAAGTTGGACAGCACTTGCAAATAACAGGAAAAATGCTATAATGAAAGCGGTGCTTCAAATCAAATCAGGGAGGGAACAATTTCATGAAGAAGATGCTAGGTCTCCTGCTGGCCCTGGCGATGCTGTTCACCGGCTTCGCGATGGCTGAAACGACGGAAACTGGCCTGACGCAGGATGTTGTGGTGCTGTTCACCAGCGACGTTCACTGCGGTGTGGATCAGGGCTTCGGCTATGCCGGACTGGCTGCGATCCGCGACAATTTCGCCAAGACCAATCATGTGGTGCTGGTGGATGACGGCGACTCCATCCAGGGCGAACCGATCGGCACCATGACCACCGGCGAAAGCAACATCGAACTGATGAACGCTGTCGGCTACGACATCGCGATCCCCGGCAACCATGAATTTGACTACGGCATGGATCGTTTCCTGGAGCTGACGAAGAAGGCGAACTTCCCCTACATCAGCGCCAACTTCATGCACAATGACGAGCTGGTGTTCAGCCCCTACGTCATCAAGGAATTCGACGGTGTGAAGATCGCCTTTGTGGGCATCAGCACCCCGAAGACCATCACCTCCTCTACCCCCAAGTATTTCCAGGATGAAAACGGCAACTTCGTGTACACCTTCTGCCAGGATGAGACGGGCGAGAAGCTGTATGCGGCGGTGCAGAAGGCCGTTGATGATGCGCGCGCCGAGGGTGCGGCTTACGTTGTTGCCCTGGGCCACCTGGGCATTGAAGCGGAATGCACGCCCTGGATGTCCACCGAAGTGATCGCCAACACCACGGGCATCAACGCCCTGCTGGATGGTCACAGCCACAGCATTCTGGAGCAGGAAAAGGTGCTGAACAAGGACGGCGAGGAAGTGCTGCTGTCTGCTTGCGGCACCAAGCTGCAGGCCATTGGCTATCTGCGCATCGCCAAGGATGGCACCCTGTCCACCGGCCTGTACAAGTGGGATAACAAGACCTCTCTGCCTGCGCTGCTCGGCCTGGACAACGAGGTTGCCAAGACCGTGAACGAGGCCATGAGCGCCCTGAACGACAAGCTGGGCGAGGTCGTTGCCAAGAGCGCGGTGGACCTGGTCATCAATGACCCCGTTGCCACCGATACCCGTATCATCCGTACTGCGGAGACCAACCTGGGCGACCTGTGCGCGGACGCTTACCGTGATCAGTCCGGCGCGGACATCGCCTTCGTCAACGGCGGCGGCATCCGTGTGAAGATCGCGGCGGGCGACATCACCCTGAACGACATTCTGCGCGTGCATCCCTTCGGCAACGAAATGTGCGTGGTGGAAGCCACGGGCCAGCAGGTGCTGGACGCCCTGGAGTGGGGCGCTCGTGCGGTTCCCGGTGAAAACGGCGGCTTCCTGCAGGTTTCCGGCCTGACCTACGAGATCCACACCTACATCGAGTCCTCCTGCACGGCGGATGAGAACGGCCTGTTCACGGGCGTTGCGGGCGAGTATCGTGTGAAGAACGTGATGGTCGGCGGCGAACCCCTCGATGTGAACAAGACCTATTCGCTGGCCTGCCACAACTATCTGCTGAAGAATGCCGGCGATGGCTTCACCATGTTCCAGCAGGATACCCTGCTTCAGGACAGCGTGAAGCTGGACAACCAGGTGCTGATTGATTACATCACCGGCACCCTGAACGGCGTTGTGGGCGAGGAATACGCAGATCCCTATGGACAGGGCCGCATTGTGGCTGTGCCCGAAAAGCCCGCGGAGTAAACCATACAAAAAGAACTGCGAGGGAGGCGGCCTTTCTGAGAAAGGTTCCTCCCTCGCGCTCCCTCCCGGAAAGCGGCGGATGGTTTGAAAATGTGCGCTGCGAAGCAATGGTTGGGGGAGAGAAAGGAAAGGGTGCGGGGTGCGTAAGCATCCCGCGCCTTTTCGTGTTTCAGGGGAATAATTGGGGTGTAATGTGGTGCAGAATGGACAGGGGGCAATAGGAAGCTCGGGATGGGAAGCGGAAACAAAAACAGTTAGCGAGGGAGAATTTGAAAAAAATCGCAGCAAAGCTGTACTTTTTTTCAGGCAGAATGTTGACAAAAAAAGTCGGATATGCTAATATGCTTTCGGAATCCCGAGAGAACGTATCGGGTTTCCTGTGAGGAGGTCACCATGAAGTTATCCACCAAGGGGAAATATGGACTCTATGCCATGTTTTACCTGGCACAGCACGTTGGGGATGGCCCCCAGCCCCTGAAGGCGGTCAGTGCCATCGGCGTTTCAGAGGATTATCTGGAGCAGCTGCTGGGGAGCCTGAGAAGGGCCGGACTGGTCACAACGGTGCGGGGGTCGCAGGGCGGTTATCTGCTGGCGAAGGCGCCGGAGGAGATCACCGTGGGTGACATCATGGATGCAACGGAAGGGCCGCTGAACCTTTCCGAATGCCTGGCGGACGGAAGCTGCTGCAAGAAAAGCGGTCAGTGCGAATCCCGCCGGGTGTGGGAATACCTCTCTGAAAGCATTAACCAGTTACTACAATCCATCACCCTGCGCGATATGCTGGAGCAGCAGTGCTACGATAATCACGCACGGGTTGAAGCAAAGGAGCAATAACCATGGATCGCATCTATATGGACAATGCCGCTACCACCGCGGTATCCCCGGAGGTTCTCCAAGCGATGCTGCCTTACTTTTGCGACGTCTACGGCAATCCCTCCAGCATTCACTCCACAGGCCGCGACGCTCGCCGTGCGGTGGACGCTGCCCGCAAGCAGGTAGCCGCTGCCATCGGCGCACAGCCCTCGGAGATCTACTTCACCGCAGGCGGCAGCGAGAGCGATAACTGGGCCATCAAAGGGACGGCCTTTGCCAAGCGCGCTAAGGGCAACCACATCATCACCACCTCCATTGAGCATCACGCGGTGCTGCATACCTGCCAGTGGCTGGAAAAGCAGGGCTTTGAGGTGACGTACCTGCCTGTGGATGAGGTGGGCCGCGTTCGCGTGGAGGATGTGGAGAAGGCCATCACCGACAAGACCATCCTGATCTCCATCATGGCTGCCAACAACGAGATCGGCACCCTGGAGCCCATCGCCGAGATTGGCAAGCTGGCGCACAGCAAGGGCATCCTGTTCCACACCGACGCGGTGCAGGCCATCGGCGCTATCCCGATTGATGTGAATGCCATGAACATCGACATGCTGTCCATGAGCGGTCACAAGTTCCATGGCCCCAAGGGCATTGGCGTGCTGTACATCCGCAAGGGCGTGCGCCCGGACATCTTCATGCACGGCGGCGCGCAGGAGCGCGGTCAGCGCGCGGGTACGGAGAACCTGGCGGGCATTGTGGGCATCGGCAAGGCCATTGAGCTGGCAACCCAGAATCTGGAAGCAAACGCCGCCCGCATGTCTCGCCTGCGGGACAAGCTGATTGACGGCATTCTGGCGGAAATTCCCGATGTGCGCCTGAACGGTCCCCGTGAAGGCCGTTTGCCCAACAACGTGAACGTCTCCATCCGCTACATTGAGGGCGAAGCGATGCTGCTCCGTCTGGACTTGGCGGGTATCGCAGGCTCCAGCGGCTCGGCCTGCACCAGCGGCAGCCTGGATCCCAGCCATGTGCTGCTGGCAATTGGTCTGCCTCATGAGATTGCGCACGGCTCCCTGCGCCTGTCGCTGGGTACCGACACGACCGAGGCGGATGTGGACGAGGTGCTGCGTGTGCTGCCTGGCATCGTGAAGGATCTGCGGGCCATGAGCGTGCTGAACGCCGAGACCAGCACTCTGGGCGCGAATTGTCCCTTTATGAATCATTGATGCGGTTTGACCGATAAGGAGGATAAAGCTATGTACAGCGAAAAAGTTATGGATCATTTCTCCAACCCCCGCAATGTGGGCGAGATCGAAAATCCCAGCGGTACCGGCACCGTAGGCAACGCCAAGTGCGGCGACATCATGAAGATGGACATTCAGGTGGAGAATGGCATCATCACCGATGTGAAGTTCAAGACCTTTGGCTGCGGCGCGGCGATTGCTACCAGCTCCATGGCGACAGAGCTGGTGAAGGGCAAGAGCGTTACCGAGGCGCTGAAGCTGACCAACCAGGCAGTTGCGGAAGCGCTGGACGGTCTGCCTCCCGTCAAGATGCACTGCTCCATGCTGGCTGAGCAGGCGATCCATGCGGCGGTGAAGGACTACATCGAGAAGCATCCCGAGGAAGCCGCCAAGGAAAACCTCAAGCTGGACGACTAAGCATAGTATAAAGCCCCTGCTGCAAAACAATGCAGCGGGGGCTTTTCTCATGCGCCGGTAAAGAGACTGCGGAAGCCGCGGATCCAAAGCCAGATGTCCACAAGAAACAGGGGGAACAGCACAAGCACCAGAAACCCAGTCTCCGATTCCGTGGCATAATAGGCAAGGTCACTGATCTGATCGCTGGTGAGCAGCAGCTTTTGCTTGCCGTCAGGGGCGGCTACTTGCACACCGTCCGGGCCAATGTCCGCCAGAAAAAGCACCTCGCTGCCAACGGGAAGTGCAGATACACGATAGCGCAGGGTGCTGCTGGAGGATACGCCGGTGGGGTAGTAGTAGCAGCGCTCCACATCCTCGGGAAGCAGGCGGTTTGTTTCATCCAGCAGAAAGTCCTTTGCATAGCGCAGGGAAACATCCGTGAGGTCCAGCGGTACACCGCCGGACAGAAGGATGGAGATGCTACGGTCCGCAGAGCTTCGACCGCTGACGCTCACCCATCCGCCGCTGGAGGTGCCGTCGGCTGCATTTATTTCAGATTCGTAGGCTTCGCAGTCGTAATTCAGCTCCAGGCATGCCTCGCGCAGCAGGTGAAAACGATCGTAAACGCCATCGCCGGAAAGGGGAAGCCGCACCACATAGCGCTGGGACGGCTGGGTAAACGCCGTTTGCAGTGCTTCTTCTGTCGTGACTTGCGGAAGTGCCTCCATGGCCTTTTCTGCGGCGGTGGAGCTGTTATCCCAGCGCAGCAGACCCACAATATCCACAATCAGCAGCAAAAGTGCGATCAAAAACAGCTTGACGGGGCGCAGACTATGTGCCATGGTCGTTCCTCCAATGCAGCATGATGATTTCATTATAGCGGAGGACAGCAAAAAAGCAAGCGGAGGAAAACTCCGCCTGCTCAGTTGTGCTGAAGTCAGTACCTCAATAGTAGGAAAGCACCCGGTCTTCCACCCAGACGCGGCACGGCGTATTGTTGGAGGAAGCCAGCACAAGCGCCCAGCCGTTTTCCACGGTCAGCACATCCACATAATAGCTGTCCAACGTATCCTTACATACACCGTAGGCAGAGCCGGGGCCATAGCGCAAGGTGCAGGCCAGGTCGATATAGGCCCGCTGTGCGCCGTACACCTGGCTTTCATCAGGAACTTGGCTCAGGTTGAAGGTGGAGGTGTCAAACCGCTTCAGGCCCGTATACACCCGGCGCAGCGCACCGCCATAGGTAACCTCGCACTGAATCCAGCCCACGCCGTTTTCGTCATAGGCGATGGTCACAATGCGCACATATTCGCCCTTCACCTTGTAGGTACCCAGCTCGGTGTAATCCGTGGAAGGGCCGCTGCGGGTCGCCAGACGCTCGCTGGCAAGGCCGTAAATCTGCGTATCGGCAGAAGGGGACGAACCCCAGGAGCCGGAGCTGCTCAGCGCTGCGCCGCACTTGGGGCAGTAGGTGAAGCCAGCGTCCGCAGCATAGCCGCACTTCGGGCAGGTCTTGGTCTGCGCTGCGCCGCAATAGGGACAATAGGTGTAATTGGTGCCGATGGAACGCCCGCAGGAAACGCAATTTCGGGTTCCGTCAGCCAAGGCCGGGAACGCAAAAAGGCTGCACAGCAGCGTCAGCACACAGATGAACGCGATCCATTTTTTCATGAACGGCACTCCCTTTTCCGGGACAATGCGACCGCATGCGGCATTGCCCTTATTTTCATGATACCCTATTCCACGATAGGCGCTGTATTCCTGCCAAACCGTGTTTTTTCCTGCGGTGAACTGGCAGCATTTCTGCGATGTTTGGCAAAAAACGGGAGGAGCTTTTTAATGAAAGCTCCTCCCGTGCTGTGCTTCAGGGATTATTCGTCGTCGTCATCGTCCTTCTTGGCGTTGGCGATGATCTTCTCCGCCACGTTGGAAGGCACATCCTCATACCGCGCAAATTCCATCGTGAAGGAGCCGCGCGCCTGGGTCATGGAGCGCAGATCGGTGGCATACTTGAACATTTCCGCCATGGGGGCTTCCGCCTCCACCTGCTGCATGCCGTCGGTCTGGTTCATGCCGATGATGCGACCACGGCGCTTGTTCATGTCGCCCATGATGTCGCCCATGTACTCGTCCGGCACCGTGACGGTGACGTGCATGATGGGCTCCATCAGCACGGGATTCGCTTCCATGCAGCCCTTCTTGTAAGCGATGCGGGCCGCCGTCTTAAAGGCCATTTCAGAGGAGTCAACGGGATGATAGGAGCCGTCATACAGCTTGGCATGCACACCCACCATGGGATAGCCTGCCAGCACGCCGTGCACCATGTTCTCGCGCAGGCCCTTTTCCACCGAGGGGATGAAGTTGCGCGGCACCACACCGCCGACTACGGCGTCCTCAAACTCGAACTCCTGACCGCCGTCGCGGCAGGGGGAGAACTCGATCCACACATCGCCGAACTGACCGTGACCGCCGGACTGCTTCTTGTGACGGCCCTGCACCTTGACGACCTTGCGGATGGTTTCGCGATAGGGGATCTTGGGGTCCTGCAGCACGGCGTTTGCGCCGAACTTTGCCGCCAGCTTGTTGCGGATCACGTCCAGGTGCATTTCGCCCTGACCGGACAGCAGCGTTTCGGTGGTCTCGGTATTCTTTTCCAGCTTGATGGAGGGGTCTTCTTCCATCAGACGGGCCAGGCCGGAGAACACCTTGTCTTCCTCGCCCTGCTTGGCGGCGTAGACGGCCTTGCTCATGCAGGGAGCCGGGAAGGCCAGCGTCGGGTACTGGATGGGATCATTGTAATCCGCCAGTGTGTCGCCGGTGGAGGTGTATTGCAGCTTTGCCAGCGCGCCCAGGTCGCCCGCGTGAAGCACCTGCTTGGCGATCTGCTTCTTGCCGCGCAGGATGTAAATGCCGGCGCTCTTTTCAGTCTTGTCCTTGTTGACGTTGTACAGCGTGGTGGCGCTGGTCAGCGTACCGGAGAAGATACGGAACAGGCTCAGCTTGCCCACGAAGGGGTCGGCAATGGTCTTGTAGATGAACGCGGAGAAGGGCTGATTGTCCGTACAGACGCGCACCTGCGCTTCGCCCGTGCGGGGATTGAAGCCGTCATGGGTGATGCCGTCGTGGGCAGGGGAGGGCAGATACTTCGCCATCAGGTCCATCATGCGGGCGATACCCACACCGGTCAGCGCGGAAACGGCGCACACAGGCACGATGTCGCCATCCTTCATGCCCTTGCGGAAGCCCTGCAAGATCTCGTCATAGTTCAATTCGCCCTCGTCGAGATACTTCATCATCAGGTCGTCATCCGCGGCGGCAGCCTGCTCGGTCAGGTATTCAAAGGCCTTCTCCACCTTGTCCTTCATGCTGTCGGGCATGGGGATCTCAACGCTGTTCTTGTACGCGCCTTCATAAGCCTTCTTTTCCAGCACGTTCACCACGCCGCGGAAGTCTGCGCCTTCGCCGATGGGCATCAGTACGGGCACCACGCAGGAGCCGTGACGGTCGCGCAGCTGCTGGGTCACCTTGTCAAAGCTGGCATGCTCGCGGTCCATCTGGTTGATGACGAACATACGGCCCACGCCACTCTTGACGGCGTGCTTGAACGCCTTTTCCGCGCCTACGTTGAAGCCGGTCACACCGCTGACCACGATGCACGCGGTCTCTACCACGCGCAGGGGGCCAACCATCTCGCCGATAAAATCAAAGTAGCCGGGAACATCGATGATGTTAAGCATCTTGCCGTTCCAGTCGATGGGAGCGCAGGCGGCGCTGATGGAGCACTTGCGCTTGTTTTCTTCAGGCTCAAAGTCGGTGGTCGTGGTGCCGTCTTCCACTTTGCCCTGACGGTCGATAATGCCGGCAGCGAAAAGCATTGCCTCCGTTAAGGTGGTTTTGCCCTCGCCGCCATGTCCCATGAGGGCGATATTCCTGATGTTGCTGGTCAAATAATCCGCCATGTTCGTGTGCCTCCCTCTAGAATTGTGTTTTTTTCTTTGATGAGGCGGCATTCCGCTGAAAATATAGGTGGAACGTCTCCTCATTCCATGTTCTGGAAATGATTATAGCAGAAAAAACGCCAAAAGAAAAGCCTTGTATTTATACAAAGCTATTCTTTGGCAAATATTTACGAAAACACGACTGGGATATTTGGCTATCACAAGACCGTTTCTTCCATCACGGAAGCATCAGCAGGCGTTCCATGCCGGGCAGCACCAGGGCCGGATCGCCGCTGGTCAGCAGTTCGACATGGCCCGGATCGCCCTGCTGGCGTAGGCTGCCGTGATCGGTCAGCACCCGCTGCAATTGCCGAATGGTTCCCGCATTGCCGTCCAGAATGGCAGTCTCCGGGGGCAGCATGCGCCGCAGCAGGGGCTTCAAAAACACATAGTGGGTGCAGCCCAGCACCACCGCGTCCACCGCCGTGTGGGCGTAAGGCGCGAAAAGCTGCGTCAGGTAAGCTGTGACTTCCGCATCGTCCAGGTGACCGGCCTCGACCAGCTCCATCAGCCCGGGACAGGGCAGGGGAGACGCGCCCTCGCCATAGCGGGCCATCAGCGCGGCAAATTTGGGCAGGCGCAGGGTCAGGGGCGTTGCCATTACCAGCACCTGTCCGCCGTGGCGCAGCTGATGGGCGGGCTTCAGCGCAGGCTCCATGCCGATGATGGGCAGGGTCATTTCTGCACGAAGGGTCGCGGCGGCAACGCTGGTGGCGGTGTTGCAGGCGATGACCACGGCCTTCACATTGCGGTTCAGCAGCTCTGCCATGACCTGCCGCACCCGCGCCATGACGACTTCCGGCGGCTTGGTGCCATAGGGGGCGTGGGCGGTGTCGCCGTAATACACTACATTTTCCAGGGGAAGCTGCGCGCGCAGCTCCCGCAGCACGCTGATGCCGCCCACGCCGCTGTCAAAAATGCCCACGGGACGATCCCGCAGGGATGTTGCGATTCTTTCCATGGTCGAACCTCGATTCCTTGAGCTTGCTCTCATTATAGCCCCGGCAGGGGGAAAAAGCAACGCGCACGGCAGCGGTGCGCGCGGCTTTCAGTCACCTTATTTCTTGTGATACGGGGACAGCGCCAGCACATCCGCTGCGGCCTTTTCACAGGCGGCCTTCAAATCGGGGGCGAGTGCATCGCTGCCCAGCACAACGTGCAGGAAAAATTCGTGAGTGCCGTTGTTGCCTGTGACGGGACTGTACGTTATATGCTGTACCACTGTATCGGGCAGCGCGTTTATATCCTGCACCAGCGAAAGCAGCGTGGGCAGGTATTGCTCCGGGGGCAGCACGCCCGTGCGGCGAGCCTCCATGTCTTCGGTTTCAAACAGGGGCTTGACCAGGCACAGCAGCTCGCCGCGGTGCTGCATTACCTCAGCAAAGGCGGGAATGCCCTTGCGCAGGCTCAGGTAGCTCAAATCTACGCTGGCAAGATCAGGCACGGGATCCAAATGCAGCAGCTTTTCATCACTGATATTCGTCTTTTCCAGATTGACCACCCGCGGGTTCTGCCGCAGCGATCCCGCCAGCTGTCCAAAGCCTACCTCAACTGCATAGACCCGGGCGGCACCGTGCTTGATGAAGCAGTCTGTAAAGCCGCCGGTGCAGGCCCCGGCGTCGATGCAGACGCGATTCTGCACCTGAATGCCAAAATCGCGAATAGCGCCCTCCAGCTTCAGGCCACCCTTGCTGATGTAGGGCATGTCCAGGCCGCGCACGCTGAGGGGGAGCAGCGGATCCACCTTCGCGGCGGCGGAGGTTACCTGCTGGCTGCCTACATAGACCTGACCGCCCATCAAATAAGGCACGGCGGCCTCCTTGCTTTCAAAAAATCCCTCGCTGAGCAGCCGCTCCAGAAGCGTGACCTTCTTGACCTTTGTTGCCATGACGAACCTCCAAAGCGCAATGATACTGTCATTATAGCATAAAGCGCGGCGAATGTGCAGTCCCTTGCGCCTGCTCTGCATGCGTGCTATAATGGCCTTAAGTGAAAAATGGGAGGGAAAAAAGATGAAGCGTATTGGTATTTTGACCAGCGGCGGCGATTGCCCCGGCCTGAATGCGGCGATTCGAGGGGTGGCGCGCGCAGCCTATGAGATGTTTAAGGACGACGTGGAGATCGTCGGTATTCACGATGGCTATCGCGGTTTGATCGAAGGGGACTATCAGGTGATGGATCGCTCGCAGTTCTCGGGCATTCTGACCCTGGGCGGAACGATCCTCGGCACAAGCCGTCAGCCCTTCCGCAGCATGAAGGTCATCGGTGAGGATAACGTGGACAAGGTGGCGGCGATGAAGGCCAATTACAAGGCCATGAAGCTGGACTGCCTGGTCATTCTGGGCGGCAACGGCACTCATAAGACCGCCAATCTGCTTTCACAGGAGGGCCTGAACGTCATCGGCCTGCCGAAAACCATTGACAACGACCTGTACGGCACGGATTTTACCTTCGGCTTCCACACGGCGGTGGACATCGCCACGGACGTGATCGACCGCATCCACACGACGGCATGCAGTCATGGGCGCTGCATGGTCATTGAGATCATGGGCAACAAGGCCGGTTGGCTGACGCTGTATTCCGGCATCGCAGGCGGTGCGGATGTGATTTTGATCCCTGAGATTCCCTATGAGATTGAGCGCGTCGCCAAGGTGGTGGAGAACCGCGCCAAGGCCGGCAAGGGCTTCTCCATTCTGGCGGTTGCCGAGGGTGCGATGGATAAGGAAGAAGCCAAGCTGAAGAAGAAGGAGCGCGAAGCCAGACGGGCCGCGTCGCCTGTCTCCATCAGCCAGCGCATTGCGTCGCAGCTGCAGGAGCTGGCAGGGGTCGAAGCGCGCGCGGTCATTCCGGGCCATATCCAGCGCGGCGGCAGCCCTAGCGCCTATGACCGGGTGCTGTCTACACAGTTTGGCGTGCATGCGGCAGAGCTGATCCGCGACGGTATTTTCGGTGTATCGGTGGCACTGGTGGGCAACACGGTGACGCACAACCCGTTGAGCGAGATCGCGGGCGTTGCCAAGCTGGTGCCTGCGGATCATCAGCTGGTGCAGACGGCGAAGAACATCGGCATTTCCTTTGGCGCAAAGTAAAAATTGTAAAGGAGCGGAGAAGGTCTGCGCGGGACTTTCTCCGCGTTTTGGTTTGAGAAGAATATAAAGATGCATTGGATGTGGAACGTATACGAGCTTGAAAAGAATGCGCATAGGAAGATACGTCTCCAAAAGACTCCCTCCGCAGAGGAAGCTGTCAGCCGCCAGGCTGACTGAGGATATTCTTCTTGCTGGGGTGACAACCCGCTGCATTTTCCTCCAAAATTCTCTCCGCCATGCAACATTTTGACAGGAACGCGCAACAAACACCGGCTTACGCGAAGTACGGTATCGCCGTATAATACAATAGATAACAGCTGCGCGGGCTGCTCCGAAACAGAAGCCTGCAAGCAACATGTACAAACGCTGACCTGTCCGGGTCGGCTTATAAGTAAGGAGGAAACGCTATGCCTATTACCTTTGACGCGGCAACGCGACGCTTTCACCTGACGGACGGCACGAGCTTCAGCCGCATCCTGGCGGTCATGGACGAGCCTACCGGGAATCCCGGACTGATGGACATTTACTATGGTGGTGCGCTGCCCCAGGCGGCAGTGGCCTGCATACCCTATAAGGTGCAGATTGGCGCGTCGTTTGACGGCTATTATGAAGCGGCAACCACGGCGTATCCCACGGCAGGCCGGGGCGATTTCCGTCCTGTGGCCTGTGCGGTGAGGGAAACGGACGGCTCCTGCTGCCCGATCCTGACCTATGAGGGCTACCGCATTACGGCGGGCAAGCCGACGCTGCCCGGACTTCCTGCGGTGTACGCCGAAGGCGAGAATGAGGCCACAACGCTGGAGATCACCATGCGGGACGCGAAAACGGGCCTGGAAGTAACGCTGCTGTACACGGTGATGGAGAAGCTCCATGCCCTGACCAGCTCCGTGCGCTATCACAACGGCGGCAAGGAGCTGCTGGTGCTGGAAAAGAGTGCCTCCTGCACGGTGAACCTCTACGGCATGCGGGACATTTTGCACCTGTTTGGCGGCTGGGCCAAGGAGCGCAAGCCGGAAAGAACGCCCGTCAGCCACGCGACCTTCACCATGCGCTCCAACCGCGGCGCATCGGGCCATGAGCATAATCCCTTCCTGGCGCTGATGGCGAAGGACGCTACTGAGCAGCAGGGCGAGGTGCTGGGCGTGAATCTGGTGTGGTCCGGCAGCTATCTGATGGAGGTCAACGGTGATAATCTGGATCATGTGCGGCTGGTGGCAGGCCTGGAGGAAACGGACTGGCGCTTGGCTCCCGGCGCGGATTTCCAGACACCCGAGGCCGTGATGGTCTATTCCGACCAGGGCCTGAACGGCATGAGCCACATTTTCCACAAGTTGTATCGTCAGCGCCTGTGCCGCGGCGAATGGCGCGACCGGGTGCGCCCCCTGCTGATCAACAACTGGGAAGCTACCTATTTTGATTTTAATGAAGAGAAGCTGATGACGATCGCCCGCAAGGCGGCGGAACTGGGCGTGGAGCTGTTTGTGCTGGACGACGGCTGGTTCGGCAAGCGCAACAACGATGACTGCTCCCTGGGCGACTGGGTGGTCAACAAGCAGAAGCTCCCCGGTGGACTGGAGGGCTTTGCCGAAAAGCTGCGCGGGCTGGGGCTGGACTTCGGCCTGTGGTTTGAGCCGGAAATGATCTCCCCGGACAGCGACCTGTATCGCGCGCATCCTGACTGGTGCCTGCATGTGGCAGGCCGTCCCCGCACGGAAGCCCGCAACCAGCTCATTCTGGACATGAGCCGCAAGGACGTGCAGGATTATCTGGTCGATATGCTGACGGGTATTTTGTCCAGCGGGGCCATCAGCTACATTAAGTGGGACATGAACCGCAACTTCAGCGAGGTCGGCTCCGCGCTGCTGGCGCCTGAGGACTTTAAGTCCCTGCCGGTGCGCTACATGCTGGGCCTGTATCGTGTGCTGGAAACGGTCACGGCGCGCTTCCCCAAAGTGCTGTTCGAAAGCTGCTCTGGCGGCGGCGGACGCTTTGACGCGGGCATGCTGTATTACATGCCCCAGACCTGGACCAGTGACGACACCGACGGCGTGGAGCGCGTGGGCATCCAGTGGGGAACCAGTGTCGTGTATCCCATCTCCGCCATCAGCGCCCATGTGAGCGCGGTACCGAACCATCAGGTGGGCCGCGTGACTACCATGAAATTCCGCGGTGATGTGGCCCTGGGCGGCAACATGGGCTATGAGCTGAATCTGGCGGCGCAGACCGAGGAGGATCTGGCGGTCATCCGTCAGCAGGTGGAGACGGTGAAGCGTTTCCGTACCCTGACCCAGCAGGGACAGTTCACCCGCCTGCAAAGCCCCTTTGAGCATCGCATTGCCGCGTGGCAGTTCGCTTCGGAAAATCAGGACGAGCTGCTGATCTGCCTGTTCCAGCTGCATGCTGCGCCTAATCCTGCGGATGTGTACATCCGGGTGACGGACGTTGACACACAGGCGGTGTATCAGGACGATGACGGTAACCTGTATGCGGGCGGCGTGCTGAAGTATCAGGGCATTCGCGCACCCTTCCGCGAAATGCATGGAGATGACCACAATAGCGTGGTACTGCATTTGACGAAGGTAGAAGGCTAAGGCAATACCGCACAATTCGTTGGCAGCGTAGGCGATGCCTTTTCCGCCATCTGCTGCTTGCAGATTTTT
>CAKTYE010000045.1 GCA_934631985.1 uncultured Clostridia bacterium | reverse complement strand
ATTTCTATTTTGAAGGAGGTGTTCGCTATGAGCGTAACAGATTACAATGCTCGCCTTTATGAGAAAATGAAAGCCGAGCAGGAAAAATACCGGGACCGGCTACTGCATCAGGAGCCGCCCGAAAAAGGGAAAACGGTGCAACCCCGATTGTGGGGTTACACCGTATCCCTGCAAAAAAATCCTTATAGGGCTTTGCCTGAAGCATGGCTCTTTTTTTGAACGGTCTGGCGCTTAAGAAAAGCGCCGTGTTCCCTGGTTCATCGATCATCCCCCTCCAAAACGCACTACGCCCCTTGCAGCATGCTCATGCTGCAAGGGGCGCGTTGTTTATGCTTCAGTTACAGGCAGTGCCGCAAGCCATAATCACTTGCTGGCATACTCCGCCGCAGCGGTACCCGCGATACGACCGTACACGATGATGTCGGTCACAGCAGTGCCGCCCAGACGGTTCGCACCATGCACGCCGCCGGTGACCTCACCCGCCGCAAACAGGCCGGGGATCACGTTGCCGTTGGTGTCCAGCACCTCGGTGCTGGTGTTGATCTTCAGACCGCCCATGGTGTGATGGATGCCCGCAGACACCTTGATGGCGTAGTAGGGCGCATTGTTCAGGGGCGTGGTGAAGCTGGTGCGGTTGAAGTCAGGGTCGTTCTTGGCCTCAACATAGCCGTTCCAGGTGTTCATGGTCTCTGCCAGCGTCGCACCGTCCACGCCGATGGCCTCGCCCAGCTCCTCGTAGGTGTTGCCGGTGAAGGTGTAGCCCTTCTTGATGTAACCCTGGATGACGTTGGACGCATCCGCCATGGCCTGATCCACGATCAGCCAGCTGTAGGAGCCGGTCTGCGCGATCTCCGCAGCGGACACCACGTCACGGGTGCCAACCTCATCGATGAAGCGCTTGCCCTCGGCATTCACCAGCACAGCGCCGTCGCCGCGCAGGCCCTCGGTGATCAGGGCAGCGGTGTCGAACTGCACGGTGGGGTGGATCTGGATCTGCTCCATATCCACAGTGTCAGCGCCGATGGCCTGCGCCATCACAATGCCCTGACCCTGCGCACCAGGCGCATTGGTGGTCATGAAGCCCTTCAGCTCAGGCTTGTAGCTCTCCACCATCTCGCTGTTCGCGCCAAAGCCGCCGGTCGCCAGCAGCACCGCCTTGGCATTCACGGTCACGGTCTCGCCATCCTTGCCGGTGGCGACCACGCCGCAGGCCGCGCCGTCCTTGGTCAGGATGGTGTTCGCCAGGGTGTTGGTCAAAATGGTGATATTCTCATTGTTGGTGCAGGCAGCCTCCAGGCGGGGCACAATGTAAGCGCCCACAGCCAGTACCTTGCCCTCCTCGTCCACAGGACGATGGATGCGCTTCACGGACGCGCCGCCCGCAAAGCCAACGCTGCTCAGGTCGATGTCGATGGTCTTCAGCCATTCCACCGCGTCCGCGCTGTTTTCGCACAGGGTCTTGACCAGCTCGATGTTGTTCACACCGTGACCGCCGATCATGGTATCCAGCTCCATCAGCTCCGCAGAGTCGAAGTAGCCCACGGGGTTGGCCTTGTAAGCGTCGTACTGCTCGCGAACCGTCGCAGCCAGCGCGGTGATGTCCGCGTTGTCGGCGTAGTTGTCCGCAGCGCTCTTCAGGGTCTTTTCAATGCCGGCGTCCTCGCCGAAGGTGTTCTCGTCCTGGGCGGGGGTCTTGCCGGCGTTCATGCCGCCGGTAGCGCGCACGGAGTTGCCGCCCACCACGGGCTGACCCTCCAGCACGATGACCTTCTTGCCAGCCTGCGCCGCCGTCACAGCAGCGGTCATGCCAGCGCCGCCAGCACCCACGATGACCACATCGGCCTCGTAGGTGGCGTCCTCAGCCTTTTCGGCTTCCTTCACGGTCTTGTAGTCCTCGGGGTTCACACCGGCAGCAACCAGCGCAGCCTCGGCGGCTTCCTTCACAGCCGTGGAGGAGAAGGTCGCACCGCTCACGCTGTCCACGGCGATGCTGTTGTTCTCCACCATCGCAGCAGGCATCTCCTCAAGAGCCTTGGAGCCGATGCCGGCAGTCTCGTCGTTGCCGACAGCCTGTACGTCGGTGATCACACCGTCGGTCAGCGTCACGCTCACGGTCACATCGCCGCCGAAGCCCTTTGCCGTGCCATCGAAGGTGCCGCTCACGCTATCCGCCAGCGCCGCAGGGGCCAGGGTCAGCACCATCATGCCAGCCAGCAGCAGCGCCAGAAAACGCTTCTTCATGGTAAGTTCCTCCTTGATGTTCTTTGCCCTTTTGGGCGGCGTATATTATAGCATGCTTGCAGCGAAAAATCTATAGATTTCGATAAAATTATAACGATTTTCCCGAAACTTTACATGTCCTGTAGAAATCGGCAGGAAAAAGCCAGGAACTTCACACGAAATTCCCGGCTCCATTTGTTTTGCTGTACCCTTTGTCTTACTGAGCCGCCGCATTCCGACCGGCGACCTCACCGTAGTAGATGCACGCCAGCATGCAGTCGCCCGTCAGGTGCGTCTTACCTTCAATGCCGCTGGTCACGTCGCCCGCCGCATACAGGCCGGGGATCGGCGCACCGTCTGCATTCAGCACCTCGGCCTCCGTGTTGGTAACGATGCCGCCGAAGGTCAGGTGATAGGAGATCTGAATACGGAATGCCGCATAGGGGCCTTCTTCGACCTGACCGTTGAAGCTTTCGCGCCCAAAGTCAGGATCGCTGCCGTTTGCAACATAGCCATTAAAGGTCTCGATGGTCTTTGCCAGCTGCGCACCGTCACAGCCGACCTGCGCCGCAAGACCCTCCAGCGTGTCATCCGTGAACAGCAGCCCACGCTCTTTCAGGCTTGCAACGTAGTCTGCGCCGTTGCTTTCCAGCGCCTCGATCATCTTGTGGTCGCCAATAAAGAGCGCAACGCCCTCCGGCTGATTCGCAGCGATGTAGGTCATGGCCTTCGTGTTGGAGGTCGAGGTATCCGAGGTATTCTTCCAGAAGCGGTTGCCCGCCAGATTAACCACCAGCTGGCTGGCATTCAGCGTCGAAGAAGCCTCCGGCTTGCTGGGGCCGCCCACATAGTCCGTGGTGCCAAGGCCGACAAACTGCATGTTGCGCAGCTGTGCACCCAGCGCCACCGTCATCAGAATGCCATCGCCCTGGATGGTATCGGGATTATCCGTCTTGCTTTCCGCCGTCATGCTGGTGCCAACGTTCTGGTATTCCGCGCACATTGCTGCATTTGCCGCAAAGCCGCCGGTAGCAACGATCACACCCTTGTGACCATAGAAGGTGACCTCCTGCCCGGACGCATCCGTGGCCTTTGCGCCAATGACGCGCCCCGTTTCGTCCGTCACCAGCTCCGTTGCGCGGGTATTCAGCACGATGGTCGCGCCTGCCTCCTGCGCCAGCTTCAGCTGCACCTCGATCTGCTCGCTGCCCGTGTTGGTGGGTGTGACGTAATGCGGCGTTTCCTTCGTCAGCGTCTTCAGCGTCAGACCTGCATTCAGCAGCTCCTCACCGATCTCCTGATTCGCCGCCATGGCCTGCTTGGTCAGCTCATAGTCCAGCTCTGTGGCGTTGCCGTCCAGGTCATAGCCATAGCAGAACTTGTAGTGGTCGACCATGATACGGGCCACGCTGTCAAAAGCGTCCGTACGGTCGCTAGCCTTGTATTCGGCGATCTCCTCGCGCAGGGTGCGCAGCTCATCGCCCCAGCCGCCGGGGAAGTCCTCATCCTTATAGTCCGCATACTTTTCCAGCGCCTCGTCATTGCGTCCAAACCGCTGGTTGAACTCCGGATCGATGTAAGTGATGTTGCCGCCGGAAATCACCGCAGCACCGCCCACATGGCTGTTCGCCTCCAGCACAATGACGCTTGCGCCCGCCTTGCCGGCCGCCGTCGCCGCCGCCAGACCGGAAGCGCCGCCGCCCAGGATCAGCACATCCGCTTCCGTGGGATAGGCTTCGGCTTCGGGTTCTACATATTCGCCCTTGGCCTGCTGAATGCAGATCGCCGCAGCCGCCAGCAGTGCGTCGCTGGTGATCGTCGCCGACGAAATTGCATCCACGTCGGCAGACTGAGCCTCCAGAATGCTGGCGGGAAGCTGCTCCAGCGCCAGTGTGCCGATGTTCGGCGTTTCGCGCTCGCCCACAGCCTCCACCGCAGTGATGCTGTTTTCATCAAAGGTCATGGTCACAGTCACATCGCCGCGCATGCCGGGCTTGGACGCGGTATAGGTTCCCGGCGTATATACGCCCTCCGCCAGGCCGAGGCCAGGCAGCAGGCCCCCGCCCAATACCGCAGCCGTCAGCAGGCTGAGAAATCTGTTGTGTTTACGCATTCGTATGCCTCCTTCTTCGTTTGGGAACGTTTCCTTGCACGAACTATTATAAGTATGCTACAATTGTTAAGGAAGCAACGATTTGGGTATGCAGTGTGAACCGGAGGTTGCCGCAAATGGATGAACGTCAGGAACAGCTTTTTTTGCTGGTTGCAGAAGCCGGCAGCTTCAGCAGGGCGGAAGAAAAAGCCTTTATCAGCAAGCAGGCGATCATTAAGCAGATCAACCTGCTGGAAAGGGAGGTCGGCGTAACGCTTTTGCAGCGCACCTCCCGGGGCGTCGCGCCGACAGAGGCCGGGAAGGTGCTGCTGGAAGGCCTTCGACAAATCGCCGTGCTGCGCCACAAGGTCATCGAGGCCGCCCGCCATACGGTCAGTCAGCCAACCATCCATCTGGCAAGCGTTGAGCATCACCGGCTGATTGCCGAGGTGGAAGCTGCGTTCTGCCGCCAGTATCCGCAGATCCACCTGGAGCATCACGCCTTCTCCACGGTCAAGGAATTGCAGCTGCTTCAGCGCCATCAGATCGACCTTGCCGAAACACGCAGGCTTTCCCCGCAGGAGCTGGCAGGGCTGAACTATGCGCCGCTGCTGACCATGCCCTATCAGTGTCTGATGCAGCGAACGCATCCGCTGGCAGGCATGCAGGCGCTGTATCCGGAGAAGCTGCGCGGCTATGCCGTCATTGTGGATGAAAATCCCGGTGAATGTCCCTTCTGGGACAGGCTGACTGCCGTCTGCGGCAAGCAGGTGCGGCTCATCGACCAGTCGGAATCCAGCATCCGCAAGATCAATCTGCTGTATGATGCTTACGCAAACGGCGCTGTCTGCATTACGCCATCCCCCATTGTGCGCACCTGGGACGAGCCGCAGGCGATCCCCTTCTGCGTCCCTGACGTCAAGGAATACGGCGTGGCCTATCGTCTGGATGCGCCGCCGGAGGTCAAGCAGCTCGTGCAGTTTTTGCAGGAGCACTACGCAACGCAGTCTACAGCGTCATAAAAAACCGGGGTCTGTCTTCTGTGATCGCCAGAAGACAGGCCCCGATTGCTTAATGTACTTTTTTCTTACAGTTCCTGCTTCACGCGCTTGGCATACTCGTCAATGCCGAAGGCCGTGGCGTAGTCCGTCTTGATGAGCGCACCGCGGGTGATCGCCAGCGCCTCGTAATAGCGCAGATACTTGAAGTCCCGAGAATGCTCCGTCAGCCACAGCTTCTTGATGGCTTCCTTCCACAGGGGGAACGCTTCCGTCACATCGTAGAAGAAGTACGGCTTGAAGCCCTCGGAGTCCTCCCAGTTCTCCGCATACAGCATGCTGCGGATGGGCGCGGGCGCAAGGCCGTCCATGTCGAAGGTGGGCAGGGCGGCAAAGAAGCACGCATGATCGGAAATGATCGACGCCTGTATGTGATCCTTGTGCATGCTGTTCTTCCAGTGATACAGCACCTTGGTGACCTGCTTTTCCCGCATGATGCGCGCCAGCTTCAGCTCCAATTCCTTGCTGGCATAAAGCTCGCCATCGGGAATGTCAAAAACAATGCTCTCACCGCCCAGCATCTTTGCAAACTCACCGGCAGCGGCGACGTTCTGGGGACGGAACTCCTCAGGGGTCATGCCCAAAGGCGTGCCGCGCTCGCCCGCCGTCAGGTCAACGGTAATGATCTTGTCCCCTGCCATGGCATGCTTTGCCAGCAGCATGCCGCAGGTCAGCTGCGCGTCGCCCGTGTGCGCGCCAATTGCCATAATCGTGTTTGCCATACCTTTGTATCCTCCTTTATGTCACTCTTTCACAGAGCCGATCATAACGCCCTTCACAAAATATTTTTGCAGGAACGGGTACACCACTACAATGGGAATAACGCAGATGACCATCGCCGCGGGACGCAGCGTCATGGCGGTGTAGGTCACCTCTCGCTGGTTCAGCGTGCCGAACATGGTGGATGCTGCCGATTCCGACTGGTTGATCAGCGTGATCATCACGTTGCTCAGCGTTTTCAGATCTTTATTGGTCACAAAGAAAGCGGAGTCTGTCCACACATTCCAGTGCCACACGCCGGAATACAGCGCCATGGTTGCCATGGTGGGCATGGAGATGGGCAGGATGATCTGGAAAAACACCCGCAGGTCATTCGCGCCGTCCAGGTGCGCCGCTTCCTCCAGTGATGCGGGGATTTCCCGGAAGGCGTTCATCATGATGATGGCGTTGAACGATGCAAACAGGTTGGGAATGATGTACACCCAGAAGGTGTTCATCAGCCCCAGCTCCTTGTACAGCATGTACTGCGGGATCAGGCCGCCGCTGAAATACATCACGATCATCATGGCAGTGATGTACAGCTTGCGTCCCATCAGCTTGCTGTGGGAGCAGGCAAAGGCGAACAGTCCTGTAAAGCCCACGCACAGCACCGTACCCAGCAGGGTGCGCGCCACGGACACCAAAAACGCCGTGGGAATGTATTCGATGCCGAACACCGCCGCGTAGTTGTCCAGCGTCCACTTGCGGGGCCATAGATAAATGCCGCCCCGCAGCGCGTCCGTGCCTTCGTTAAAGGACAGCACCAGCGAATACCAGAACGGATAGACCGTTGTGACAAAAACCAGGAGCATCACAATGCCAACCACCACGCTGATGACGCGATCCTCCGTTGTGCGCTTGATGCGGTTTTTGCGATCTGTGTACTGCAAAACGTATCCCTCCTTCCTGCCGCTTAGAAGAAGCTGGACCCGGTCAGCTTCTTGCTTCCCCAGTTGCTCAGCACCACCAGCACCAGTGAAATGACGGACTGGAACAGGCCGATAGCCGTTGCGTAGGAGAAGCGGAATTTCGTCAGGCCCATTTCGTAAATGTAATAGGGCAGGGTCACCGAGCGGGAATAGTTGAGCGAGTTGCCCAGCAGATAGCTCTGGTCAAAGTTGGAGCCGCCCATGCCGCCGGACATCAGCGAGCCGATGGAAAGGATCAGCACGATCATGATGGTTCCCTTGATGTTGGGCAGGGTGATGGACCAGATGCACCGCAGCCGGGACGCACCATCCACCTTGGCGGATTCATACTGGCTTTGATCGATGCCGCTGATCGCCGCCAGGAAGATGATGGACCACCAGCCCATTTCCTTCCAAATGTCGCTGAGAACCGCAATGGCATAATAGTATTCCTTGCCTGTTAAAAACTCCACCTGATGCAGGCCGGAGGCCTGAAGCAGCGAGTTGATCACGCCGTTGGAGGTGTTCAGAAAGTTGAACATCAGGCCATACACGATGACCCAGGAGATAAAGTGCGGCAGATAGCTGACCGTCTGCACAATGCGCTTGCAGACCGTGCCGCGCATTTCGTTGATTGCCAGGGCAAAAAGAATCGGAACGGGGAATGAGAACGCGAGCTTCAGCAAGCTCAGCACGATGGTGTTGTACATCACCGTTTTGAAGTTCGGGTCACGGAAAAAGGTATTGAAATGATAGAACCCATTTTCCCGGGCCAGGGGCGCAGTAAACATGCCTGCAAAGCCCATGGTCGGCTTATAGTCCTTGAAGGCGATCTGAATACCCAGCATGGGCACATAATTGAATACGATCAGATAGAGGAACCCCAGAATCGCAAACAGCTGAAGCCACCGCTGACCATAAAAGCGCCGAAGGGCGCGGCGGAATTTGGTGGGCTTGGCAGGCTGCGGGGCTGCCGTCTTCAAAGGGGGCATCGCCCTCATCTCCTTTGCTTGTAATCGTCAAAGTGGCTGAGGCCACTTTGACGAGGGAGGTTTTCCAGCATTCGGCGACCAGAGGATCGCCGAATGCCACATGCGCTGTAGCCGCACGCTGCGGTATGCAGGGAGGGGTTTCCCCCCTCCCCGCATACCTTTGCTTCTTACTTCGCCAGGTTGGCCTTGATGGTCTGATACTGGTCGTTCAGGAACTGATTGTATTCCTCCAGCCCTGCGGCCTTGATGGCGGCAAAGTAATCGGTGATGGCCTGCGTACATTCCTCCTCCGTCTTGCTGACGATGGCGGCGTTGATGCTGTTCACGCGCAGGTTATCCATGGTGGTCCAAATGTCGCCCTCGGGGGTGTTGGCAGCCGCATTGGACATCAGGGCAATGGCAACGTCGTAGTGCCAGTAGGGCTTGAAGTCGGTGACCAGATGCGCCATCTGACCATACTTCTCGTTCTTGGCTGCAACGCCCAGCGCCTTCATGTTCTCGGTGGCAAAGGTCGCCTGGAAGTACCACACGTTATCGCCGCGCTCCTTCCAGGAGTAGGTGTCATACTGCACGGGATAGCCGTTCACCATCTCGTAGTCCAGGCCTTCCACGCCCCACTGGGTCAGCTCATCGCCGTAGGGGGAGCGCATGTATTCCATCAGGCGAATCAGACGGCCGGGATCCTTGCAGTTCTTGGTGATGTAGAAGCCCGCGAATCCGGGAGAACCCCAGGTCTGGGACATGCGCACCTCGCCGTCCACGGTCAGGGGCTTGGTGATCGCCACATAGTAGGCGGTGTTGCCCTCCACGCCGTCCAGCGCTTCGTTCCACTGGTCCACGTCATACGCCTGGCCCGCATAGCAGAACACGTTGCCCGCCATGATGGCAGCCTTGGCCTGCTCCTGGTCGTAGGTCAGACCTTCCTGGCTCAGCAGGCCCTCGCGGAACAGACGGTTGGCGAAGGTCATGTAATCGGTCAGGGGCTTTTCATCGCTGTAGACCCAAATGGCGTTGCCATTCTCGTCGATGGTGGTGTGGCCCTGGGTGCCGTCATAGTCCATGCCGAAGCAGTGGGCCAGATACGCGCCGTTGAAGTTGGGCTGCAGGTAGGGGATCATCTCGGGGTGCAGTTCCTTGACGCGCTTCAGCACCTCAAAGAAGTCCTCGGTGGAGTTGATCTCGGGATTGCCCAGTTCCTCCATCACGTCCTGACGGAACGCGATAACGCCCTCGCCGTAGGACACGCCCTGGGTGGGGTCGTCCCAGTAGGCCTGGTTGCGCACATGGGTGTACAGGGTGTAGAAGTGACCGTCGCTCTTGGTCGCCATCTGAATGTCGCTGGGATCGATCAGATCCATGAACTCCGGCGCATACTCGCTGATCAGCTCATCCCACGCATAGGACACGGTGGGATCCTCCATCAGGTCGATGTTGGCGGAGCCATAGACGAACACCGCGTCCGGCAGCGCGCCCGTCGCCGCGTAGGTGGCAAGCTGCTGCGGGTTGGACTGGATCTCCACGTTGAAGGAGATGCCGGTGTCCTCCGTCACCTTCATGGACACATGATCCTTGCCCCACACGTCCATGGGCGCCCAGGTCATGTTGTGGTACAGAGAGAACGTCGCCGGGGAAGTGTCCTGCTTCCAGCTCAGGTCAGGCGAATCCCAGGTCGTTTCCGCCAGGGAGCCGCCAACCACGGTCAGGCTCATCACAAGGGTGAGCAACAGGGCTACCAGTTTCTTCATGGTACTGCCTCCTTTTTATTGACACACATGTCCGTGTGCCTCGATAAACCGTTTCTACGGCTTATTTCTCATCAAACCAGCGGCTTTTCCATCATCACCCAGTGGCGGACGACCTTGAAGCCCGCGCGCCCGTAAATGCGCTGAGCGTGGTTGTCCTCGCCGGTGAACAGCGTGCTGAACGCCGCGCCCTCGGCCACAAATTCCTGCATCAGCAGGTTGAACAGCACCGACGCAATGCCCCGCCGCTCATAGAGGGGATCGGTGCAGATGCCCGTGAACCAGCCCCGCCCAGAGGTCTGCTTATCCACCGGCCCGGTAAACGCCACGATGTGTTCGTCATGAGTCGCCACCAGCAGCGGACGCGGCCCCGCAGGAACCTTGCCGTTGGGAATGAAGCGGTTGTCCCGGTTGGGTTTGCCTTCCTTCCAGCAGGCGATCTCCGAGCGAAGCACCTGCCGCCAGTAGTCCGAGCCGACCCGGTCGCACATGCCGTCATAGTCGTAATTCAGATGCTCTGCGTCATAGCGGCCCGTGTAGATGCCCTGGGCCAGCAGCTCCTGCTGCTTATCCTTCAGCCCGCTCCACGGCACATATTCCGCCAGGTTCAGATACATGGCGATCTCCTGCGCCCGGTCGGTGAAGCCCATGGCATGCAGGAAGGGATAGCCCATGCAGTCCCGATCCATGCCGGGAGCATTGTTATGGTCGTGTCCCGGCGTGCCGGGGATCATCCAGTCGATGTTGATGGGGTTGCCGTCGGCACACTGCATTTTCTGTTTGCCCGCCGCCAGAAACTCCTCTGTCAGCCGCTGTACCAACGCCTTGCCGATGCCCTTGCGCCGCATATCCTGCCGCACAAAAATGCAGGTCAAGTACCCGGGCGAGGTCTCAAAGGTCTCATGCTCCAGCATGACCTTCTTCGCCGTGCCGTGGATGAAGCCGACCACCTCGCACCCTTCCTCCGCCACGAAGGCATACCGCGCGTCATAATTGGGGTCACGCTCAAACTTCTGATGATAATACTGCTCGTCAATGCTGCGGTACACCACCTCGCCTGCGTGGACCGATGCGTTCCACAGCGCCACAACAGCGGGCAGATCCTTTTGCTCAAATGGTCTGATCATGGGTCTCTCCTCCATTTCCATTCACATCCGTACTGTGTGATGATAGCCGATCATCAAATTCAGCGCCTGACTGTAATCTCCAAAGAAGTTGCCGAACAGGTTGATCCCCGCCTGATGCTCCCGCTCTGCCGGAACATCCAGCGTCACGCGGATGCTGTCCGCATCCATCAGGTGCAGGTCGTTCAGCGTCACGTCGGAGATGCGCTCATTCCGCAGGAACACGCCCTCCTCCGTCACGCGCCACACCAGCAACTCGCCGTGCTGCGTCGCCACATTGGGCCACCAGGGCGGATTGAAGACCCCGCGCCGTCCCTCGCAGTCGCAGTCGATCAGTGTTCGGCCCAGCTCCACGCCGTTGACATGCAGCCGAATCTCCGCCGTCCAGTCCCGATCCTTCTGCTGGGCCTGGGTGCAGGCTTCAAAGGAAATTTCCAGCATTTCCACCGTCACCTGCCGATCCATCAGGGACGCAAACTGATAGGTCAGCCGCCCCGTCTTGAGCCACAGCACCTGCGCATCCAGCCGTTCAGGCATGTAGAAGGCCGCAGGCCGATTATAGGTGCCGATCGGCCCCACCTGGGAAGCCAGCCCGCAGGCGGGAACGATGTCCTCCGCACTGCTGTACCCGCCGATGGGCAGGGTTTGCAGGGTATACTTCGCGTTTTCCGGCGGCGCAGAATGCAGCATAAAGTGAATATCGCTGCACTGGCAGCTGCACATCTTCATCGTACCGTGGAGGGAAGCGAAGCGCTCGCAGATGATCAGCCCTGCCTCCTCCAGAATATTGATATGCATCGCCGCCGAGGAAATAGGCAGGGACAGCGTCTGCGCAATTTCATTCACGCTGACGATGTTCTTCTGATCCAGCAGCCGCAAAATCTCCACCCGCTTGGGTACAGACAGCGCCCGGGCCACCCGGCTGACCTGCTCGGTATCATTCAGGGACAGCGACAGCTTGCGAAACTCGTTCTTGGCGTTTTCCATGACAGCAGTCTCCTTCATAAAATAAACATAACCAGGAAGTTGCTGACACCGCTATGACAAATCACTTTAATTTCAAGATTATCATATACGTTTTCTTGTTGTCTGTCAATGGTTCTAATAAAAGTTATTGCAAATTGTGCAGCTTTTATATTATTTTTGACATAGAGAAAAGGATTACTTCAGGATTTCTGTAGTGTATGGAAAATGCTTCCAAATCGTGACGATGCAAGGATTTTATGGAAGTATAGGAGCGCGTGCGGAGGGGCGGCTATATGCCGCCTTCGTGCAGCCGCTGCATAGACAAAAGCAGCGCCGCTCTTTCTAAGCAGCGCTGCCCTCAAACACCCTGTATTCTTTTATTCCACCCCATTCAAAAACGCTTCCTGCTCAATGGTCACGCCATACTTCACAATCGCCGTGATTGCCTCTGCAAACAATGGATATTCCCCCTGCATTTCCCGAAGCGCTTCCAAATATTTTGCGTCCCGCTTCAGTCCGCTAGCATGCAGCCGCTCCACATCCTCGGCAGACATGCGCATCGCCGTGAGCTGCGGCGCAAGCTCCTGCAATTCGCGGAACATGCGGAAGCCGCCTGCATCAATATCCGCCCAGAAGCGAAGCTGCGTCTCCTTCGGTGCGGCATGTACCAGCAGGGAAAACAGCTTCCGCTTTTGCCTGCTGAGAAAGCCGCCGTGATAGATCACCAGCTCGCGGGGCTGCTTTTCCGTGCGAAGATAGGCTTCATAATTCGTGCGGTTTTCAATGAACGTGATACACAGCATATCATGCAGGTCCACTTCCGTCAGTGCATCCACCAGCGTGCTGGGCAGCGCCAGACCATCCGCGCCCGCCGCACCCAGATTCAGCTCACCCTGCGCCGTGCGAAGCAGGCAATCCCCCGACAGCTCATACAGCTCCGCGTTGGCGTAAATGCCCAGCACAGCAAGCTGATCGCGCGCGCTCAGCGTCCTTGCATCGCAGGCGGCCTGCATCTCCGGGCAGTAAGCCCGGGCTACACGGAGAAAGGCCTCCCGCACATGGCTTTCAAAATGCTTGGTGTCGTGATAGCACCGGCTGCTGAAGGCCCGCATCGTCAGGCTTTCCGTGCATTGGTCATAGCAGCGCAGAGCATCCAGCAGGTCGGAAAGCGCAGCCTGCTCCTGCCATGCCGCAGGAATTTTCCACTGCGTCTGCGCCTCCTCACAAACTGCATCCCGCCAGGCAAGTATCCACGGCGTTTGCACCTGCGCCAGCGCTTCCCTGACCTGGGCTGCGAACTGCATGGCCCGGGTCGCCGGATGAACGCGCCCTGCCTGGGCATAGCAGTCCGTCAGCCGCGCCAGATTCAGCACGACTTCCTTCAGCACGGGCCGCTGAAAGACCCAGGTCAGCGTCACCAGACCAAGGTCCTCCAGCGCTTGCGCCGCTTCGTTATAGGCGTCACGCACGGGGGCATGCTCATAATCGTAGGGTGCATAATCTGTCATGCGAAGCATGACGCGCCGATTGGACGCGCCCGGCGCATGCAGGTGGCTGCTGCGTTCGTACTTGTCCAGCAAGCTGTTCAGCAATTGTGCGGCTTCCTTCATTGCGCCCGCTCCTTGGCAAAGGGCAGAATGTGCATGTGATATTTCTCCTTGCTGACCAGCAGGGTGCGGTCAGCAATGGGCATGATGTCCGCCACCTTATCCGGCGGGGTGCAGATGATGGCCTGCAAGCCCATCTGCCGCAGCAGGCGCACGCTTTCGGTAATGCGGTCGCTGTCCATTTTGTTGAACGCCTCGTCAAACACCACCAGCCGCACGGTGTTGCCGTTGTCGGAGGGGTCGTTTACGCGGTACAGCTGCGCGAAGGAGGCCAGCACCGCAATATAGAAGGGCGTTTGCGTTTCGCCGCCGGATTTGGTGTTCAGCGTCTGCGAAAGCAGCTGCCGGGAGCCGTTCTGGTCGGTGGTCTCCAGGTCGAACTTCAAATACGTCCTGAAGTCTGTGTAGCGGACGATGTTCTGCTGCAATTCGCTTTGCCGCTGGGTGTTCATCTGCGTGTCATCCGATGCGGTGATCAGGCTGAACAGTCGGTCGATCAGCGGGCCATATTTCTGTTGGAAGGGCTGGGCCAGCAGGCTGTCGCCCTCCATCAGCTCCGGGGCCATAATCATGTCGTAATAGTCTGCGTAATCCGGGTTGCGCTCCACCCGAAACTGATAGCTGTCCGTGCCGAACCGCGCCCGCCGAAGGGCCTGATTCAGGCTCTTGACCTGGGCCTGCACCTGATCGATGCTGGATTTCAGCCGGGCAAGGAAGTCGTTCTGGAACTGCTCCATGGCGCTTTCCCTCGCCGCGGTGATCTTCTCCCGGTACTTGGGCAGCTCGATCTTTTCCAGTTCCTCCCGGGCGGCCTCATATTCGCCGTTTTCCATGGAATCAATGCGGAAGGCGCAGGGGCCGAAGCGATCCGCATAGGCACGGCGGGTGCTGAACAGCTTTTCCTGAGCGGTCTGCTGGGTCTGCCGCGCCGCCGCGGCCTGACTGTTCATCACCCGAACGATGGTCTCCGGGCGCTTGCGCTGGGCAAGCTCCTGCTCATAGCGCGGCAGACCGACCTCCTGCTGATAGGCGGTGGTGAAGCTCTCATTGATGACGTCCGTCAAGCGGGCAAGGGCCTGCGTCTGCTCGGGCAGCTCCTTCTGCTCCAGCTGACGAAGCCGCTCCCCAAACTGGCCCATGCGCAGCGTTTCCTGATCCTTCTCCGCCCGCTGTGCCTTCAGCTCCTTCTCCATTGCCGCAATGCGCACCCGCTGCTGATCCACCCAGGTCAGGTCCAGCCCACCAAGGGTTTCGTCCACCTGGACGATCTCCTCTTGCAGGGCCTGGGTGCGGGCATAGTCCGCCTGCCCCTGCTGCACCGTGTGCTGCACAAAATAGGGGGTAAAGAGCATTTGCCCGGGCTGGGCAAACTGCTTCTTCAGGCCGTCCCAGACCTTGAGCTGTGCGTCAAGCGCGTCCACCTGCGCCTGCATGCTGCGTGTGCGCAACTCCACGGCGCGGCGGCCGATGAAGGTGTCCGCCATCAGCTGACGGCGCAGGGAGCGGGCCACATAGCCCTGATACACCATGCCCTCCGCCGTAATGGCCTTGCTGTAATTGCGCAGCTCCTCCACCGTGTCGCAGCAAATGACCCGGCCCAGCAGATAATCTACATAGGTGCGGGCCAGCTCATTCTCCGTGGTCACCTTGCCCGCCAGGCTGTTGGGCAGGGGCATGGTGTTCTCCTTTTCCCGCAGCTTGCCCACGTCCACCAGGCCAAAAGCGTTGAACGCGGGGCGCTGCTTCAGCTGGTCGTAAATGCGCAGCGCCTGATTGTACCAGGCAGGATCGATCAGCAGATAGAACCGCTGAGTGTTCAGGTAGCCCTCCACCGCGCCGCGCCAGCGCTCATGCTGCTCGTCCACCTCCAGCACATCTGCCAGAATGTCCAGCTGCACAGTGCGGCCCGTCTGCCGCTTCAGCGCGGCGGAAAGCTCCGCCTTGAAGTCCAGCAGGTCGGCGGGATAGTCCTTGATGTTGTGGCGCAGGCCCGCCAGTGCGGTCTGGCTCTGCCGCTTCTCTGCTTCTAGAGCGGCAATGCGGCTGTTCACCTGATAGGCTGCGGCTTGCAGCGCATTGGAAAGGCCTTCTGCAGCCTGCTGCGCTTGGGTAAAGGGCTCCAGCGCCCAGGCAAACATCTGCTGATCGCTGCCCTGAAGGCCGATATAGGCGCGGTGGGCTGCTTCCGCCGCATCCTGCACGGGACGCAGCAGCACTTCGTCTCCCTCCAGGGAAAGCACCCCTTCGCACAGGGCGCCGATCCGCTGGGCCTCCTGACGAATGTTCAGCGCCAGCATTTGCAGGCTGCGTTCCAGCTTGGCCCGCTCGTCGGTCAGGGCCTTTTTCCTGCCCCGCAGGCGTTCCGTTTCCTGATACACATCGCTTTGCTCGCAGGCGCGTTCCAGCTCCCGCTTGCGCTGCTCCTGCTTTTCCATCGTCTCGGTAAGCTGACGGACGCGGTTTTCCGCCTGCGTAAGCTGTGCCTGGGCATCCTGATGCTCCTGGGTCAGGCGGTCCAGCTTCGCCTGCTGCATGGCGCGTTCCGCCCAATGGAGCAGAAAGGTCGCCTCCTGCTGCCGATCAATGGCCTGCTGCATCTCCCGATAACGCTGTCCGATGTCCTGCAGGGCGTTCAGCTTTTCCGTCTGGCGCTGGGCAAGCTGCTCGTGGCGCTTATAATCGCGGATGTTCTGCTGCATGGATGTAATATCCGGCTTTTCGGGAATGTCGCAGATGTTTTCGGTGATAAACGCCTGAATATCCACAATGGGGCGGAAGGATACCGCCTTTTTCATCATGCGCAGCACCTGCTCGTTGTGGACATTCCAGCGGGAGAGCATGTTCCGCCGATATTCCTTCTGACTGTCGTAAATCTCCGCGCCCTTATAATTCTGCTTCAGGAACTGCCGCAGCTCGGAGATCTCCATGGCCTCGTTCTCCCGCAGGAAGCAGTTTTCCGGCAGCGTTCCCGGATAAATAAAGAAACGATCCTGCTTGCTGCCGTCCGCACGGCAGTCGAACACCACGCCCGTGACAAAGCTGGCGCCCTTCACATCATCGTAAAACTCGCAGGCGATGTAGGTGGAAAACTCCTTGCCCCGGCGGGAGTACGGACTGTTTTCATCCATGTCCGCCCGCAGGTAGCCATCCAGGGAGCGCTGGGACTTTTCATTGGCGGCCTGATTGAAATTCCGGGCGTTGGTCTCGCCCAGCAGCACGATTTGCAGCGCATCAATGACGGTGGACTTGCCTGCACCGTTTTTGCCCGTGAGGAAGTTCACGTCCCCCACCTCGATGATCTCCTTGCTGAAATACAGCCAGTTAATCAGCAGGATCTTCTTCAGCTTCTTCATGCTCCTCCTCCTCTCTGCGCAGGGTGTTGACCAGCTCGTTCAGCCGGTCTCCGGGGACGGCGGCCAGCACCGTGGGCAGGATCGCCAGGGTGCATCCGCTTTGGTTGAACTTGCCCTCCAGCCGCTGGATCAGGGCATGCTGCTCCAGGCGAGTCAGGGCGCGCTTGACCTCGTCCATGTTAGGCTTGCCGGGGAAAATGGGCAAAATGCGCTCCAGCACATCCCGCACGGTGCAGACCGCGTCCTGCTCCATGCCCAGCTGATCCTGCTGCTCGTCATAGATCAGCCGCAGGGCCAGCAGCAGAGCGGTCTCCCGCTTGTTCAGGTTGCAGCGGTTGGCCTCGTCGGTGTTCAGCACATAGAAAAAGCCGTTCGCCTCGTCCTTGCGCACGTCCCAATCCAGCAGGGACAGATATTCCTGCACGGCCTCATAATGCCGCGTCAGAAAGAGATAGTCGGGGTTATCCAGTCGGCCCTTGCCGGGAATGTACACTGTCCGCGCAATGTAGGTGCGGCTGAGCAGCTCATTGCACACGGACTTGAACTGCTCCAGCTCCTTTGCGGTGGCGGATTGAATAAAATCGAAATTCATGCCTTCTGCTCCTTCCGGCTGATCTCCATTTGCGGGATGGTGTAGCCGTTTTGCCGGACGCTGCCCTCCAGCTCCCGCACACGGTAGGCGCTGCCGCGGTCATCCTCCGACAGCAGGGCCAGCAGGCTCATCACATAGTCCTTGTCCCCACGCAGGGGCAATTGGGAAGCGTACACCACATCGTCGTTTCCCAGCCAGCCCTGCACCCACGCCGCTACAGCGGCCTTGCCGTATTCCGAGCGCAGCAGCTCCCGGGCCTTTTCGGCGGCCTGCGCATCCTCGGGCGTATCCTCCACCAGCACGGGAGCGGTCTTGGTCCGCTTGCCGGGACGCTTGCGGTACCACAGGCTTTTCTCCGAAAGGTAGGACTGCTCAGTCAATTGGAAAACCGTTTGCAGCCGCTCCGTCACTTCCTCAGCGCGTTCGCTGTCCGCCAGCCGCTCCAGCAGCGTGTTCAGGTTGCCCCGAAGGTTCTGATCCCGGTTGGTCAGGCTTTCTAGCTTCAGCGTGGCAGCGCGGGTGTAGCGCCGCACCTGCGTGTCGATCTCGTCCAGATATTCCCGTTCCAGGTTGTCATAGCGCTCATCCATCCAGAACAGCTTTTGCAGCAGATCAGCACGGCAGTCCTCCACGCTGGCTCCCCGGCGATCCTGCACGGCGAGCTTTGCCATGGCCTCCAGCAGGTCGTTGTCCTCCGTCCAGGCGCGCAGCACCTTCTGGATCGGCACGCGGTATTTCGGCACAGAGTCCCGAATTTTCAGCGGACGGATATACGCCTCGACCACCTTTTGCCCGAAGTCGTTGAAGTGCGCCGACAGCATTTCATTCGCATCCTGAATGGCAAGCTGCATTTGAAAATAATGCTTCACGTTGTGGTAGACCCGCTGCAATAGCGTGATCAGCGCACAGGTGTTGTCATAGGCGCTGTAGATGGCCGTCATCTTGTCATAGACCGTGCCGCCTTCCGCCGCCACCGTCAGGGTGGAATAGGTGCTGAACACGTGGGAATAGCCCCGCGCAGGGCTGTCGTCCCGCAGCTGATGAAACAACTCCAGCAGGCGGCTGCTATAGCTGGGGACGGTGATATACTTCTCAAAATCGTCCCCGCGCTCCTTTTCCAGCCAGCCCCGGCTGCACAGCTTGCGGATAAGGAAACGGGCGCGGCCCGAAATGTCGCGCTTTTCCTCCTCATCGATGCCCTCATCGTCGAAGCGGGCCTCCGCCAGCTGCTGCTCCAGCTTATTGCGCAGCATGGCGTAGAGGGTATCCTCGCGCAGCTTCAGATTTTCCTGATAGGCCTGATACAGCACGTCCAGCGCATCGGCATAGACGGCGCGGTTGGGCGAGGCCAGGGGAAAAAACAAATGGCCGGGAACGGCCTGAAAGAAGTTCATGCTCTGCCCTCCTGGGCGCGGCCCTGTGACGAAGCTCCCCGATAAAGGACGAGCCTGATCGCAGGCGGCGAAAGATATTCCTTATTATAGGTGCTTATTCCCTTCAGCGCAAGGCGCGAAGCAAAGCAAAGGCCGCTTCCTTCCCCGCATGCAGCAGAGGAGAAGCGGCCTGTATTCAGCTTCGGCTTACGCCTGGATGGCCTTCTGTGCCGTTGCTTCCACGGCCTTGGCGTTCAGTTTGGCGACGTGGTATTCCGCATGCGGATCGAAGCGGACGCTTTCCGGGGGCAGCTCCAGGCTGGCAGGATCGTTCAGCGCCGCCGACATGGTGGCGAAGAAGCCCGCGTAATACGCGCCGGAGCAGACGCGCTCATCCGCCGTGATGCCGATAGGCAGCATGCGCTTGAGCTTCGGCTTGCCCTCGCTGTCGATGGTCACGGTGCGCTCCACCGTACCCATGCCGAAGAATAGACTGGTGTTGCCGAAGTTGTAAATGTGGTGGTTCACATGGTGCAAGCCGATGGAAGCATTGTTGGTAATGTACATGCCCGTATGGAAGGGCAGCTCATCCAGCAGTGCGCCGGGACACAGGCCGTAGCGGTCCAGCAGGCGCACCAGCCCCACCACCGCCGTGGGCAGGCCGGGAACCATGAACACGGCGCGGGCCAGCTTATCGGCAAAGTTTTTCTGCTCCACGCCGCGGTTGGCCTCCACCGCCGCCGTCATGCGGTCGCGCACGTCGTAAATGGTATCGGTCAGGTCGAAGTGGATCTTCACCGCGGTCTCGCCCGCCTCGGCGCTGTGCGGATCCTTCAGCATGGTATAGGACACCGTGCAGTTGTTGCGGGAGTAGTACTGCTTATTCATGATGAAGCGGTTGACCTCGGGATGCTGGCTCACCGCGCGGACATAGGCCGCAACGATGATGTTCATGAAGGTGATCTGCTCGTCCTTCATGCGCTGGGCCGCAATGTAACGGGCCAGCTTTTCGTAGTCCACCTTATGCTGAAGGTAGACCTGCGCGTCCACGCGGGTGGGCATCAGGTAGGGCGTAATGCGGACGATGGGATCGATGTCGCCGATCCGCCGTCCGTCAGGGCGATAGCCAAACATGGGAATCCTTCCTTTCCTGGTTGGGTTCAAGCGGCGAAAATGAAAAAATGAAAGCAAATGAAAAAAACCGCTACAGATGTATTTTATCAGCACAAGTGGATTTGGTCAACATTTGCGCGCGCTTCGTTCAGCATTGCGCAGGCAGGTACGGCGCACAGCACGTCTGAACGCAGCATTTTTTGCTTGCAACTTCCGCCGTTCCATGGTATACTAT
>CAKTYE010000044.1 GCA_934631985.1 uncultured Clostridia bacterium | reverse complement strand
GTACAAAACTTTCCGGTATTTTCTACATTGCAAGAGCTACAGACCCATACAGCAGATGCCTCAGGCTTTTTTTCTCCGCAATTTATACAGAAATTTCCTGTATTAGAAGCATTGCATTTGGGGCAAATCCATCCACCATCTTCCGCTTGGCCCGAAGATTCTTCCTGTGTTTTCTCCGTGTTTCCGCTTGACACAAGCAAACTTCCTGAATCTCCAGGAATGTATGGATCAGAATCATAATCAACAATTTTAATGCACTGTGCAATTGACTCCAATGTTGCTTTTGCATCATCTACTGACTTCCACCCATGATCAAGTCCGCCTACATACACATACAAATTAAGAAAGTCATTCTCATGTCTGAATCCTGCATTCTCAGAAATAAGCTGGCTCATGCTTAAACTATTAGATTCGCCTTTTTTACTAAAGTCAGAAATATTTACATCATAGGCTGTGCCATTGGATACGACCATTTCGTATGTATCAATATCATCCTTATAATCTACACAGGAATTCAGTCCTCCAAAGTCGACTTCCAATGTTAAATAGACATTATCAGTCTTGCCAAAGAATGTCAAGTGATTATTGCGGATTTCGGTTACATACATATTAACGCTGATGAAATTTCCGTCTGCGCTGGGCAGCGTAATGCAGGGCATGTCCAGCACCAGCATCTTTCCTTCATTATGTATGCTGGGCGTTTTTACACCTGCAAACTGATCAAAGCTCCAATACTGCTCTTCCTTCGCGACACTTTTTGAGGATTCAATTCGTGCAATTTCTGTAACGATCATTTGTGTAAGTGTAGCAACAAGTTCTTCTCCTGCGAGAGACTCATCAAAGCTATCCAGATAAGTTGCTACATGAAGTTTCGGTTCTCTTCCAATTTCTGAAAGGTTCAACAGCCCATATGCACATTTGCGTGATGGATCAATGTAGGCAGCTTTGCCCTCGCTGCCATCATAGATAATATATGTCTCGTTTTCGCAGTTGTACAGAAAATCTTCATACGTTTCACGAGGCAATGCAGTATAGACATACTGCCTCCCTGTCTCTTCACTTAAAAAGGCGCATTCCTTGTTATCGAATCTGCTGGGATACATATCATTCGGAACAGCAAATCTCACATACCATGGCTCATCCCATTTCTGAATGATAGAAGATACCGAAAAAGGAGTCAGACACACTTCAGGATAGGTTTCCGGTGCAATGTACAATGTGGCAAGAAATTTATCCTGATAGATTTGGCGTGCGTAAGGTTTTCCCTCTCCAAATGCAAAAACGGGGATGACCATGAGAAATGCTAAGAAAACCACCAGTATTTTTTTCATCTGATTTGACCTCCTTGATGAATGAGCAAGCATCTTTCTCTAACCTGACGACAAAATGTACCAAAATTCTGAAAAGGATACAGAAGAGGATAGCTGAGATCTGCTTGCGTTGCTTATTATTATAATGGCATCTGTCCTAGAAGTCAAGAAAAATTATTGTTGATTCTCAACAGCATATTTTTATCCTCTCGGATTTGCCAACTCCCCGCCCCGCATGCTATAATATGTCTAACCGGGTTTTCTTCCCGGCAAAGGAAGGAGCAGACTCCTATGTATAAGCTGGACAGAAACGCTCCCTGCTGGTGCGGGAGCGGCAAAAAATACAAGCACTGCCACGAGGAATTTGACGCGCATCTGGAAGCGCTGAAGGAGCAGGGCTTTGAGGTGCCGGATCGCAAGCTCATCAAGAACGAGGCGCAGATCGAGGCCATCCGCCAAAGCGCAAAGATCAACATCGCCGTGCTGGACTATGTGGCGGCGCACATCCGCACGGGCATCACCACCGAGGAGATCGACCACTGGGTCTACACGGAAACCACCCGCATGGGCGGCATCCCCGCGCCCCTGAATTATGAGGGCTTCCCCAAGAGCGTCTGCACCTCCGTCAACGACCAGGTGTGCCACGGCATCCCCTCTGAGGAGGATGAGCTGCTGGAGGGCGACATTGTGAATGTGGACTGCTCCACCATCCTCAACGGCTATTTTTCGGACTCCTCCCGCATGTTCATTCTGGGCGAGACCGACCCGGCCAACAAAAAGCTGGTGGAGGTCGCCAAGGCCTGCGTAGAAGCAGGCTTGCAGCAGGTGAAGCCCTGGGGGCTGCTGGGCGATGTGGGCGCGGCGGTCAACGCCCTGGCAAAGAAAAACGGCTACAGCGTGGTGCGCGAGGTGGGCGGTCACGGCGTGGGCATCGAATTCCATGAGGATCCCTTCGTCAGCTACGTCGCCAAGAAGGGCACCGGCATGGTCATGGCCCCCGGCATGATGTTCACCATCGAGCCCATGATCAACATGGGCAAGCACGGCATTTTCATTGACGCGGACAATGACTGGACCATCTACACCGACGATGGTCTGCCCTCTGCCCAGTGGGAGGTTCAGGTGCTGGTCACCGACACGGGGTATGAAATTATTTCGTATTGAGCCTGTGCTGTTTTTCTCTTGTACAAAGATGTTTTCCCCGTGTTTTTCTGCTTGACGATACGCACAGGCTGTGCTATCATGCAAAGCAATTTCACAGGAGCGGCGTTCAGCCCCTCCATGAAAGGCCATGAGGAGCAGCAGTACCCGGTCATCGTCCCTTTTCAGAGAGCCGCGTCAAGGTGCAAGTGCGGCAGGGAGTCCCGGCGAAGGAACAGCTCGGAGCCTCCGCCCGAAAGGCATAACGCCCAGTAGGCACGGACGAGTGAAGCCCGTGACAGCTTCAGGCAATCAGCGCTTGCGCTCGTTGCCGGTAAGTGGACGCTTCCGCGTCCGAATGTGGGTGGTACCGCGTAAGATGCACGACCGTCTTTCGTCCCAGCAATGGGAGGAAGGACGGTCGTTTTTTATACGGGCCGCACGAAAGGAGTTATCATCATGCACAGAACGCATTATTGCGGGGAGCTTCGCAGGGAGCATATGGGGCTGGCGGCAACATGCTGCGGCTGGGTGCAGACCCGCCGGGACATGGGCGGCGTGATTTTTCTTGATCTGAAGGATCGTGAGGGTGTTTTGCAGGTGGTCTGCGACAGCCAGTACCTTTCCACCGAGGACTTCCACAAGGCTGAGACCGTCCATATGCAGTCCGTTTTGGAGATCAGCGGCGTCATCCGTCATCGGGACGAGGAGACCTATAATCCCCGTCTGGCGACCGGCGAGGTGGAGCTGAAGGCCGAAAAGCTCACCGTGCTGTCCGAGGCCAAGCCCCTGCCCTTCTCGCTGGACGAGGACGCACATGTGCGCGAGGAGCTTCGGCTGAAATACCGCTATCTGGACATTCGCCGCCCCGCCATGCAGAAGGCGCTGAAGTTCCGTCATCAGGTACAGCAGGCCGCGGAGCATTATCTGGATCAGGCGGGCTTCTGTCAGGTGGAGACTCCCATGCTGTGCAAGTCCACCCCCGAGGGCGCGCGGGACTATCTGGTGCCCAGCCGGGTGCATCCCGGCACGTTCTACGCCCTGCCTCAAAGCCCGCAGATCTTCAAACAGCTGCTGATGGTGGGCGGCATGGACCGCTATTATCAGGTGGCCCGCTGCTTCCGTGACGAGGACCTTCGCGCGGACCGTCAGCCGGAATTTACCCAGGTGGATATGGAAATGTCCTTTGTGGAGCAGGAGGACATTCTGGAGCACCTGGAAAAGCTGTTCAAGTCTATTTTCCAGGAGGTCATGGGCCGAGAGATCACCTATGACTTCCCTCGCCTGACCTGGCAGGAAAGCATGGATAAATACGGCTGCGACAAGCCGGACCTGCGCTTCGGGCTGACCATTTGCGATGTGACGGACATTGCCGCCTCGTGCAGCTTCTCCGTGTTCCGCAAGGTTGCCGACCAGGGCGGCGTGGTGCGGGCCATTAACTGCAAAGGCTGCGCGGAGAAGTTCACCCGCTCCACCGTGGAGACGCTCACCGACCATGCCCTGGGGTATGGTGCGAAGGGCATGGCCTGGATTCTCATTCATGAGGACGGCGAGGTCAATTCCATTTTGCAGAAGTACTTCACCAAGGAGCAGTGGACAGCGCTGCTGACCGCGCTGGACGCGGAAAACGGCGACTTCATCCTGTTCTGCGCGGACAAGTTCGCCACCGTGTGCCGCACCCTGTGCGGCCTGCGGCTGGAGGTAGGCGACATGCTGGGTCTGCGCCCCAAGGACGATTTCCGCTTCTGCTTTGTCACCGACTTTCCGCAGTTTGAGTGGTCAGAGGAGGAAGGGCGCTATCTGGCGATGCATCACCCCTTCACCATGCCCTATGAGGAGGACCTGCAATATCTGCTGACCGATCCGGGCCGGGTGCGCTCCCAGAGCTATGACACCGTGCTGAACGGCGTGGAGCTAGGCAGCGGCTCCATCCGCATCCACCGCAGCGATGTGCAGGCGCTGATGTTCAAGGCGCTGGGCTTCTCCGAAGAGGAGGCGCAGGAGCGCTTCGGCTTCCTGATCGGCGCGTTCCAATACGGCACACCGCCCCATGGCGGCTTTGCCTTTGGCCTGGATCGGCTGGTCATGCTGCTGCTGGGCGCGGATTCCCTGCGGGACGTGATCGCCTTCCCCAAGGTGAAGGACGCTTCCTGCCTGATGACCGGCGCACCGGACTTTGTCGACCCCGTGCAGCTGGAGGTGCTGAAGCTTGGCGTTGCAGCCGGCACGGCAGAAAAGAAGCAGGAGAAAAAGCGCCGCCCCACCATGGCGGTGAAGCAGGTGGCGGAACTGGCAAAGCTGTCCCTCTCCCCCGAGGAGGAGGAGCGCATGAGCGGCGAGCTGAACGCGGTGCTTTCCTTCGCAGAAACCCTGAGCCAGCTGGACACCACGGACGTTCCCATGACGGCCCATGTGGTGCCGGTGGAAAACGTTTTCCGCGAGGATGTTCCCGTGCAGTCGCTGGATCGCGAGGCGCTGCTGGCCTGCGCCCCCACCCGCACCGAGGAGTATGTTACCGTCCCCAAGACGTTTGAGTAAGGAGGAATGCGCCATGAAAAGTCTGACCGAATGGACCCTGACCCAGGCGCGGGAAGCCCTCACGCGCGGCGAAATTTCCTCCCGGGAGCTGACAGAGAGCTATCTTGCCGCAGCAGAAGCGAGGGAGGGCAGTGTTGGGGCGTTCATCACCCGCTGTCCGGAGCGCGCCCTGAAGGAAGCGGACGCACTGGACAAGGCTCGCGCCCGAGGCGAGGAGCTGCCTCCGCTGGCGGGTATCCCCATGGCGGTGAAGGACAATATCTGCGTCCAGGGTCTGTCCACCACCTGCGCCTCCAAAATGCTGGAGACCTTCGTGCCGCCCTATAACGCGACGGCCTATGAAAAGCTGCAAGCCTGCCCCCTGCTGGGCAAAACAAACATGGACGAGTTTGCCATGGGTTCTACCACGGAAAACTCCGCCTTTCATGTGACCCGCAACCCCCGCGACCTGTCTTGCGTTCCCGGCGGCTCCTCTGGCGGCAGTGCGGCCTGCGTGGCAGCAGGCGAAGCGCCCTTTGCACTGGGCAGCGACACAGGCGGCTCCATCCGCCAGCCTGCGGCCTTCTGCGGCGTGGTGGGCATGAAGCCCACCTATGGCTCCGTCAGCCGCTACGGTCTGGTGGCCTTTGCTTCCTCGCTGGATCAGATCGGCCCCATGACCCGCACCGTGCGGGACAACGCGCTGGTGATGGACGCGCTGGTCGGCTATGACCGCCGGGACTCCACCAGCGTGAAGCGCGGCTACACGCCCATGGGCCGTCAGCTGGACGAGGGCGTAAAGGGCTTGAAGATCGCCCTGCCCAGGGAGTTCTTCGGCAAGGGCCTGTCCGCTGAGGTGAAGCGGCAGGTACTGCATGCCGCGAAGCTGCTGGAAAAGGAGGGGGCCATCCTCACCGAGGTCAGCATCCCCTCACTAGACTACGCGCTCCCGGCCTATTATGTGATCTCCTCTGCGGAGGCCTCCTCCAACCTGGCCCGCTTCGACGGTGTGCGCTACGGCCGCCGCACCGCAGAATACGCCGATTTGGAGGAACTGTACGTCAAGAGCCGCAGCGAGGGCTTCGGCGCAGAGGTGAAGCGCCGCATCCTGCTGGGGACCTACACCCTCAGCGCAGGCTACTTCGATGCTTATTACAAGAAGGCCCTTCAGGTGCGCACGCTGGTCATCCGCGACATGGAGCGGGTGATGCAGCAGTGCGACGTGATTCTTGGCCCGGTGGCGCCCACCACAGCCTACAAGCTGGGAGAAAAGACCGCTTCGCCGCTGGAAATGTATCTGGGCGACATTTACACCGTCCCGGTGAACATTGCGGGCATCCCGGCGCTGTCCCTGCCCTGCGGCACGGATGGGCGCGGCCTGCCCGTGGGTGTGCAGCTGATGGGACGCACCTTCTCCGAGCCGCTTCTGTACCGCGTGGGCGAAGCGCTGGAAAAGGCTGCTGTGAAGGAGGCGAAGTAACATGGCAAGCAGTTGGAAGCCGCTGCACGGCTATGAAATGGTCATTGGTCTGGAGGTGCATGTGGAACTGAAGACAAAGACAAAGATCTTCTGCTCCTGCAAGACGGATTTTGGCGCGGCCCCAAACACCCAGTGCTGCCCGGTGTGCATGGGATTTCCGGGAACGCTGCCGGTGCTGAACCAGCAGGTGGTGCATTATGCCGTGCTGGCAGGTCTGGCGACAGGGTGCGAGATCACGCGCTTTTCCAAGCAGGACCGCAAGAATTATTTCTACCCCGACCTGCCCAAGGCTTACCAGATCAGCCAATATGACCTGCCCCTGTGCGTGGGCGGACATTTGATGGTCGAGACCCCCGAGGGAGAAAAGCGCATCGGCATCACCCGCATTCACATTGAGGAGGACGCGGGCAAGCTGGTGCATGACGCAGAGCATGGCACACTGATCGACTGCAACCGCTGCGGTGTGCCGCTGATCGAGATCGTCTCCGAGCCGGACATCCGCACTCCGCAAGAGGCGGTGGCCTATCTGCAAAAGCTGCGGGCGGTGATCGCCTACACGGGCGTGAGCGACTGCAAAATGAACGAAGGCTCCCTGCGCTGCGATGTGAACCTCTCCGTTCACAAGCCGGGAACGCCCTTCGGCACCCGCACGGAAATGAAAAACCTGAACTCCTTTCAGTCGGTACAGAAGGCCATCGAGGAGGAATACCGCCGTCAGGTGGAGGCCGTGGAAAAGGGCGAGGCCATTGTGCAGGAAACCCGCCGCTTCGACCAGACCACCGGCAAGACCAGCTCCATGCGCCGCAAGGAAAACGCCAATGACTACCGCTATTTCCCCGACCCCGACCTAGCGCCCATCGTTACGGCGGACGAGACCATTGCCCAGTGGCGGTCGGAACTGCCTGTGCTGCCCGATGAGCGCAAGGCAAAGTACATGCAGTCCTTTGGCCTGACGGCCTATGCCGCCGAGCAGCTTGTCAGCGACAAAGCCCTTGCGGAATATTTTGAGACCGCCTGCGAAAGCAGCCACGCCCCCAGGGTGCTGGGCAACCTGATGATCTCCGAGATTTTCCGCCTGCTGCCCCCGGAAAGCGTCAGCATTCCCATTGCCCCGGCGCACATGGGCCAGCTTGCCGACCTGGTGGAGGACGGCGTGATCAGCAGCAGCGTTGCCAAGCGCGTGGTCGCCGCCCTGTGGGCGCAGGACCAGGAACCCGAAGCCTGGGTGGAAGCCAACGGCCTGAAGCAGCTGAATGACGAGACCGCACTGCGGGCCTATGTGCAGCAGGCCATTGCCGCGCATCCCGAAATGGTGGCAGGTTACCGCGCAGGCAAGCTCACGCTGTCCAAGGCGCTGATGGGCGCCGCCATGTCCCTTTCCGGCGGCAAGGCGAACCCCGCCAAGCTTCAGCAGCTGATGGACGAAGCGCTGAAGGAAGCGTAAATAAGCCATTCCGCGCCCGATGCTACAGCCGTCGGGCGCGTTTTTTATGGAGAAACGGCGTTTTTATCCCTTTGGGATACGATCTTGCTGCCCGTGGGATGCTGAAAAGGAGCCTTGGTCTTTCCGGGAGGTTCTGCGCCCATAAATCCCCTGTGCAGAAAATGTTTCATCTTTTTTGTAAAATTGCTTTGAAGTTTCGTCATTTTGCGCTATAATGAGCAATGGGAAAAATCCAAGCGGAATGAGGTTGATGGCGTGACTGATTTTGTGAACACTTGGAACTCAGATTCTTTCCTGACCTACCCTGTCGGACCCCTGGGACTCATTGCCATGCGCGGCACTGAGGAGCTGGGCGAAAAGGTGAACCAATGGCTTCTGAAGTGGCGCAGCCACACAGAGGAGGTCACCGTCCCCGGCGACATGCAGACAGCCCCCGGCCTGGAACGTCAGGACTTTCTGATCAAGGTCTCCTGCCCGCGCTTCGGCAACGGCGAAGGCAAGGGCATGATCAAGGAGACCGTTCGCGGCTATGACATCTACATTCTCTGCGACGTGGGCGCATACAACTGCACCTACGATATGTACGGCAAGCAGGTACCCATGAGTCCGGATGACCACTTCATGGATCTGAAGCGCATCATTGCAGCCATCGGCGGCAAGGCGAAGCGCATCAATGTCATCATGCCCATGCTCTACGAGGGCCGTCAGCATCGCCGCTCCTCCCGTGAGAGTCTGGACTGCGCCATGGCGCTGCAGGAGCTGGAGCGCATGGGCGTCAGCAACATCATCACCTTCGACGCACACGATCCCCGGGTGCAGAACGCGATCCCCACGGCCTGCGGCTTTGAATCCGTCCTGCCCTCCTATCAGATCTTCAAGGCCCTGCTGAAGCGGGATAAGACCCTGCAGATCGACAAGGAGCATATGATGATCGTCAGCCCGGACGAGGGTGCGCTGGACCGCAATATTTTCTACGCCTCCGTGCTGGGGCTGGACATGGGCCTGTTCTACAAGCGGCGCGACTACACCCGCATTGTGAATGGTCGCAACCCCATCATTGCCCATGAATATCTAGGGTCCTCGGTGGAGGGCAAGGATATTCTGGTCGCGGACGACATCATCTCGTCCGGCGAGTCCGTCATCGACCTGGCCCGTGAGCTGAAGAAGCGCAAGGCGAACCGCATTTTCGCCGCTGCGACCTTCGCGCTGTTCACCAACGGCCTGGACATGTACAACAAGGCTTACGAGGAAGGCATCATCGACCGCGTGATCTCCACCAACCTGACCTACCGCACACCTGAATTGCAGGCCGCGGACTGGTTTGTGGAGGCCGACATGAGCAAGTACATCTCCTACATCGTCGCCACGCTGAACCATGACCGCTCCCTGTCCAAGCTGCTGAATCCCTATGACAAGATCCACGCGCTGACGAACCGCTACAATGCGGAGCAGGCTGCCGCCGGCATTCGGCTGGTGTAAGCATGGCGGAAACGGTGATTCGTCCGGCTCCCCTGTCGGTGCGGGACAAGCTGGCTGACTTAAAGTCCCGCTATGTGCGAATGCTGTACCGGGGATTTATCCCGGAGGAATTTCTTGCCATTGCGGAACCGGCCTATTACACGAATCAGCTGCGCGACTGGCTGACCCAGGATCAGCTGCATGTAGACCTGCTGATGCGGGGCGAGGAGATCGGCGGATACATCGCCTATGGCGTGGATCGCGTCGACCCCTCCTTCGGCTACATTCAGGAGATCGTCATGCGGCTTCCGCTGGACAGTCAGGATTACGCCCTGCTGTATCAGCATGCGTTGGCACAGCTGGCGGCGCAGGGCTATCCGCAGGTGCATCAGTGGGTGCTGCGGGATAATTTCCGTATGCGCTTTCAGCTGGAGCTGCAAGGATTCAAAGCGGACGGTGCGCGGCGCAGCATGGTTTTTGAGGGACAGCCGCTGCAAATTACCCGATATCTCTATCGCGGAGAGAACGGCTGACATGAAAAAAGTGGCAGATGCCACTTTTTTCTTTGGAGCATTCTCAACATCGGAGGGACGACTTTGGAGCGTCATTATCACGGACAAATGTCCGATTCTTTCCTGGTGGGTGCGCTGCTCTCCTTTACGGGCGGCTTTCAGGACGCCTACACCTACCTGACCCGTGGCAAGGTCTTTGCCAACGCGCAGACAGGCAACATCGTGCTGATGGGGCAGAACCTTGCCTTGCTGGATTGGGAGCATACCATCCGCTATGCCATCCCTATCCTTTCCTTTGTCGCGGGCATTTTTCTGGCGCAGAAGGTGCGCTATCGGTTTCAGGAAAACAAGCGCCTGCATTGGCGGCAGTTGATCCTTGCCTTTGAAATACTGGCGCTTTTCATTGTTGCTTTCCTGCCCGCCGAGCTGAACAGCCTTGCCAACGCGCTTGTTTCCTTCGCCTGTGCCATGCAGGTGGACAGCTTCCGCAAGATTCGCGGCAATTCGCTGGCGACCACCATGTGCATCGGCAACCTGCGCACCGCAACAGACCTGATGTGTGCCTATCGTGCCACGGGCGACAAGCGCCTGAAAACCAAAGGGCTTCATGCCTATGTCACCATTCTGGTCTTTGCGCTGGGCGCGACGCTGGGCAAATTCGCCTGCGATGTCTTCGGTTTTTACGCTATTTGGATCTGCTGTGCCGGACTGCTGGCGGCCTTCCTCATCATGTTCATCCATGATGAATTTCCCGAGGAGCTGCAGCGTCATGAGACCCTGCGGGATGAACTGCGGGATGTAGTCAACGCACTGCGGCGCAAGCACGCATAAAATTACTTTTTCTGGGGCGGGACGTTTGCTTCCCGCCCCTTTTCCAATGCCTCCCGCAGCAGCTCCAGAGCGTGCTTCTCTACACGGGATACATAGCTTCGCGAGATACCCAGCCGCTGGGCTACCTCATGCTGGGGGTGGGCGTGCCCGTCCAGCATGCCGTAGCGCAGCTCCAGCACCAGCCGCTCCCGCTTGGGCAGCGTTGCCAGCAGCACGCGGATGCGCTCCAGCGTCACCCGGCGGATCACCGTGTCCTCCAACTCCTCGGCATCCGTGCCGAGAATGTCCATGAAGGTGATGTCGTTCCCTTCGCCGTCCGTGCCGATGGGGTCGGAAAGCGACACGTCTCCCCGACGCTTGCGGGATGCGCGAAGGGTCATGAGGATCTCATTTTCAATGCACCGCGCCGCATAGGTACCCAGCGCCGTACCGCTGCCGTGGCGATAGCTGTTCACCGCCTTGATCAGCCCCACCGTGCCGATGGAGACCAGATCCTCCGACGCGCACCCCGGCACGGAATACTTATGGGCAATGTGAGAAACCAGCCGCAGATTGTGCAGGATCAGCTCCCGCCGCGCGTTTTCACTGCCCTGCGCCAGCTCGGACAAAAGCTGCTTTTCCTCCGCAAGGGTCAGCGCCTTGGGATACTGCTGACCGCCCGCAACGTAGCCCAGAAAGAACAGGCACTCCTTCAAAAAAAGCGTGAGCAAACCGATCATATCGTTGCCACCTCCTGCTTCATCCTATGCGGACGTTTGCGGGAAGATTTTCCAGCTTTTTGCAGGAGATTCCCCTTCCACTGCGAATTTCTGTATATATCAAAAACGCATTCGAAACGAATGATATGAACGGAAGGAAGGCAATCAACCATGCTGCTGCACGAAAACGACACGCTGCTTTTTATCGGTGACTCCATTTCCGACTATGAGCGCAAGCGCCCCGTGGGCGAGGGTCTGAACAACGCCTGGGGCCGCAGTTACGTCAACGACGCGGCTTCTCTGCTGTGCTGCATGTATCCCGAGCTGCACCTGCGGGTGATCAACATGGGCATCAGCGGCAACCAGGTGACTGACCTGGAGGCCCGCTGGGAGACGGATGTGATGGAGCGCCATCCCGATTACGTCAGCGTACTGATCGGCATCAACGACGTATGGCGGCAGTTCGACTGCCCGCAAATGCCCGAGACGCATGTTTCTCCCGAAAAGTATGCCGCCACCTATGAGCAGCTGATCCAGCGCACCCTGCCCCATGTGAAAGGCATGATCCTCATGACCCCCTATTACATGGAACCCAACACCGCTGACCCCATGCGCGCCCGCATGGATGAGTACGGCGCGATCGTGAAGTCCCTTGCCGCCAAGTATGACCTGCCCCTGGTCGATCTGCAGGCGGGCTGGGATCGGCTGTTCCAGCACATGCACTCCACCAACATTGCGTGGGACCGCGTGCATCCGAATCAGATCGGCTGCATGTACATTGCCAAGCAGTTCCTTGCCGCCATCGGCGCGGATCGGTGCTAAGCTTTCCAAGCAAAAGTCAAGCGGCGCAGTTGATGCTTCCATCGGCTGCGCCGCCTTTTTATGCTGCTGGGTCCTTATTCTTTATTGCCCGTAATGTAATAATCGCAATAGGCCCCGCCAGAGGCCAGCGTCTGCTTGCGATGCAGCACGCCATGCTGAAGGGTGATCATCACCTCGTCCAGCTCACAGAACAGGGGCATCAGCTCTGCGACCCCCAGCTTTTCCGCGTAAGCGCAGATGGGGCAGCGGGTAATGCGGTAATAGCAGGCCCCTGCATGCGGCTGCCCCACAAAGTCCACCTTGAAGGAGGTCGGATACTGCTGTTCCCGCGCCGGGGTATACCACTGAACGTATTTGACAATGCTCTTTTTGTTCTCCGCCTTGCCCTTCTCCGTGTTCAGATCCGTCCGGGCAAAATACCACTTGATGTGGTATAGGGAGCGCCGCATCATCTCCTGCACGGTCTTTGGCGGGATTTTCTTCTCACTCGCCACATAGGGCGCAACAAAGGCCAAAGCAAACAGCTCGTTATAGGCCATGGGATTATCGTCGCCGATGTCATCCGCCTGCGCCACCAACTCTCGGTAGACCCGCTTGCTCTTTTTCATGATCTCCGACGCATAGGCCTTGCCGTATTGCGCTGCCAGCACCTTTTTCATGGAACCCTTGAACATCCAGAAATAAAAGCCGTTATATTTCATCGTGCGTATCCTCCCCTGCCTGCTGTGCCGCGCGGAAGAAAGCCGTCCAGCCGCCGAAATGATAGGTCATCAAGGTATTCATGCAGCGCTCCGCCGTTCTGCGGTCGGTGCATTCAGCGACCATGCGGCGATAGCTGTCAAACTGCGCGGAGAGCAGCAGCCCCAGCAGCCTTTCATCCATGTCCTGCCTCCCCCTTGTGCGGAAGAAGGCCATGCTTTCCTGCACCTTGCGCTGCACGATCCCGTCAAAGTAATGCTCCATGCTGCTGCCCGTGCTTCGTCCCAGCAGCAGCACGGCCTCCTCGTAATGGTTGAAGTTCAGGCGCAGAATCGCTGCGGATTCATGCTGCATCGCGTCACGAAGCCCTGTCAGCATATCGGCGTCCGTCTCGGCATAATAATCTGCCTTCGTGCTTTGGAACAGCCCTGCGATGTCGTCCAACAGCGGCTTCAACAGGCATACGAACAGTTCGTCCTTGGAGCTGTACCGCGTCTGGATTGCGCCCACCGTAACGCCGGCCTTCTCGGCGATCTTGCGCAGCGACGCGCCCGTATAGCCCTTTTCCAGAAACTCCTGCTTTGCCGCCGCTGTGATTTTATCATCCAGAGCATGGTCTCTCAATGCCATCAGTACACCTTGCAGCTTCATCATCACAGTGCAATTGATTACGGTGTAATGATAATCCAGACAGCGACCTCTGTTAAGCCCCTGCGTACAAAAAAGCCCCGTCTGCAACACGCAGCGGGACTTGCTTTAATCGCTTCAAATTCGGTTTTACCGCCATTCGACGGCCTGATAATTGCTGGAGGGGGTCAGGTCGTAAACTACGCGCCGCACCTGCGGCACGCGCTCTCGAATCAGCTGCACCACCTTTTCCAGCAGATCATACGGCAGCCGCGCCGCCATCGCCGCGCTGCCATCGCAGACCTGCACCGCGCGAAGGGTCACGACCATGTTGCGCCCATTCTCCGCAGGGTTTTCCGCCAGCGTCGCAAAATACTGCCACAGGCGCTTGCTCTGACCCGTTTCCTCAATCTCGCCGCGGAAGATCGCATCGGCCTCCCGCAGAATATCCAGCTTCTCCGCCGTTACATCGCTCAAAATGCGCAGCGCCAGGCCGCTGCCCGGGAAGGGCTGGCGCTGAATAATCATAGACGGCAGGCCCAGCTCCTCGCCCACACGGCGAATCTCATCCTTGAACAGCTCCCGCACCGGCTCGATGATCTGCATGCCATGTTCCGGGGCGGAAAGCGGGAATTGCTCTTTGGACAGCGCGTCATTGTAATTTGTACCTTGCAGAAGAATACGCGCGTTCGGCAGCGTTTTGATCACCGCCTCCAGCTCCTCGTTCAGCAGGCGGAAAATGATGCTTTCCTTCTCCTCCGCCGTCCGCACCCCGGCAAGGGCCGTCAAAAAGCGCTCCTGCGCGTTCACACAGGTCAGGTTCAGCCCGATGGTGTCCCCATAAAAGCTCATGACCTTGCTGCTTTCATCCTTGCGCAAAAGGCCCGTATCCACAAAGATGCAGTGAAGCCGGGAGCCAATCGCCATGTTGCCCAGCAGCGCGCACACGCCGCTGTCCACGCCGCCGGACAGGGCGCACACGGCCTCGCCATCGCCCACACAGCGGCGAATCTCCTCCACTGCGCGGTCCACAAAAGCCTGATTGCTCCACCAGGGCGTGCAGCCGCAAATGCGGCGGCAGAAGTTGACCAGCAGCTGTACGCCGTCCGGGTCGTTCTGCTCGGCCTGGAAGGCCATGCCGTAAAGCTGCCGCGAGGTGCAGCTGAAGCCCAGCACGCCCTTGGGCGAGGTCACAACAGCTTCCATGCCGTCGTGCAGCTCCATCCAGCGGGGATGGGTCAGGTAGCGCTCCCCCATTTCAACCTCGTGGAACAGCTCGGGCTGGTCGTCCGAAAGGGTGATCTCCGCCACCTCGGACTCTGCGCTGCATTCGGAAAGGCTGCCGCCCAGCGCCATGCACATGCCCAGCGCCGCATCGCCCATGGCAAGGGTAGGCAGGCCCGTTTCCAGCCACCCGGACTCTTCATGGAACAAATAAGGCATGCCGCTGTCGCCGCCCACCAGGATCACTCCCAGCGGCTCCTGCGCCAGAATATCCGCCGCCGTGGCGCCTGCCGGAAGAATTTTGCAATACATATGCTCCGCACGCAGCTTCCGCGCAATGGAGCGGCAGCTCACTCCATTCAGTTCCACCAACGCAACCAAGTCCCGCATGCGCGTCACCTCATCCCAAAGATATGCCTACTATTTTCGACGGTTCGTCCTGAAATCCTGCTTGCAGGAAATGTAACAATATGCAAGGAAAGCCTTGCCGGGAATCGGACCAAAAACGCATACGATGCGCCGCCCGCCCCACGCAAAACGCCCGCAGCCTTTTCGCCGCGAGCGTCCTCTTTTCCACAAGTATTCACTTTCTGTGGAAAAGCTTTTTCAGCTTTCCCTGCAGGGTATTGCTCTGCTTCATGGCAAGGGCCGCATCCAACGCCCCCTGCCGATAGACGTTGTTTTCCGGGTCGCGCTTCACGGCCTCCCGATAGCTGCTGTGCGCGGATTCATACTGGCCCATCGCCATCAGGATATTCCCCTGCACATAATACCATCCATCGTCACGGCTCTCTGCGCGCAGAAGCTGGCGGAGCGCGCTTTCGGGATTGTTCTGCCGAAGCATTTTCTCTGCCAGGTGCTTTGCATCGGCAGGCGGAAGCGTGTGGGAATACCCGCTGCTGGTGCGCTTGGGCGCTGCCAGCTTCAATGCTTCTTCGTAGGCCAGGTTCAGCGCCAGCAGCTTCTCCTGCGCGGCCCGTTGCTCCTCGGCATCCAGGAACTGATCGGGGTGGCATTTCTTCACCAGTGCCCGGTAAGCGGCCCGCACCTCGTCCGCGTCGGCGGAGCCATGCAGCCCCAGCACCTCAAAGGGATTGTTCATGTTGCTCCACCTCCTTCAGGCGCGAAGGCGGCTCACACCGTCTCCCGCTTGATGTCCGCGCCCAGCGAACGGAGCTTCTGCTCGATGTGCTCATATCCCCGGTCGATGTACTCCGGCTCGTAAATTTCCGTTACGCCCTTCGCCATCAGGCCTGCCACGACCAGCGCCGCGCCGGCCCGCAGGTCGGTGGTGGTCACAGGCGCGCCGTACAGCTGCGGCACACCCTCGATGATGGCAATGCGTTCCGCCACGCGGACACGCGCGCCCATCCGGCGAATTTCATCCAGATGCTTGAAGCGCTGCTCAAAAATCGTCTCGGTGATAATGCTGGTGCCATGGGCCGTGGTCAGCAATGCGCTCATGGGCTGCTGCAAATCTGTGGGGAAGCCCGGATACACCTGCGTCTTGATGTTCACCGCACGGTGTCCGCCCAGGGTACGCACACGAATCGCATCATCGCTGTCCGAGACCTTCACGCCCATTTCCAGCAGCTTGGCGGTCAATGCCTCCATGTGCTGGGGAATGCAGCCGCGAATGACCACATCGCCGCGGGTAGCGGCAGCGGCGATCATCAGCGTCCCCGTCTCGATCTGATCCGGGATGACCGCATAGGTGCAGCCGTGCAGATACTGCTGACCACGAATGCGAATGATGTCCGTACCCGCGCCCTTGACCTTTGCGCCCATGCTGTTCAAGAAATTCGCCAGGTCCACAATGTGGGGTTCCTTGGCGGCGTTGTAGATGATGGTCGTTCCCTTGGCCTTGGCAGCGGCAAGCATCACATTGATGGTGCCGCCCACCGTCACCATGTCAAAGAAAATATCGCCGCCGATCAGCGTCTTTGCTTCGGCATTGATCACGCCGCCGCGTTCCTCGGCCTCGGCCCCCAGGCTGATAAAGCCCTTCAGGTGCTGGTCGATGGGCCGGGAGCCGATCTCGCAGCCGCCGGGGGAAGCGACCCGTGCGCGTCCGCACCGTCCCAGCAGCGCGCCGATCAGATAATAGCTGGCACGCAGCCGTTGAGAATCCTGGTACGAGACCTCATAACCGTCGGCGGGCCGGGGGTCCACCGTCAGAAATTCGCCGGGGACATAGGTGACCTTTGCTCCCAGGGAGCGGAGAATATCAACCAGGGCATGCACGTCCTCGATGTCGGGAAGGTTCTCGATGGTGCAGGGTTCATCGCTGAGCAGCATGGCAGGAATGACAGCCACCGCCGTATTCTTGCCGCCGCTGACCCGCACCTCGCCCTCCAGGGCATGACCGCCGGTAATCAGCATTCGTTCCTTCATGTGTCTGAACTCCGGCTGAGCCGGAATCACCTCCTGCGTGTTGATGGCGCAGGCAATCGCCGGATGCGATTGCAATACTTATATTATACACAGCGCCGTGGAAAATACAAGGGGCGCAGCGCAACTCCGCAGGGCGCAAAAGCGGACTTTGCACGATTTTCCTCGAAAAAAGGCGCTGCACAGCAGAAAGCGCCGCCGCGGCTTCTTGCAATTTATTTCCAATTTTATTACAATAGGGGCAAAAGCTGCGGAAAAGTTTTTTGAAACGCACGCGGCTGCAAAATGTGGAAAGGGGAAAACGGCAATGCCTTGTACAACTTTACTGGTTGGAAAAAAAGCGACCTATGACGGTTCCACGCTGATGGCGCGGAACGAGGACTCCGGCGCAGGACAGTTTACCCCGAAGAAATTTATTGTGGTGAAGCCGGAGGAGCAGCCCCGGCACTATCGCAGCGTGATCTCCGGCGTAGAAATCGATCTGCCAGACGATCCCATGCAGTATACCGCCATGCCGAACGCCCTGCCGGATGAGGGCATTTGGGGCGAGGCCGGCATTAACGCCTGCAACGTCGCCATGAGCGAAACGGAAACCCTGACCTCCAATCCCCGCGTGTTGGGCGCCGATCCGCTAGTCAAGGGCGGCATTGGCGAGGAGGACATGCTGACGCTGGTGCTTCCCTACATCCACAGCGCCCGAGAGGGCGTGCTGCGGCTGGGCAGCCTGATCGAGCAATACGGCACTTACGAAATGAACGGCATCGGCTTTCAGGATGTGAACGAGATCTGGTGGTTCGAGTCCATCGGCGGTCATCACTGGATGGCAAAGCGTGTGCCGGACGACGCCTATGTGGTGATGCCCAACCAGCAGGGCATTGACCGCTTCGACTTTCTGGACGCTTTCGGGGCGCAGAGCGCGAACCTTTGCGCCGAGGACCTGGCAGACTTTGTGCGGCAGCATCACCTGGATGTGTCCATGCGCAGCGAAGACCCGGCATCGCAGATGGACTTTGACGCGCGGGGCGCCTTCGGCAGCCGCAGCGATTCCGACCACTCCTACAACACGCCCCGCGCCTGGTTCATGCTGCGGTATCTGAATCCGCGGACGCACCTGTGGGAGGGGCCGCAGGCGGAATACACCCCCGAATCCGACGACCTGCCCTGGAGCATGGTGCCGGAGCGCAAGGTGACGGTAGAGGACGTGAAATATGTGCTGTCCTCCTATTATCAGGGGACGGATTACAACCCTTACAACCGTCATGGCGACCCTGCCAAGCGCGGCATGTATCGTCCCATCGGCATCAACCGCAACAACTTTGTCGCCATCACGCAACTTCGTCCCAATGTTCCCGCAGCCCTTTGCGGCGTGGAATGGATCGCCGTCGGCTCCAATGCCTTCAACGAAGCCGTCCCCTTCTACGCCCATGTGGACGCAACCCCCGCGTATCTGGCGAACACCGGCAAGAATGCGGACACGAACAGCTTCTACTGGGCAAACCGCCTGATCGGTGCGCTGGCAGATGCACATTACGCCGCCTGCATCAGCCCCGTTGAGCGGTATCAGCTGAAGTTGGCCTCTGAGGGCCATCGCCTGCTGGAAGCCTTCGACGCAGGCTTCCAGGCAGCAACGCCCGAGGAGGCCCGCGCCTACCTGACCGCCTGCAATCAGCAGATGGCAGACCGCGCGCAGGAGCTGACCACTGATGTGCTGAACAAGGTGCTCTTTGCCGCCAGCAACGAGATGAAAAACGCCTTTGCCCGTTCGGACGCATAAGGGAAAATCTAATATCAAAAACGCCCCGCCTGCTGCAGCTGAACTGCTGACCGTAGGCGGAGCGTTTTTGTGTGTGGAGATGAGAACCTCCTGCGTATATGCCAGCGTGCCGCGCGGAATCGGCTCAAAAGCGCGAACGCGCAAGCAAGCCTGTGTTACAAGTGTTACTTGTGGGGCCATGACGGAAACCTACCATATTTTCGAAAAATGCGATAGCAGTAACACAACAAAGTAACACCAATTCAAGCAGAAAAATGGTGTTACTGACCGAAAGCCCCCTCTCTTTTTCACCTTTTCAGAAAAAAATCATGAAGGCGTGGATAGAGGCGGTCACAAGACCTATCCAAAAACGAAAAAAAGGGAGGGGGGGAGTGTCTGTTTCTCCCCTCCGTTCCCGTTTCATGGGCTTTGGTAACGCTATCGCGTGCAACGTTACACCTGCGCGTCCGTTCCGCCGTATGCCTCCGGCAACGCCGCCGCGCACTCGTCCAGCTCCACAGCACCGCCTTTACCACCACATGCCTGTACATCCATCAACGCTTCATCCAGATGGCTCCTTGTGCATGGTGATGTCTTCTGCCGTCCCCTTGTCGTTCTCTATCTAACCCGTTACCTTCTGCAAAAGCGCCGTTGTTGATCTACACAATATCTCTGTACCATCTGCGTGGACATATACTTTAGTAATGCGTTGTTCCGCCCCCCCTTCACAAGTCCGCACTCACATCACAGTACCCATACCAATACCCGTTCCCCGTTGCTGTACCAACCTTTCCGCCTGCATCGTTGACGGTCGCATTCCACGCTTCAAACGCTACGGTGATAGCGGACATATAAAGCGTTTTCCCAAGCGCTATGGTAGGCCAGATTCTTTTGTTGCTGTAATGAATGATATAGTTGACCACTCCCGCAGCACTGAAATAGATGTGATCTTGAACACGCTCAAAGTATCGCTGGCATTCCGCAAGCTCCACCGCGTACCCCTTCGATACATAGGGCGGCACATTTTTCTCCGTGTAGGCCCCCTCATAAAGTGCTGCATAATAAAACGCAACCTCATAGTCCGCGCCGCCGCCATCATCGGCACAAACGCGCAAAATAATATTCGCACCATCCACACTGTTCAGGCGCACAGCAGTCTTTCCCGGAATCAGATAAACAGGACTAGCCGCATCGCCCATGACAAAAGTTTTAGCTACTTCATAATACTCGCCAAGGTATCTAAACTTCACCAGCAGCGTATAGGTCTTGCCCTTCATCTTGGAATAATTCTCAAAATTCTGAACAAGCTCCGTGTATTTTTCACCCACACTGCTTGCGCTAGGGGGCGCGATACTGACATAGTATCCAGCCGCGACATTGATATACACATCGGACGATGTTCCTGTCGTTGCGACCTTCCACCTGTCAATCGTATAAGCATAAGTACCATTTGGCGTAACCTTACCCGTAATTCCCCGCTGGTTCACAGGATTCGCAAAGTCCGAATTATCCAGCAAATTCCTCGCCGCTGCCCCCACGCGATGCTCCCCCAGCCAAAGCCCTCTGTCCCGCACGATCTCCACCGCGTTCTCCCGCGTACAAGCCCCGCCGAAGCACACCGCGTTCCCTGCCTTATTAAAGTGCATGGCAAAGTCCGCCGAGGGCAGCTCCGTCCGGCTTTCCGTGCTGCCGTAAGCGTCCGTCAGCACCACCCGCAGCGTATAGACCTCCGTCAGCGACAGCGCCAGCTT
>CAKTYE010000043.1 GCA_934631985.1 uncultured Clostridia bacterium | reverse complement strand
GTTAAAATCTCGACGATGCAAAAGCAAAAATAATTTTTACAAAATGTGGAAATACCGTTGATTTTCTGTCAAAATCGGTTTCTCTGCTGCGGGCGAAATCACCGCTGACATGAGCGCTGATGTGCTGTCCAAGCAGGAACTGGGCGATGCCTATGGCATGAAGCCCGCTTCCGGCATCGGCAAGGAATGGTTTGAGCAGGCCGATGCTCTGGCTGCCTACTGCGTGGGCAAGACCTACGATGAGGTTGTTGCCGGTCTGGCCATGGATGAGGCTGGTCACCCCACGGATGCTGATCTGCTGACCGGCTGCACCATGAAGGTGGGCAGCTTCGTGAAGGCACTGGAAAAGGCTTACGCGCAGGCCACTGCGAAGTAATTTCGCAATGTGTCAAGAGGGCTTCCGCTGATGTTCGGTGGAAGCCCTTTTTGTATGCGTGGAAAACTCAATCTACCTGTACGGCGATGGCTATGCATCTGCCGCTGTTGGTGTCACACTCGGAAACGCTGCATGCGGAAACGCCCAGCGTACAGTCCTCCAAGGCCTTGAGGACGATGCTGTCCCCGGCCTTGGAGACGGGCGGCTTGATGGTGTTGCGGCCATTCGGCGCGATCCAGTAAGCTTCCATAAAGCGGCTCCTTTCGGGTGTGTTTCTGAAGGCATTATAGCAGAGAAAACGCGGAAAGGCCAGAAACAGACGCGATCACCCCCTCTTTTCCTTGCTTTACAACCACCCCAAAACGTGCTATAATCCCATCATCGCATTCCACGCAATGAACGGGAACGCAGGACGGAAGCCGCGCAAGAGAGCCGCCGGGTGGTGCAAGGCGGTGGGCGAAGGTCCTGCCGCTCGCCCGGGAGCGTTCCAGTAAGATGGACGGCTGCGCCCGTTATCGCGCAAGGAAGCGGCTCCGCTCAGGCGGGGCAAGCAAAGTGGTACCGCGAAACGAGCGTTTCGTCTTTGTGCAAAAGACGGAACGCTTTTTTGGGTCAAGGAGGAGGACGCCCCATGTATCAGGAAAACTACGATCCGGCAAGCATTGAGAAAAAGTGGCAGAAGATTTGGATGGATACCCACGCCTTTGAGGCGCAGAACGACTACACCAAGCCGAAGTTTTACGGCCTGATCGAGTTCCCGTATCCCTCCGGCGCGGGCCTGCATGTGGGCCATCCCCGCTCCAACACGGCGATGGACATCATCTGCCGCAAGCGCCGCATGGAGGGCTACAACGTGCTGTTCCCCATCGGCTGGGACGCTTTCGGCCTGCCCACGGAGAACTACGCCATCAAGAACAAGGTTCACCCCGCTGAGGTGACCCAGAAGAACATTGACCATTTCCGGGAGCAGCTGCAAAAGATCGGCTTCTCCTTCGACTATACCCGCGAGGTCAACACCACCGACCCGAATTACTTCAAGTGGACGCAGTGGATCTTCCTGCAACTGTACAAGCACGGACTGGCCTACAAGGCTCACATGCCCATCAACTGGTGTCCCTCCTGCAAGTGCGGCCTGGCGAATGAGGAAGTGGTGGACGGCGCGTGCGAGCGCTGCGGCTCTCCCGTCATCCGCAAGGTAAAGACCCAGTGGATGCTGCGCATCACCGCCTATGCCCAGAAGCTGCTGGACGGTCTGGACAAGGTGGACTTCATCGACAAGGTGAAGGTGCAGCAGCGCAACTGGATCGGACGCAGCGAGGGCGCGGAGGTGGACTTCCAGCTGACCGTTCCCGGCGAGAAGGTGCGCATTTACACCACCCGCCCCGATACGCTGTTCGGCGCGACGTACATGGTGCTGTCCCCCGAGCATCCGCTGATCGAAAAGCTGAAGGATCAGATCACCAACTATGACGCCTGCATGGCCTACCGTCAGGAGGCCGCCCGCAAGAGCGACTTTGAGCGCGCAGAGCTGAACAAGGAAAAGACCGGCGTGCAGATCGAGGGCATTCGCGCCGTCAATCCCGTGACGGGCAAGGAGATCCCGATCTGGCTGTCCGACTATGTGCTGATGACTTACGGCACGGGCGCGATCATGGCGGTGCCTGCCCACGATACCCGCGACTGGGAGTTCGCCAGGAAGTTCGGCCTACCCCTGGTAGAGGTCGTTGCCGGCGGCGACATTGAGAAGGAAGCCTATACCGACATTCAGGACGGCGTGATGGTCAACAGCGGCTTCCTGAACGGCATGAAGGTCGCCGAGGCCAAGAAGGCCATCATCGACTACCTGGTGGAAAAGGGCTTTGGCGAGCGGAAGGTCAACTTCAAGCTGCGCGACTGGGTGTTCAGCCGCCAGCGCTACTGGGGCGAGCCGATCCCCATGATCCACTGCGACAAGTGCGGCATGGTGCCTGTTCCCGAGGATCAGCTGCCCGTGCTGCTGCCCAATGTAAAGAATTACGAGCCGACGGACGACGGCGAAAGCCCCCTGTCCGCCATGACGGACTGGGTGAACACTACCTGCCCCTGCTGCGGCGGCCCCGCCAAGCGCGAAACGGATACCATGCCCCAGTGGGCCGGCTCCAGCTGGTACTTCATGCGCTACTGCGACCCGCACAACGACAAGGAACTGGCAAGCAAGGAGGCGCTGGCCTACTGGCTGCCGGTGGACTGGTACAACGGCGGCATGGAGCATACCACCCTGCACCTGCTCTACAGCCGCTTCTGGCACCTGTTCCTGCATGACATTGGCGTGGTGCCTGCGCCCGAACCCTATCAGAAGCGCACCAGCCACGGCATGATCCTGGGCGAAAACGGCGAGAAGATGTCCAAGTCCCGCGGCAACGTCATCAACCCGGATGACATTGTGAAGGAGCTGGGCGCGGATGCCTTCCGCCTGTATGAGATGTTCATGGGCGCGTTTGACCAGGCGATTCCGTGGTCCACCAACGGCGCGAAGGGCTGCCGCCGCTTCCTGGACCGCGTGTGGAAGCTGCAAAGCATGGTCACCCCCGAGGAGGGCTACTCCGCCGAGCTGGAAGCCGAGATGCACCAGACGGTGAAGAAGGTCTCCGAGGACTATGAAAAGATGAAGTTCAACACCGCCATTGCGGCGATGATGACGCTGGTGAACGACCTGTTTGCCAAGGGCAGCGTCACCCGCGGCGAGCTGCGCACCCTGCTGCTGCTGCTGAACCCCGTTGCCCCCCACATCACCGAGGAAATGTGGGAGAACCAGGGCTTCGGCGCGCCGATCCATCATCAGCCCTGGCCCACCTGGGATGAGGGAAAGATGAAGAAGTCCGAGGTGGAAATCGCGGTGCAGATCTGCGGCAAGGTTCGCGGACGCATCATGATCCCCGCCGACCTGACGAAGGAGCAGGCGGAGAAGGAGCTGCCGGAGCGCGAGGACGTGAAGGCGCTGCTGGCAGGCAAGACCATCATGAAGGTCATCTTTGTGCCGGGTCGGCTGCTGAATATCGTGGCGAAGTAAATACATGCGACAGGCCGGGGGACGGAAAACGTCTCCCGGCTTTTTTCGAACTTTTCCGGAAGAACCTCTTAAGCAATTCTTGACATATGTCTTTAACCATGTTATAATTGTGAAAAGAGTTGCAATTTGTGGCCCAGACTGTTGAAGGAGTTTGTGCGGCAGCTGTCCGCAGGACTGAAATCGTGTAACCCAGCTCTGCCGGGTTCGCGGGTCGTCGATTTTGCTTTTGCAAAATCGATTCCTTGCAGATGTAGGTGATCCTCTGATCGCCTATATCTGGAAAGCTTTTCTCGGAAAAGTGACCGCAGTCACTTTTTCGACAGTCTGGGCTGCAATCCGCATTGCAGCCGAAATTTATGGAGGCGTAAGAAAATGGATCAGAGCAGAAGAAAGTTTATCTGCCAGTCCCTGTGTGCCATGGCTGCCGGTGCAGCCGCGACCGTGATGCCCGTGCTTGCCAGTGCCGAGAACACGAGCAACGAGGTGCCTGCGTATCCCTACCCCTACAAGGAGCTGAACGCTGACGTTGCCGAGAAGCTCGCCTATGAAGGCTACTTCGAGAACGGCTGCTGCTATGGCGTGGCGAAGGGCCTGCTGACCGAGCTGCGCGAAAAGGTCGGCTATCCCTATACCGTGATCCCCGCGGAGATGTTCGCCAACGGTAAGGAAGGCTACACCTGCGGCACCCTGTGCGGCGCGCTGGGCGGCGCTGTGGGCGTCATCGGCCTGTGCTGCGGCCCCGACGATTCCCGTGAGCTGGTCAAGAAGCTGTTTGCCTGGTACACCAGCACCAACCTGCCCCTCTATCAGCCCGAAGAGCCTGCGCCCGTGCAGACCATCGCGCCCAGCGTGAACTGCGCTGACTCCATCACCACCTTCATGACCGCTGCCGGTGTGGAGCGGAAGGATCCCATCCGTAAGCGTCGCTGCGGCGGCCTGAGCGGCGACGTGGCCCGCAAGACCGTTGAGCTGCTGAACGTGTTCTTCGGCTATGCTGAGGAAGCGCCCGTGGAAGAGGCCACTGTGGAGCTGGGCGAGAACCAGTACCTGGGCGAGGGCAAGGGCTTCGGTGAGGAACCCGTTGTGGTCCGCGTGACCATGGATGGCGACAAGATCGCCAACGTGGAGGTCATGAGCCATGGCGAGACTGCCGGTATCGGCACCAAGGCCATCGATGCGATGCCCGCCACCTTCGTGGGCAAGACCGCCGCTGAGGTCGAGGCTGTGGACACTGTTTCCAGCGCCACTCTCACCTCCAACGCACTGAAGGCCGCTGTGCTGGATGCGCTGTCCAAGGTGAAGTAAGGGTATTTCGAGCAAGATGCTTTTGGGGAGCCGCCTCCTGGATTTGGGAGGCGGCTCTTTTTTTCTGGCAAATCACCATTGTGAAATACAGCCACTACGCCACATTCTCATGGAGGGTATCGTATGATATACTGAGTTTGGCAAATCAAAAGCTGCGGAGGTGACAAGCATGAAATGTGCGCTTGCAGCCGTTGGGTTCATCAATGGAGACGTTGCGCATAACAAAGCCGTCCTTGCTGACACCTTGAGACAATGCGCAGGCAAGGCGGATGTTGTTCTCTTTGGCGAAGCGTTTCTTCAGGGCTTTTATGGCATAAACTTTGTCGTTGAACATGACAGGACGACAGCTATTTCCCGCGAGGATAAGGTGATTCAGGAAATAGGTGCGCTGGCAAAAGAATACGTCCTAGCCGTATCCTTTGGTTTTATTGAGAAGGACTGCGATACATTTTTCAGTTCACAGATGACCATAGATCAAACGGGTCAGATCATTGACGTATACCGCAGAGTATCTCCGGGCTGGAAGGAACCGTTTGCAGGGAAGGAATACGGCGAAGGCGAAGCATTTCACACCTTCACCTCTCTTGGGAAAAAGGTTGCCATTGGATTATGCGGAGATCTCTGGTACGAAGAAAACATTACGCGCCTGAATGCCTTGCAGCCGGATGTTATCTGGTGGCCTGTCTATACGGATTACAACGATTTAGCATGGAACAGTACCACGAAGCTTGAATATGCTGAGCAGGCCGGTAAAATAAACGCGCCCGTGTTGTATGTCAATTCTGTATGTATAGACAAAGCCGCAGAGGATGAGATCGCCAAAGGCGGCGCTGCCTTGTTTGCTCATGGATCCATCCAAGAGGAATTGCCCGCAGGGAAGGCAGGAACGCTTATCGTTGAGATTTAGGGAAAACACCGCTGTGATTTCATCAGCGTTTGCAGCTGCGCAAGCGCTATGGTAAACGATGCCTTGTCATCGTATCAAAAGAGACAATCGCCAACCAATAAAGCATAGAAGGCAGGAGGGAAATACATAGCAGAGCATATGCAATTAAGTGATCTACCGCAATTTTGCGCGAAAATAGAACAGTGGCCGAAGGCACGCTATGGAGAAGCAGAAGGCACTAAGCTCTGGTCGGCGACCAGCCGCCAATACAACAAATATCTGGAAGAGCTTCCTGACTACGGTGGGAAAAAGACCAGTCATGCCCTTGCAATCTATGGCAGCATCGTTATTTTCGCCATGTACCCGCTGCTGCCGGATCATCCGCCCGTGGAAGAGCTGCAGGCGCTTGTCACAAGCCTATTTATGTCAGACTTTGCAAGCTTAGGAAGGGGATCGTGGGACCGCATCAGTTTGGATACAACAAGAAGGTACATCTGCGGCATTTCGTGATGTACCTACCTGTTTGCGCTGTGGCGGCATGGATGTGTACGATGCTGTGAAACAAGCAACTGGGTCCTCGTTATACGGACAACAGTGTACAGTCGCACTGAAGTTTTCAGTTGGAGTTACGCCCCTTGTTCTGTTCTTGAACGCTTAAGCTTTTCTGCTTTGCCGCATATGGTAAGCTCATCCTAAGTGCGCCAAGCGCCTCATTGCCCCTTTCCTGCGGCCTGGGCGGCTTCCAGCATCCAATCGATGTACAGGCCGTAGCCTTGGGTGGGGTCGCCAACGAATACATGCGTCACCGCCCCAACCAGCCGCCCATCCTGCACAATAGGGCTTCCGCTCATGCCCTGCACAATGCCGCCCGTCTTTTCCAGCAGCACCGGGTCCGTCACCTTCACCACCATGCTTTTGGGTGCGGGCGCAGTCTGCGGGTTCACCCGGGTGATCTCCACGGCATAGGCCTTTACGCCCTCGCCATCCACGGTGGCGAGGATCGTTGCAGGGCCTGTATGAACCCCGGAACGCAGGCCGATGGGCAGGCCTTCCGGATAAAGCGGCTGCGGAAGGTCTTTGGTCAGGTCGCCATATAGCCCCAGCATGGTATTGCTGAGAATATCCCCCAGCACGATCCCCTCCCGCAGGAAGCTGCCCTTCAGCTCGCCGGGCTTGCCGCGTTTGCCTTTCTGAACGGCGACCACCTCGGCCTGGAGGATCTGCCCCTGATCCACCGTGAGGGTCTGCCCCGTATCGCCGTCAGTAATAGCATGGCCCAGTGCGGCATAGCGCTTTGTCTCCGGGTCATAAAAGGACAGCGTGCCGACCCCGGCAGTGGAGTCACGCACCCACATGCCCAGCCTCGCAGTGCCGGTCGTTGCATCCAGCTTGGGCGTGATGGTCAGTTGCAGCTCCTCACCGTTGCGTTCAACAGTCATCGGCAGCGCACTTTCCCCGGCCTGCGCCACCAGCAGGGAGAACTGTGCGCTGCTGGTCAATTCAATGTCCCGCACCCGGCGGATCAGGTCTCCGGGCAGAATGCCTCCTGCGCGGGCCGGACCGATTTCCCCGCCGCTCAGGTCACTGGTCCCTACCACCAGTACGCCGGAGGTATGCAGCGCTACGCCGATCGCCATGCCGCCAGGGATCAGCCGCTTTTCGGGGCTGACCTCCACCTCCACCTTTTTCAGCGGGATCAGCCCCAAAAAGGAAAGCACCAGCTCGGACACCCCCGCCGCATCTCCATTGACCGCTACGGTTCCCTGTGCGCGGAGCGTTTCATCCTCGCTGGCGGAAACGGCAGCCATCCCGGTCTGGGTGGTCAGGGTCAGAAAGCGCCCCAAAGAAAGCTCCTGCCACTGCCCCGCCGTCAGGTGCAGGGTATCCGGCAGGCTGCGCAATACCTGCTGCCCCGGGGCAAAATACCCCAGGGTCAGCATCAGCGAAAGCACCCAGCCAATAGCCCGCCGCAGGGCGGAGGGGCCGCGTTTGTTTCGATGCATGTCAGCGCCTCATTTCTGCTCATGGAATCACTCGCAGTCTGCCGCGCTGCGGAAGGGTTCATGCTGGAAATGTTTGCGCCGGTTTGCAAGAGCGTGATGCATTGCAAGGCATACCTTACGCTATGCAAAAAAACTATTGCCAACACCCTCTCTCAAACGGTACAATATAGATGCAATACACAACCTCCGCGCCGGGGCTTCCCCGGCAGCAAAGCCTGACAAAGGAGCGATGAAGCATGCAGTTTGCAACGAAGCTGTCCGCGGCGTGGACCGCGCCTGCGGTTCCTGCGGAGATCACCCACGGCGACATGCCCGGCGATAAAATTTGCATTGACGAGGGGCATGTGGCGAAGGCCCAGACCATCTTTCCCGTTTTGAAGGAGCTGCTTGCAAAGCAGCTGACCGTGAACCCCCAGGGCCGCGCCGTGGTCAGCGTGTGCGGCGGCTCGGGCGTAGGCAAGAGCGAGATCGCGTCCGTGCTGGGGTATTACCTGAACCAGCTGGGCGTGGGAACCTACATCCTTTCCGGGGACAATTATCCCCGCCGCATTCCCCGGGACAACGACCTGGAACGGGTGCGCGTCTACCGGGTCGGCGGTCTGCGCGGACTGGTGAACAGCGGCTGTTACACCGATGCCATGGGTGCAGAGCTGCGGACGCTGTGGACACAGGAGCGCGACGCGGATGCCGGCGTGGTACAGGAAAAGCCCTGGATGGCTGTCTATCAGCAGGCGGGCCGCCGTGCGCTGACCGGCTATCTGGGAACGCCCAACGAAACGGATTTTGACGAGGTGAACGGCATTCTGGCGCAGTTCAAGCGCGGGGACAAGCACATTGCCCTGAAGCGCATGGGCCGCGAAACCACCGAGCTGTGGTATGACACAGTGGACCTCAGCCAGGTACAGGTGCTTATCATCGAGTGGACCCATGGCAACAGCGACTTTTTGCAGGGCGTGGACATTCCCGTGCTGCTGAACAGCACCCCTGCCGAGACGCTGGCGCATCGCCGCGCCCGCAACCGTGACGGCAAGACCGACAGCGCCTTCACCACCATCGTGCTGGAACTTGAGCAGCAAAAGCTGGACGCGCAGGCTCACAAGGCGAAAATCATCCTCTCCAAGGGCGGCGAGCTGCTGGACTACGCAGCCTATCGCCGCCTGATGGCGCAGGCGTAAGGAGGCGGCAACCATGAACAGCGGCGCTATGCTCAACGCTTACCCGGACAGCCTTGGCGGGACGCTCTCCGACATTGCGGAGCTGCTGGAACGCCCGGAGCTGAAGGACGTGTTCCGCTCCATTTATGTGCTGCCCAGCGTGTTCAACACCGATCTGGATCGGGGCTTTTCCATCATCAGCTATGACCTGAACCGTTTGATGGCTTCCCGTGAGGCTTTGAAGCGACTGAAGAAGCTGGGCATCGACCTGAAGCTGGACTTCGTGCTGAACCACCTGTCCGTGCTGTCGCCCCAGTTTCAGGACATTCTGCAAAAGGGCGACGCTTCGGCCTACCGGGATTTCTTTATTGACTGGAACAAGTTCTGGGCCGGTCACGGCGAAATGACGGACGCGGGGTATATCCAGCCTGACCCGGCGCTGATCCGCGATATGTTCTTCCGCAAGCCCGGACTGCCCATTTTGATGGTGCGCCTGCCCGACGGGCGGGACGTTCCCTATTGGAACACCTTCTATCAGGAGGTTCGCTATGACCCGGTGGATGCGCAGGACCTGATGCGCGCCCTGCCCCTGCAATACGGTGAGGCCGACCTGCTCAGCCGTCAGATCAACGCCGACCTGGCAGCAGGCAAGACCCCGCGGGACATGACCTTCGCAGGCTTTGAGCCTTGGGCAGAGCAGCTTCGCGGGCTGCTGGAGGGTCGCCGCAAGTATCTGGGCCAAATGGACCTGAACCTGCGCAGTGACAAGGTATGGCAGTATTATGACGAGACGCTGGGCCGTCTGGCGGATTACGGCGCTGCCATTGTGCGTCTGGACGCTTTCGCCTACGCCCCCAAGACCCCCGGCAAGCGGAATTTCCTCAACGAGCCGGACACCTGGGATGTGCTGGCCCGGGTGCGGACGCTGGCGGATCGCCATCAGGTAACGCTGCTCCCGGAGATCCACGCCTCCTACGGCGAGGGGAACTATCAGCAGGTAGCGGACAAGGGCTACATGACCTATGACTTCTTCCTGCCGGGGCTGCTCATCGATGCGCTGGAAAATCACGACGGCACGACGCTGGCTGCCTGGGCAAAGGAACAGAAGGCCAAGGGCATTCGTACGGTAAACATGCTGGGCTGTCACGACGGCATCCCCATGCTGGATCTGAAGGGCCTCATCCCGGATGAGCGCATTCAGGCGCTGATCGACCTGATTGTCAGCCGCGGCGGACTCATCAAAAACCTGCATGGGCAGAAGAACGTCTATTATCAGGTGAACGCCACCTATTACAGCGCCCTGGGTGAGGACGACCGCAAACTGCTGCTGGCCCGTGCGCTTCAGCTGTTCATGCCGGGCAAGCCCCAGGTGTGGTACCTGGATCTGTTCGCCGGGGCCAACGACCTGGAGGCCGTGCGCCGCAGCGGTGCAGCAGGTCACAAGGAGATCAACCGCACCAACCTGACCCGGGCGCAGATCGCGCAGGGCCTGGAGCGTAAGGTTGTCCGCGACCAACTCACGCTCCTGCGGATGCACAACACCTGTCCCGCCTTCGATTTCGACGCGGAGATGGCCTTCACCCAGCCCGCCCCGGACAAGCTCTGCATCGTCTGGCGCAAGGGCAGTGCGGAGGCCCGTCTGGAAGCCGACCTGACGACCTATGCCTTTACGATGACGGTTTCGGGGGCAAATGGACAGGAACGCTATCAGCAGGCGTAAGAGACAGAGGATAGAAAAGCAGCACGGGCTGGAGGATTTTTCTTTTGCCCGTGCTGTTTTGCTATCTTGAACTATCAAGTTGCGTGTACACCGTTCTATAGGTTTCCCTCCCCCCGAAACAAACCCTCCCCCTTCTCCGTTGAATAGGTAAATCATCCCACAAAGGAGGCCGCCCTTTTCATGAAACGCCCCGTCCTTATCACTCTCATGCTTGCCTGCTGCCTGCTTGTCTGCACTGCGCTCGCGGAGCAATATACCGTTTCGGAAAACAATACCCAGTGGCGCGTGGAGCATTTCACAAGCGATGTTCCGCAGGAGGTTGCTGCCAAGCTGGCGCAAAGCGCCTTCGCTGATGGTGAAGTGGTGGAGGGCATTTATGCCAAGGCATATGACAGCGATAGCACGTCCCGCACGGAATACCAGGCGCTGCTGCACCTGCGCCGCGATGGCGCTGACCTGCTGGCAGGCATGGCGTGCGCTGTGGAGGAAAGCGGGCTGATTCCCCTGTCCGATACCTTCCTGCAGCCGGGGGATACGCTGGCCTTTGCGGCAGCACCCACCTATGGCGGAACTTTCTGGTCGTACCCTGCGGTGGTGCATGGCGAGGAGCGCTGGCTGTTCAGCGTGGGCGATGCGAATACGCCCGGGCAGCTTGCCTTTTATCAGCAGCTGGACAGCGCCGGCAATGGGTATTCCATCCGCTTTAACGCGAGTGCGCTGGAGGTGACCCGCCTGGAAAACGGAGCGTATGTGGAGACGCTTTGGTCGTATGACGAGCTGTATACGCTTGACCTTCGCGCTGAGGCTATAGAGCGCGCAGCCTTTCCGACCACGCTGGAGGCCGTCCAAAGCTGGGTCTCAGAGCATCCCGTTTCTGTGGAGGAGGATGACTGCTATCTGATGGGGGCGAACCTTCGCACCGATGCAACTACCACCTCGGATTCGCTGGGCATGCTGACCGCCGTTCCGGCGAAGATCATCAAAGAAAAGGAAGGGAAGCAGGTTCCCTGGGTGCAGGTACGCATTGGCGGCATGACAGGCTGGGTGGCGGACAATTATGTGCAGCATGCCAGCAATATCACCGCGCGTATGGAACGTATTCTGTATTGCCATGCGCTCAACAAGCCTGTCCCCGTAGCCCGCACCCTGTGCGACACCTCCCTGAAGGATACGGATGGCAATACGATCGCGACTCTGCCTGCGGGAACTGTCGTTCATGTGCTGACGGAGGGTACGAAAGCCCTGCTGGTCAGCGTGCCTGCCGACACGCTGGAAGCGCGTCCCGATACGCACACCGGGCAGGTCGGGCTGCTTTCCCGCACGGACGTGGAGCTTGCAAGCAGTCCGCTGGGTCTGAAATACGGCGTGGTGCGGTAAGCGCAGGGACGATCAGCTGAGCTTAGTCTCCCCTTCCGCAAGACACACATCCAGAAAATCCTGCACTGCGGCAAGGGGGCGCTGATCCTTGCGCCAAATGAGCAGAATTTCCGTTTCCAGTGCAGGCTCCGCCAATTCCTGCACCCGCAGATCGTCGCACAGGCTGCGCATGGACGCCGGGAAGATGGCGGTGGCAAGGCCTGCACGAACCCACTCCACCGCGCCGCGGGCATCGTCGCAGATGCAGAACACATCCGGGGCAAGGCTTTGGGCATGAAAGGCCTCCATCACAAGCTGCTCATAGCGGCGGTAAAGGATCAGGGGACGATCCATCAGCAGGGGCAGCGTAAGCTGTCCCTCATTTTCGACATGCAGGGTCTTGGAGGAAACGACGATCATCGACTCCCGGCAGAGGGAGACATGGTTCACCTCGTCCAGCCGCAGGGGCGAGCGCACCACCGACACGTCAATGATGCCCTCCAGCAGCAGGCTCAACAGGGAATGGGTCATGCCGTCATGCACCTCGAAATTCACCTCCGGGTACAGCCGGGCAAAGGCGGTGATGCGGGGCATCATCGGCGAGACGGTGGTCGAGGTCAGGCCCAGCCGCAGTACGCGCTTGCGCCCCGTCTGCGCCACCTCCAGCCGGGTGGAGTCCGCGAAACGCAGCAGTTCCCCTGCGCGGCTGTACAGCAGCTTGCCGGCCTCGGTCATCCGTACCCCCTGACTGCTGCGCTCAAACAGGCTCACGTTCAGCTCCTCCTCCAGCAGGCGAAGCTGATAGCTCAGGGGGGGCTGGGACATGTTCAGGCGGCGGGCCGCCTCGTTGATGCTGCCTGTGTCGGCGATCTCCCGGAAATACTTTAATTGACGCAAATCCATCCTGCGCACTCCTTATATGCAAAAAATATAGCACAGCCATAAAAACAATATTATTCGTATGGATGATAAGGGATTATACTGGACCTGTCAAGCATGGAACAACACAGAAACGGAGTGACGAAACGGTGAGAAGTCTGGCAGTCTATTTACGGCGGTACACCAAGGAAAGCATCCTTGCGCCGCTGTTCAAGCTGATGGAGGTCGTGTTTGACCTGATGGTACCCGTCGTGGTGGCGCGTATGATCAACATCGGCGTGGCAAATAACGACAGGGGATATATCACAAGCTGCTTCTGGGTGCTGCTGCTCATGGCGGCGCTGGGTCTGCTGTGCAGCTTCACGGCACAGTATTTCGCGGCGAAGGCCAGCGTGGGCTTTGCGACCAATCTGCGGCAGGCGGTGTTCGACCACATCCAGCGCTTTTCCTTTACCGAGCTGGACAAGCTGGGCCCCGACACCATGATCACCCGCCTGACCGACGACATCAACCAGGTACAGAACGGCGTGAACATGGGCCTGCGGCTTCTGCTGCGCAGCCCCTTCGTGGTGGTGGGCGCGATGCTGATGGCCTTTACCATTGATGTAAAGAGCGCATGGATCTTCGCCGTGGCGATCCCCGTGCTGCTGGTGGTGGTCTTTGCCATCATGCTGGTGAGCATCCCGCTGTTCCGCAAGGTGCAGGGCGGACTGGATCGTGTGACGGGCATGACCCGCGAAAACCTGACCGGCGTGCGCGTCATCCGCGCCTTCTGCCGGGAAAAGCAGTCCGTAGAGGAATTTGAAAAGAGCAACCGGGAGCTGACCCGCCTGAACGAATTTGTGGGCAAGATCTCCGCGCTGCTCAACCCCGTGACCTATGTGCTGATCAACATTGCGGCGGTGTTCCTGATCGACCGGGCAGCGGTGCAGGTCAACGCAGGCAGCATTGCGCAGGGCGATGTGGTGGCGCTGTACAACTACATGCTGCAAATTATTGTGGAGCTGATCAAGCTTGCTTCGCTGATCATTACCCTCACCAAGTCCGTGGCCTGCGCGGGCCGCGTGGCGAACGTGCTGGCGGTGCAGCCCAGCATGAGCTATCCTGAAAAAAGCGCCGCAGCTGACAGCAACGCCGCCGATGCGGTGCGCTTCGAGCATGTGACCTTCACCTACAAGGATGCTGGTGCGCCCAGCCTGTACGACGTGAGCTTTACCGCCGCGTCTGGGCAGACCATCGGCGTGATCGGCGGCACCGGCAGCGGCAAGTCCACGCTGGTCAGCCTGATCCCCCGGTTCTATGACCCGCAGGAGGGCTGCGTCATCCTGGACGGACAGAGCGCCAAGAACTACACCCGGGCCGACCTGTGCGACCGGGTGGGCGTGGTGCAGCAGCGGGCGGTGCTGTTCCAGGGCAGCATTCGCGACAACCTGAAGTGGGGCAACGCCCAGGCCGACGATACGGTCCTGTGGGAGGCCCTGACCGCCGCCCAGGCTAAGGAGGTCGTGGAAAGCAAGCCCGGTCAGCTGGATTTCAAGCTGGAGCAGAACGGACGCAACCTTTCCGGCGGACAAAAGCAGCGTCTTTCCATTGCCCGCGCACTGGTGAAAAAGCCTGAGATCCTTATTCTGGACGACAGCTCCAGCGCCCTGGACTTTGCCACGGACGCGGCGCTGCGCAAGGCCATTCATGAGCTGAGCGGCAGCATGACCACCTTCATCGTGTCCCAGCGCATTGCCTGCATTCGTCAGGCGGATAAGATCCTGGTGCTGGACAACGGTCGTCTGGCAGGCTGCGGCAGTCATGCGGAGCTGATGCACACCTGCCCGATCTATCAGGAAATCTATTATTCTCAGTTCCCCGAGGAGCGTCCCGCCCAGGGAAAGGAGGCGCAGGCGTAATGAAGAAGCAAGGAATGAAGCAGAACAGCGACGTGCTGAAAAAGCTGCTGGCCCGCATTGCAAAATATCGTGCGCTGTTGGTGGTCAGCGTACTGCTGGCCGCGGTGACCGTGGTGCTGCAATTGTACGTCCCCATGCTCTTTGGCGACGCCATCGACCAGGTGGTGGCGGAGGGGCAGGTCCGCTTTGACGACATGTGGGGCTACCTGACGAAGATCCTGATTTTTGCGGCGCTGTCCGGGGCTACGGGCTGGCTGATGAGCTTCATCAACAACCGCATGACCTATCGGGTGGTGCAGGACATCCGCTCCCAGGCCATCCATCACATCCAGAAGCTGCCCCTGTCCTATCTGGATCAGCACAGCTCCGGCGACATTGTCAGCCGCATCATTGCCGATGCGGATATTCTCTCGGACGGCCTGCTGCTGGGCTTCACCCAGCTTTTCTCCGGCGTGGTGACCATCGGCGTGACGCTGGCGTTCATGTTCTCCAAAAACGTGTGGATCACGCTGCTGGTGCTTTGCCTGACCCCCGTGAGTTTCGGCGTGGCAAAGTTTATTTCCAGCCGCTCCTACGGCATGTTCCGCAAGCAGAGCGAGACCCGCGGCAAGCAGACCGCGCTCATTGAGGAAATGGTGGGCAACCAGAAGGTGGTGCGGGCCTACGGCTATGAGGAAAAGGCCAGCGCCCGCTTTGCCGAGATCAACGGCGAATTGCAGAAATACAGCCAGCAGGCGGTGTTTTATTCCAGCCTGACCAACCCCTCCACCCGCTTTGTGAACAATATCATCTATGCGGGCGTGGCGCTGATCGGTGCGCTGCTTATCCCCGGCAGCCTGACGGTGGGCGGCCTGTCCGTGCTGCTGTCCTACGCCAACCAGTACATGAAGCCCTTCAATGACATCAGCTCTGTCGTCACCGAGATGCAGAATGCTCTGGCCTGCGCCTCCCGCCTGTTTGCCTTGCTGGAGGAAAAGGAGGAGACCCCTGACGCAACGGGTACGCTGGACAAGGTAGAGGGCCATGTGGACATTCAGCATGTGGATTTCAGCTATGACAAGAGCCGCAAGCTCATCGAGGACTTCAACCTGAAGGTGGAGCCGGGCATGCGGGTCGCCATCGTCGGCCCCACAGGCTGCGGCAAGACCACGTTCATCAACCTGCTCATGCGCTTTTATGACACGGACGCAGGCACCATCCGCGTGGACGGACAGGCCGTCACCGACCTTTCCCGGCATGCGCTGCGCTCCAGCTATGGCATGGTGCTGCAGGACACCTGGATCAAGCAGGGCACCGTGCGGGAGAACATCGCCTTCGGCAAGCCCGACGCGACGGATGAGGAGATCATCCGCGCAGCGAAGGAAGCCCATAGCTGGGAGTTCATCGAGCGCTTGCCCGAGGGGCTGGACACCGTGCTGCATGAGGACAGCATCAGCCAGGGCCAGAAGCAGCTGCTGTGCATCACCCGCGTGATGCTGACCTTGCCGCCCATGCTGATCCTGGATGAGGCGACCTCCAGCATCGACACCCGTACTGAGCTGCTGATCCAGGAGGCCTTTGACAAGCTGATGGAGGGCCGCACCAGCTTTGTGGTGGCGCACCGTCTGTCCACCATCCGCAACGCTTCGCTGATCCTGGTGATGAAGGACGGCAAGATCATCGAGCAGGGTACGCACGAGGCCCTGCTGGAAAAGGGCGGCTTCTACAGCAAGCTGTACAACAGCCAGTTCCAGACCGTGTAACATAAAAAATCGGCGGCGAGACGCTTGCAGTCCGCCGCCGATCACTTTGCATCGCCTCTGCCTGAGAAAGCAGGGACGATGCTTTTTTTATTCCGGGTATACCATCTGATCCGCCGTCCAGCCCTGCATCACCTGCACATACCGCGCGGCTTCCTCCCGCGCGCCAGGCAGATCATGCTCCAGATAGTTGCCGCATTCAATGGCCTTGGCCCCGGGGATCTCCCCCTCAAAGGACGCGGCAAAGGCAAAGGCGTCCTGCACCAGACGAATGGCGGCCTCCTTGCTCACACTGTCGCGCAGCAGCAGATAAAAGCCCGTGCGGCAGCCCATGGGGCCGAAGTACAGCACCTCGTCGCTCAGCGCGGAGGAGCGCACATAGGTGGCGATCAGATGCTCCAGCGTATGCAGCGCCCCCTGGGCCAGATAGTCGCCCCGGTTGGGATATTTGCAGCGCAGGTCGTAGGTGATCACGTCCCCGTCCACCCGGGAAACATACATGCCCGGGGTCAGTACGTTGTGGTTGATGGTGAATGAAGCGATCTTCTTCATAGCGTTTTCTCCTTCCCAATTACCAGGAGACCGCCGGGGTCTCCTTATCCACAGAGGTGGCGATGTTCTCGGCATGGTCGCCGATGCGTTCCAGGTCAGTCAGCATATCCAGATACAGCATGCCGCTGCGGGCGGAGCATTTGCGGTTTTTCAGCCTCTCTACATGATGCTCCCGCAGCCTCTCGGTGTCCTGGTCGATCTCCTCCTCCACCAGCTCCACCTTGGTCAGCGCATCCGTGTCAGTGGACTGATGGCGGAACAGCGACAGCGCCGTTTGCAGCTGACCATCCACCTTCTCCGCCAGCGTTTCCAATTCCTTCAGCGCCTTGTCCGAGAGCTTTACGCCGTCCTGCTTTTTCCGCCGCGCTGCATCCAGCAGATTCATGCTGTGGTCGCCCACGCGCTCCATGTCGTTGACCACATGGAACAGCGAGCCGGTCAGCCGGGTATCGGCTTCGCTCAGCTCCAAGCCCTTTACTTCGACAAGCAGGGTGGTGATTTCCTTGTTCAGGTAGTCCAAAACATCCTCATTTTCAGTGATCTCACTGGCCCGGGCCTCGTTCCAGTCCCGGAAGCAGGCCATGGCCCCGGTGAAGCTGCTCTCCGCCATGGCGCCCATGCGCTGCACCTCCTTAAACAGCTGCGCCACCGCAATGGGCGGCGTTGCCAGCAGGCGAGCGTCAAAATATTTCAGGTGCATGCCCTCGCGGCGGTCAGGCTGCGCCCGCACCAGCGCACAGGCCGCCTTTTCCAGCAGTCCCGCCATTGGCAGCAGCAGCAGTGTCGTCACCACGTTGAACACGATGTGGACCATGGCGATTTGCAGCCGGGTATTGGTCGGGGCCAGCGCCGTGATCCAGTCCGCAAAGGGGAAAATCAGCGCGATCAACAGGAACAGCACCGTACCGATCACGTTGAATAGCAGATGCACCACCGCTGCGCGCTTCGCCGTGGCGTTCGTCCCGCTGCTGGCAAGCAGCGCCGTGACGCAGGTGCCGATGTTCTGTCCAAACAGAATGAACACTGCCGCATGCAGGGAGATCAGGCCCTCGCCCGCCAGCGCCTGCAAAATACCCACGGATGCGGAGGAGGATTGCAGCACCGCCGTGACCGCCGCGCCGATCAGCACACCCAGCAGGGGATCGTCCATGCTTGCCATGGCGTTGCGAAAGCCCGCCCAGCCTTGCAGCGGTGCCATAGCCCCCGACATGGTATCCATGCCCACAAACAGGATGCCCAGCCCCATCAGCACCTCGCCAAGGGCGCTGGCGGCGGCGTGCTTCCTGGACAACACCGTCATCAACAGGCCCAGGCAGGCGAAGATCATGCCGAAATCCAGCTTGACGGACAGCATCAGCGAGGTGACCGTGGTACCGATGTTTGCGCCCATGATCATGCCCACGGCCTGGGTAAGGGACAACAGTCCCGCGTTGACGAAGCCGACCACCATCACCGTGGCAGCCGAGGACGATTGGATCACTGCGGTGACGGCAATACCTGCCAGCATTGCCAGCACCCGGTTTTTTGTGACCATGCTCAGAATGTTTTTCAGCCGATCGCCTGCCGCGCGTTCCAGGCCCTCGCCCATGAGCTTCATGCCGAACAGGAACAGGCTCAGGCCCCCCAGCAGGCTGATTCCGTGCATCACCGGCATGCGTTTTCCCTCCGCATTCTTTCTCTTCTCTTTCCATGACCAGCGTCAGGGTAACATGCAGCAGCGGAAAAGTAAAGGGAAGTCCCAGCCGTTTGGGCTGGGAAAAGCTACATTTCAGGTAGATTTTACACGGAGTTTACGAGTTTCATGCACAGGGAAGGGGAAGCACGCACCAGGAGGCAAGAAATGAAAATTGGGTCCGCGTTTAGGCTATGGGCATGCAGCAAAAAGGGCGAAACCGAAAACGGCCTCGCCCTTTACTGCTTACCATCGTCCCATATTCCGTTGATGCTTTTCCCAGAACGTGTGCGTCAGATCCTCAGGAGTAATGTCATAGCACATCGCGGTGCTTGCAAGGTACATATACACATCGCAAAGCTCCTCAATGAAGTGCGCCCGCACCTCAGGGTCCTCCATAATGCGCTGATCGCCCTGCTTTTTAATAATGTCGCCGACCTCGCTGGCCTCGCCGATGGTCCACAGCAGGTGGCTGCGGCCCTGCGCGGGGCAAAGCGCTTCCCATTTGTCGCGATATTTATCCTGCAATTCCCGCTGTGCGCGGTGCATTTCCGACAGCGTTAAATCCTCCATGAAGTATCTCCGCCTTTCCTTTGTGACAAGCATGGGGTCTGCGAAGATATTCTCCACGGCGGTTCCATTTCCTGCCGGTCACGCCACGTCAAACTGCAACCCCCCGGCAATGAGATAAAACAGCGCCGTGCCGTCCACGATCACCGCGTCATGCAGCGCGTCATACTTAGCCAGCTCAATGGTGTGAACCTTGCCAGATACCGTGGTGATGGTCAAGGTGGTATGCGCCGCTTCCGTGGACTGATACCCCGTCGGCAGCCAACCGGTCACCCGCACGGCGGCAAGCTGCTCCCAGGCGGCGGCAAAAGCATCATAGCTGATTTCTTTGCCGTTCTTTTCGCAGCGGTAGTCATATTGCACATTGCCCTCACTGTCCGTGACCAGCTCATTGTTCTCCGCCACCTGCTCCTCCCGGGTCAGCTGATAGGTATCTGTTCCCGCAGCGGTGGTCACGGTCAGGGAGATCGCGTCATCCAGCGTGACCATCAAAGGGTAGCGGCTGAGGGTAGACTGCGGCTCCAGGTCGCGGAACACCGCCAGGCTGAAATGGCTGCACAGATAGATCTTATCCTCCACCTGCACATAGTCCACCACGTCACTTTTGGCGCTGCCCACCTTCATGCAGAAGGTGCTTTCGGGCCAATCGACCGTGCTGTACACGCCTGCTTCGTCCGTCCGGCCCGTAGTTCCCGCCGCCATGTGCAGCGTCAGGGTCTGCTGCGGCGCGTCCAGTCCATAGGTCGTCAGGTTTTCGGAGGTGGCCTCCCCCACATACGCCCCCAGGCGCAGATTGCTCAGGTTCTTGCGCAGGGTGGTCATGTTGCTTTCATCCGCAGGATAGGCGTAGGGAATCGTCATATACCAGTTGGAGGCCGCGTCACTGTCCGTGATAGCTCCCTTCAACTGCCACTGGGCTGTGATGCTGCCGTTTGCATCCGTCAGGGTGATCTCATCCAGCCGTGCGGCATGCAGCGTGGGCTGCTCCACCGCCCACAGGGACGCGCGGGAGGTCATCAGCTCCTCGGCAGTTCCCTTGTCCACGGCGAACAAGCGGTCATCGCCGTCCACAGTCATGTAATACCAGGTTTCTTCCTCCACAGGACTGGCGTTGCCGATGCGCAGGGTCACGGCGGTACCGTCCGTGTAGGTGATCTCCGCCACCACCTGCGGCGCATCCAGCCCGTATTCCGTCCAATGCTCCTGATATGCCTGCGCGTCCTCCGCCAGCACATCGTCATAGCCGAAGGTACTGACCGCGCTCAGCATGGGAGAAACATAGGTTTCGGACACCGGAAAATCCGGGTCATCCGCCATGGAAAGCGCCCCTGCCGTATCCTGAAGCAGCGTGTAATCGTCTCCGCTGCGCAGCTGAATGCGAAGGGAAGCCACCTGCTCCGGCTCATAGGTAAATAAAACCCCCGAGGTCACCGGTGCGTCCGGCAGCGTCTCCAATTCCTTGCGCTGCAAAAGTATGACGGACACAAGGATGCCGACCACCAGCACCGCCAGTGCGGCAAGCAGGGGCCAGCGCCGCTTCAGGGTGCGTTTTTGTTTCTTGGCTACAGGCTGCATGAAAGCTCCTTTGCAAATGATTTCGCGCTGTAAGGCGAAGATTTCTAAAGGGGGAGGGAGGGCCGCTTGGGGAGGGCTTTGGACACGGGGGATAACCCCTCTGTCCCTTCGGGACACCTCCCCTTTCAGGGGAGGCTTTTGGGGCTAGCGCGGAATGCGGCTTGGCTGCGTTCCTGCTGCATGATGCAATTTTCAGTGCAGGTAACTTTTGCCGCACACGCCAATCCTAAGCGACAAGGCGTTCCGGCGGCTGTATACGGTCAGCCGACGGAATGCCATGGAGCGGAACCGAAGGAGAACCCG
>CAKTYE010000042.1 GCA_934631985.1 uncultured Clostridia bacterium | reverse complement strand
ATGCTAAGGTCATCAAAAAAAAAACAAGGAGGTTTTCCCATGAAGAAACTGACAGCTCTTTTGTTGACCGTGGCAATGCTGCTCTCCCTGAGCGCGGCGGCGTTTGCCGATGAACCCATGCGCATGTGCTGGTGGGGTTCCGAATCCAGCAACAAGATCTACCTGGACGTCATGGACATGTTCATGGAAGCGACCGGCACCGATGTGGAGCCTGAGTACTACTCCTGGGATGACTACTGGACCAAGCTGAACACCCTGGCGGCTGGTCAGGATCTGCCCGATGCACTGCGCATGGACTACCAGTACATCAAGAGCTATGTGGAAAAGGGCCTGCTGCTGGATCTGACGCCCCTGGTGGAGTCCGGCGCCATCGACGTGTCCGATGTGCCTGAAAGCGTGCTGAGCGGCGGCATGATGAACGGCGGCCTGTACGGCATCAACGCCGGCTCCAACGGCCTGTGCATGATCACCAACCGCAAGCTGGTGGAAGACGCGGGCATGGAAGTTCCCACCAACGAGATGACCTGGGACGAGTTCGAGCAGTGGGTGCTGGAGTTCCATGAGAAGACCGGTAAGTACGGCGTCGACATGGAAGGCTTCGATTTCGGTTCCTTCCGCATCATCGCCCGCGAGCATGGCGGCGAGCTGTACAACGCGGATCAGACCGCCGTGGGCTTTGACACCCAGGTGCTGGTGGACTACTTCGCATCTGTAAAGCGCATGCACGATGCCGGCGCGATCCAGAACGTGGCGGAGACCACCGTGGACGTTGGCAAGGAAAACTACTTCTTCAGCAAGGGCGAGGCTGCTGCCATCTGGACCACCACCGACAGCTCCACCACCTTTGCCAAGATGCTGAAGGATGAATATGGCCTGCTGTCCTACACTGTGTACCCCGGTGCTGCCGAAAACAAGGCCATGTATGTGAAGCCCTCTCAGTTCATGAGCATTGCTGCCACCAGCGAGAATGTGGACGCGGCTGTGGCCTACATCAACTACTGGACCAACGACGAAGCCTGCAACCTGTACATTGCCGGTCGCCGCGGTGTGCCGATTTCTCCCAAGATGGCTGACGTGGTGGGCGCTTCCCTGGACGATGTGTCCGGCAACATGTTCGCTTACATGAACGTGCTGAACGACTACTCCTCCAAGCTGAACGATCCCGAACCCACCTGCCACGGCGAGGTTGCGAAGGAATTCGAAAACGCCCAGGCCAGCGTGCTGTTCGGCGAAGCGACCCCCGAAGCGGCTGCCGAGAGCTTTGTGGCTTTCGTGAACAAGACGCTGAACAACTAAGCAACACAAAAATTTCTTTGCCGGGGCTGCAAAAGCAGCCCCGTGCAGTTTCTTTCACAGGTATGTGCGCCATGGCGTGAACGCTTCGCCCGCTCTGATCAGCGGAAGGTAAAGCTGCGCCATGAAGCGGTCATGGATCGCTTGGCCGACCGGGCTGCCAGAGGATGCACACATGGCCCGGAACCTGATCGGAATTCACACAAGGAAGGATGAACGTTATGATCGCCGCAAAGAAAACCCAATTGTCTGCTGGCGCAAAGCGGCGCCTGCGGAGGAATAACCTGGCGGGTTATGCCTTCATTGCTCCCTGGCTTTTCGGCCTGCTGGCCTTTACGTCTATCCCGATGCTCTATTCTCTATACCTGTCCTTCACCAAGTATGACGCGCTGGGCGCGCCGCAGTGGATCGGCGTACAGAATTATGTCTCCATGTTCCAGGACGGCGCCTTCTGGCAATCCGTGGGCGTGACCTTTAAGTACGTATTCATTCTGGTGCCGCTTCGTCTGGCAACTGCGCTGGGCGTGGCGATGATCCTGGCGACGAAGCATCGCGGGATCGGCATTTACCGCACCGTTTACTATATTCCCTCCCTGCTGGGCGGCAGCGTTGCCATTGCCATTATCTGGGCGCAGCTGTTCGGCTCCCAGGGCGCCATCAACGGCATGCTGTCCCAGCTGCTGGGCCGCACGGTGGATTTCAACTGGGTGGGCGAGCGCTCCACAGCGCTGTACTCCCTGATCCTGCTGGGCTGCTGGCACTTCGGCTCCTCCATGCTGATCTTCATCTCCGGCCTGAAGCAGATTCCGCAGAACTATTATGAAGCGGCGCTCATCGACGGCGCAACACCCCCCCAGCGCTTCTTCAAGATCACCCTGCCCATGCTCAGCCCCGTGATCTTCTTCAACCTGGTGATGGGCATCATCACCGCGTTCAAGTCCTTCTCAGAGAGTCTGATCATCACCGACGGCGGCCCGCTGAACAGCACCATGCTGTTCGCGCTGTACATCTACAAGCAGGGCTTCTCCTACTTCAAGATGGGCTATGCCTGCGCCATGTCCTGGGTGCTGCTGCTGATCATCGCCGTGTTCTCCATCTTCATCTTCGGCAGCTCCACGGGCTGGGTTCACTATGAGGAATAAGGAAGGAGGAAGCAAGATGAAACAAGAACAAAAAACGGGCCGCATGACCTGGAAGAAGGGGCTGCGAGCCTTCCGGTTTCACTTCTTCGCCATCCTGTTCGGCATCATCATGATCTATCCGCTGGTGTGGATGTTCGCCAGTTCTCTGAAGCCCAATGACGAAGTGTTCACCACCGTGACCAACCTGATCCCCTCCCGCATCGTGTGGGAGAACTATGTAGAGGGCTGGCAGTCCACAGGCCGCTATACCTACTCCACCTACTTCTCCAACTCGCTGCTGATCGCGGTGTTTTCCACCATTGGCGGTGTGGTCTCCTCCTCGCTGGTGGCCTATGGCTTTGCGCGCATTCCCTTCAAGGGCCGCAAGGTGTGGTTCACCATCCTGATGGGTACCATGCTGCTGCCGGTGCAGGTGCTGATGATCCCGCAGTATGCCATCTTCCAGAAGATCCACTGGATCAACACGTATCTGCCGATCATCGTGCCGCAGTTCTGCGGCGTTCCCTTCTTCGTGTTCCTGAACATGCAGTTCATGCGCGGCGTTCCCCGCGAGCTGGATGAAGCGGCTGAGATCGACGGCTGCGGCTGGTTCCGCACCTATCTCAATGTCCTGCTGCCCCTGTCGAAGCCCTCGCTGATCACCTCCTCCATCTTCGCGTTCTACTGGTCCTGGCAGGAATTCCTTGGGCCGCTGATTTACCTCAACAAGCCCAAGAAGTACACCGTGTCCATCGCCCTGAAGATGTTCGCTGATCCCTCAGTGCAGACGAACTGGTCCGGCCTGTTCGCCATGACCACCCTGTCGATCATCCCCGTAGTGGCGGTGTTCATGTTCTTCCAGAAGTATCTGGTAGAGGGCGTGGCAACGACGGGCCTGAAGGCGTAATAACAGCAGCAAAAATGAGTCGTGTCAAAGGCACGACTCATTTTTTGTGCGCTTGCGCGGCAGCTATGTTATAATACCCTTCGCAATGTATTACCAAGGAGGAACTGCCATGCCGATTTTGCAGCTGGAGCATTTTGACCTGCCGACCCTGTATGCCAGCGGACAATGCTTTCGCATGAAGCCGCAGCCCGATGGCGCCTATCGTGTGCTTGCAGGGAGCAAAATGACCACCGTCATCCCACTGGGGGAACATCGCTGGCAGTTTGATTTTTCGCTGGAGGATGCGCCCTACTGGCAGCGATACTTCGATTTAGATACGGACTATGCGCCACTGTTTGCGGAGATCCCTGCTGAAGAAGCCTACCTGCGGCAAGCGGCTGCCTGCTGTGAAGGGCTGCGCATTTTGCGTCAGGAGCCGTTTGAAACGCTTATCAGCTTCATTTGCTCCCAGCGCAAAAGCATCCCTGCCATTCGCGACTGCGTGGAACGACTCTGCACAGCCTATGGCACACTGATGGCACAGGGCGAGTTTGCGTTCCCGACGGTTCAGCGTCTGGCAGCGGCAACAGAAGCAGAGCTTCGCACCTGTGGGCTGGGCTATCGCGCACCGTATGTGCTGGGAACCGCGCGACTGGTCGCAGAAGGGAAGCTCGACCTGTCCGCCTGCGATGCGCTGTCGGATGCAGCACTACAGGAACAACTGCTGGCCTGTCCCGGCGTGGGTGTGAAGGTGGCAGGCTGCGTCATGCTTTTTGCCTATCATCGGTTTGCATCCGCGCCGGTAGATGTGTGGATTCAAAAGGTCATTGAAGAAGAATATCATGGAAAAACGCCCTTCCCGGCGTGGGGAGGGCGTGCAGGCTGGTATCAGCAAATCTTGTTTTATTATCGGCAGCACGTTGTGCGTCAGTAAAGCATGAAACGCTGCACCTTTTCACCAAAGCGCTGCACCGGTTCACGGCTGGTCTCGATCAGCTCCCGGGCCGTGAGCTTGCCGGTGCGGTAAGCATCGGTACCCAGCAGCTTATCAATGCCGTAGCTGCTGCCTTCGCCCCAGTGCAGGAATTCAAAATCCTGCGGGTACATTTCGCGAATGGTGTCCATCAGCATCAGGCCGCCCACGAAGGCATCACAGGCTGCACGGTCGGTGATGTGCATCTGCACACCATGGCACAAAACGCCCTGATGCTTGCTGAAGGTAGGGACGAAGGTGGTGGGGCGGAAATGCAGCCCGGGCAGGGCCAGCGCATTCATGCGCGCCGCCAGCGCCGCGCCATCAATGAAGGGTGCGCCAATCACCTGGAAGGGCTGCGTAGTGCCGCGGCCCTCGCTGCAATTGGAGCCTTCAAAAATGCAGGTGCCAATGTAGCACAGTGCCGTTGCCAGATCGGCGCAGTTGGGCGAGGGCGCGACCCAGGGCAGGTCGGTGTCGTCCAGCAGCATGTCACGGCTCCAGCCTTGCAGCGGCACAACGGTCAAATCCACGTTCAGGGAAAGGTAATCCTTCACATAGCGGGCGTATTCGCCGATGGTCAGGCCATACTGGGTGGGCAGCGCATAGCCGCCCACAAAGGAGGAGAAGCGCGTATCCAACACCGTGCCGCAGCGCTTCAGACCGCCCAGCGGATTCACACGATCCAGCACGATGATGGGCTTTCCCGCCCGTGCGCAGGCCTCCATGGCATAGGACAGGGAATACAAATAGGTGTAAAACCGTGCGCCCACATCCTGAATGTCAAAGACCAGCACATCGAAAGCGTCCAGCATTTCATCGGTGAAGTGATCGTTTGCGCCATAGGCGCTGTATACGGTCACGCCAGTGGCGGGGTCGGTCATGGTGTCAAACTTCTCGCCCGCCTGTACATCGCCGCGAATGCCATGCTCCACGGCATACAGGGCGCTGAGCTGATAGCGCTGATGAATCAGGTCGATGGTGCTGACAAAATCGTGCGTGATACCCGTCGGATTGGTCATCAACCCAACGCGGCGGCCGCGAAGCAGCTCGTCTACCGTATGCAGGCGGTCCACGCCGCTGAGAACAGGATGCTTTTGCATCAATACGTTCCTCCTATCAAGGTCGTGCAATAAATTATTTCCGTCGGCGGTTTGCAATCATGGTGTTGCGCTGGATCAGGTCATTTACCTGCGGCCCCATGCGGTTGACCAGGCAGGAAAACAGCACGTCCGACACCGCCAGGGTACACAGCCGGGAACTCATGGTGGTGACCCGGCGTAGGGATTCGTTGCTGGCAACGTACAGGGCCACATCGCTCATGGACGCAATGGGGTTTGTGCCATAGCGGGTGATGGAAATCAGGTGTGCTCCCTGCCCTTTGGCAAGCTCACAGGCCTCGATCATGTCCCGGGTGCGCCCGTTGAAGCTGAACACCACTGCCGCGCTTTGTTCCGTCATGGAAGCGGTATCCAGCAGCTGGCAATGCACATCCTGCGAAAAGCGGACGTTCAGCCCCACGCGGCACAGCTTATAATAGAGATCCATCGCCGCCATGGCACTGCTGCCTACACCGAACAGCGCAATGCGATCTGCTTGCAGCAGCAGCGTGGCGGCCTGCTCGATGGCTGCCGGGTCCGTCAGCTCTGCCGTGGCCTGCAGGGAGCGCAGCTCCTCCCGAAAGGTAAGCTGACATAGCTGCGCCGTGGTGCAGCCGGGATGCAGATCGTCATAATCCGGCTCCGGGTTCTGCTGCTGCCGAAGCGCCTGCTCCACCAGCAGCTGACCGCACAAATCCTTGTAACCCTTGAAGCCCGCCGTTTTGCAAAGCTGCACCACCATGGATTTGCTGGTGCCGCATTCCGCTGCGACGGTGCTGATGGTCAAATCAGGCAGGCGGTCTGCATTTTTCAGGATATAGTCGGCAATGCGCTTCTCGGTGACGGAAAAGCCGCTCTCCCGCAGCCTGGTGAACGCGCCCATACGCCATCCCCCCTGATGCAATTCGCTTCTGTTTCTGTCTGGTATCATAACATGCTGGGAAGCAGCTGTCAAGAATAGTTCGCGGAGTTGTGTGAGAGGTGGGAACTTGTTTAGAATATAGGGGGATTGGATTGCGATTGTAGCATATGGAAGAAATGAGGGGGCTTCTGCGACTCCCTATGCGAAGGAAGACTTTGGGGGGACGGAACCTCTCCGCCCCTTCGGGGCACCTCCCCTTTCAGGGGAGGCTTTTAGTGCGGGGCATCCCTGCTGCTGGATGACTTTTCAGTGCAGGTAACTTTTGTTGCTTACGCCTATCCTAAGCGACAAGGCGTTCCGGCGGCTGTATACGGTCAGCCGACGGAATGCCATGGAGCGGAACCGAAGGAGGCTCGGGTTATGTCCCCCTGGGAAGGCTCCGATCCGAGTGATGGCTGGAGGCAACCATGGGGTCCGGGGGCCAGCCTTAGCTGCATGGAAATTTTGGCTGGCCCCCGGGCGGCTTTGCCCACTTTGCCCGCGTGCAAAGTGGGTCGTCCGTCCGCAGACGGACGAAATACTCTCTAGCTGGAAATTCAGTGCGGGGGTATGCCGCCGGGACTTGGGGTGTGGCTGGGACTATATAAACGCTTTGATGCTCCAGCAGGTGAATTTATCTTCCACCACCTGCCTGACGGCAGGCGGTCCCCCTCCTTCTGCGGAAGGAGGCAAGCTAAAGTCTTGCACTAGTGCTAAATCAGTACTTCCCTGCATCCCTGTTATATCATGAAATACCTCATGTCAGTGGCATTGCACATGCCCTCCATCCATCAAAAAGCGAGGAAGACTTCCCTGTCTCCCCCGCTTTTCTATGGATGTTATGCCTTTTCCTCTTGCTTATATTGCCCCGGCGACATGCCGTAATTCTTCCGAAAGACCTCTGTGAAATACTTTGCGGAAGAAAAGCCCGCACGCTCTGCTGCTTCGGCAACCGACATATCCCGATCATGATCCATCAATTGCCGTGCTTCGCATAGGCGCTTCTCCGTCAGCCAAGTAGTGAACTTCTGCCCTGTCCTCTTCTGAAATAAACGCCCCACATGGGTGCTGTTCATGAAAAGCTCATTGTCGCATATCCAGCCCAGCGACAGCTCCGGCTCCGCATAATGCTCGTCAATAGCACGGATCACCTGCGCTACCAGCGAACCATAGCGCTGTTCATAGCTTTCCTCCGCCGTATCCTCGCCGCCTAAACGCGCAAACGCCTGCCGAAGATCCTGCACCGTAATGGGCTTCAAAAGGTAATCCACCGCACCCGACCGCATGGCATGCCGCACATATTCAAATTCTTGATACCCGGACAGCACAATAAAGTGGCACCGGCTTTCCTCCAGCGTCGCGTCGATCAGCTCCAAGCCCGTCGCGCCGGGCATCACCACATCGGTGATCACCACGTCCGGCTTCAGGCGGCGGATAGCCTCAATACCCTCCAGCCCATTGGTCGCCGTGCCAATGATCTCGCACTGCGCAAGGCCGCACTCCACCACGCTGCGCGTGTGCGCCAGCGTCAGCGGCTCGTCATCCACGAGCAGTACCCTGTACATCCTCCTCCGCCTCCTTGCGAATACTCTCCGGCAGCTTATCGGGAATGTTGATGGAAAGGTTCGTCCAGCAGCCCTCTTTGCTGTGCAGCTGCACATGGGCCTCATCGCCGTAGGTATATTTCAGCCGTGCCAGCACATTCGCGCTGCCATGCAGCTCCAATTCCTCGGCAAGCTGCATGTGCTGATATTTCTCCATCAGCTCCTTCGGGAAGCCGATCCCGTTGTCATACAGGCTGATCTTCAGCCGATCCCCAGTGTGCCGTATCCGCAGCCGCACCCGGCCCTTGCCTACCTTTTTCATCAGGCCATAGCGGATGGAATTTTCCACCAGCGGCTGCAAGGTCATCTGTGGCAGCAGAATATCCCCATCATCCGGGTCGTATTCAATCAGTGCCTGTAAGCGTTCTCCAAAACGGATTCGATAAATGGACAAATATTCCTGCACAAAGGAAATCTCGCTTTGCAGTGGCCCCCACATGGAGCCGCGATAGGACGCGCGCACCAGCCGTGAAAGGCTCAGCGCCATGCGGCTGATCTCCGTGTTGCCGTCCCGAATGGCAGCGGCGTGGATGGTTTCCAGCGTGTTGTACAGGAAATGCGGGCGTATCTGCGCCTGAAGCATGCGGCACTGGGCCTGGGTCGCGAAAAGCTGCTTCTTCAGATCGCGGTTCACCAGATCGTCAATGCGGTTCATGGCCTGCTGGAAGCGCCTTGCGAAAACACCCACTTCATCGTCCGCGCCCAGCAACTCCCTGTCCAGCTCCACATGCACCTCGCCATAGCGCATCTGCGTCACGGTGTCCGTCAGCTTTTCCAGGTTCTGGAAGTGCTTGTCCACGCCCCGCACACCCATGCACAGCACCACCAGCATGACCACCAGCAGCAGGCCCAGCAGCCACAGTCTGATCTGCTCCAGCGTGTGCGTCAGCGTTGTATAATCCAGAAAGTTGACCATCCAAATGCGGCTATTGAAGAAGCTGCCCTGGGTCACCAGATACCTGCGTCCGGAAAAATTCATCAGCTGCCACTGCTCGTTCAGGGGCAGGGTCACGCCCGTCACCGGGCTTTTCTCCCCCTGACAGATCAACTCCCCATCCAGATAAATATCCGTGGTGTCAATAAAGCGCTTGTTCACCGCATCCGCCTTGCTCAGGCAGTTGCGCAGGTCCATCATCAGCAGCTCATAGCCCAGGTGCCGCAGGGACAGATTCTTTGTCTCGCGAATGGCCCGCACCAGCACCAAATAGCTTGTGCCGTCGTCGTTCAGCGCAAACCAGTAGGCCGTGCCGTCCAGTGGGCAGCGCTCCGTCAGCGCAATCAGCTTTTGCTGAAGCCCTGCCGTCATGGGCATCGAGCCATAGCCGTAAAAGTTGCCGTTGACGTCCACCACATCCACATGGGCAATGGAGCGGGAGCGCTCCCCTGCCAGCATGGCGGTTGCATCCCGAAGCTGAACGCGGGCCAGTGCATGGGCGCGGGTGGAAGCATCTGTGTCCCGCACCTCTGCCAGCGCCGTCTGGATCGTCTCGCTGCCCAGCAGCTGCTTGGACATCAGCACACTGTCGTTCATGCAGGTTTTCAGCTGGGAAAAGTAGCGTTCCGCGACCTCGCTTTGCTGCTCGGCAAACGCTGCGTCATAGGAGTCCGCCAGCATGCCGATGCTGCCAAGCCCCAGCAGGGCGCAGGCAAGGACGCACAGCGCCATGGCCCTGCGAACGGAACGATGCAGCGTGTGATGCTTTTCCACGCTGCGCTGCTTTTCCTGCCTGCGCTTCATTTACTGTGCCTCCTTGCCGTCCTCCAAGGCGTAGGTCTCCCGGAAAAAGCCCGCATGGGAGATCGGCTCCCCGCCCGCGTACAGGTGGGAGGTATCGCCCATTTGCAGACAGCGGAAGGAAATTTCATTGGGGCGGCGCTCCTCCGTCACCAGCGTTGTCACCGAGCTGGTGGGCATGAAAAAGTTGTGCCACAGCACCACTGGAGAAATGCCCTGCAAGTGAGACACGATGGTCATACCCAGCGCCAGGTGACAGAACAGCACAATGGTATCCGTGTTCGGCGCTTCGCTGTGATACAGCCCGCCGTCCCGCACATAGCCGTGCTTCGCCAGCAGCGCGTCCACTCCTGCCGCCGTCTCGTCATAAATCGCCCCGGCGTTGCCCGTTGCATACAGATCGTTGATGCGCCAGGCCTCCCGGTCGAACAGCTCGGGACGGTTCTTCCAGTACTTAGGCATCATGTCCCAAGAGATCGTATCCTTGCCCGTCATGGGATCCAGCACCTTGCCGCGGAATTCATGCAGCCAGGGCAGCACCTCCGCCTGACGGCCCAGCCGCTCCAGCGTAGGCTTCGCCGTTGCCTGCGCACGGCCCAGCGGCGACATATAAAATGCCTTGACGTTCAGCCTGCACAGGCGATCCGCCAGCAGCTCGGCCTCGCGCCAGCCCTTTTCCGTCAGGGAATCATGTTCATAATCAGGTTCGCCATGGCGAACGATCAGCAGCTTCATCTTTCGTTTTCCCCTTTCTGCTTCTTCACATTTCTTCTGTCAATACGCCATAATGATCCGATACCACGGGATAAAACGCCCCGTTAAAGATCACCCGGCTACGGCATGTCCCCATCGTTCCCCGGGTCAGCGCAAGGTCAATGCGGCGGGCTTCGTCCTTGCCTTCCCGCCAGCCGTCGATCTTGCCGCCCACGGTCATGCCGTCATCTTTTTTCGCCGCGCGGACATAGCAATCCTGCCAGCCGTCCTGCATCATCCGATCATAGCCCTCGCCGCGAACATGCGCCGGACTGTTGAAGTCCCCCAGCAGATATACCGCTTCTCCCGCGCTGCGCGTTTTTGCATCCATTGAGAGCTTCTCCCACTGCTGCACGAAGGGGTCCTCTGCGTCCTGCCACCAGCCCATATGCGCCGCATAGCACAAGACGCTTTTTCCCGCGCATTCCGTCCGAATGAACGGCGTGACCCGTGCGCAGCGCCCCGCAGGTGCAGAAATGGACAGCGTCCCTGCCTCAGTTATCTTTCCACGGGAGAAAAGCGCCAGTCCTTCGTCATAGCGGTCATAGCCCACATGGGCGAAGGCCCACGTCCACTGCACCTGCACGCCCCGCTGCGCCAGCTCCTCTGCCAGCAGCACGGCGAAGCTGCCCGCCTTCACAGGCCGCGCCGAACCGCTGTCCCGATAGCCCAGCACTTCCAGCTTCTCCATGGGCAGTGTCGGCGCATTCCCCTCCTGATTGACCTCCTGCAGGGCCAGCACATCCACCTGCTCCTGCACAAAAGCATCCGCAAGGGTACGCAGACAGAAGGCGTTGTCGGGCATCATCAGGCTATGGGTATTCAGCGTTAATAAAGTCAGCGCACTTTTCTTTTGTGTCATATACATCTGGTTCTCCTCCCCAAAAAACACAATCAGTATAGCACGAAACTGTTGAAATGGCAATTCATTTATCCGGCGAGCACTTCCAAAAAAACGACAAACGCAAGGCAGGGACGCTCCCGCCGCCGAAAGCGTCCCTGCCCCGCGCCTTATCGAAATGGATTTTCCGCCGTGCCGTTTCCCGCCGTAAAGGCATAATCATTCAGTGAGAACGTTACCACGGGCCGCACGCCCGTCCCGGCATAATCCGCCCGAACGCGATTGATCTGCCCGTTGTACCATACCGCCGCCTGATAGCCGTTTCCTGCATCCTCTGCCAGCGCATACCACGCGCCGCCATCCGCATGGTGCCGCACGCCCTGTGCCAGCGCATAAGCCGTTGCCTTGCAAATGCGATTCTCCCCGACCTGCGCCGCCGTGGGCAGGGACAGCACCTGCTTTGCAGCCGCCTCTGCCGCATTCAGCCCCAGCTCCAGCGCCGTAGCCTCGGCGGCAGGCATCGCGTCCAGTACCTGACAGCTCAGCAGCGTCACCCGATCCGCTGTCACGTCCACCACGCGCCAGATCAGGGGTGCAGGCTCGCCGCTTTCCGTCAGTGGATAGCTGCCGAACACTACATAAGGCTGCTCCTTTGCCGATGCTGCCAACAGCAGGTTTGTATCCCAGCGGGCTTCCAGCTCCTCCAGCCGCCTGTTGCTGTTCAGGTAATCCTCTAATTGCTGATACGCCGCCATCACTGCGGAAGCCGTCTCCATCGTCACCGTTTGATAGGCCTTCTCTGCCGCGCTATACAGCTCGCTTCGGCAGGTCATGGCCCGCGCCGCACTGTCCCGATACTCCCCCAGAGCTTCAAAAGCGTCCTTTGCCGCCTGCCACTGCCTGGACTGATACAGTGCGCAGGCCTGGTCATACTTCGCCGTCAGCTGCTCCGTCTCGCACCGGGTCAGCAGCTCCATTTGCTTTTGCGAGGGTTCCAGGCTTTCCAGCAGCGTCCGTGCTTCCGCATAGTGACCGCTGTCCAGCATGGCTTCCGCCCGGGCCAGCGCCTGCAGCGGTATCTTTTCCCGCAGCTCTTCCGCCTGCTCCGCGCTGTCCAGAAAGCTCCCCAGCGCTTCAAAGCCCGCCAGTGCGTCCGCCAATCCGCCCTCCTCTGCCTGCTTTGCCGCCGCAATGTAGCGCAGGCACCAGCCGCTTTGCGCAAAGGGCGCGATCAGCCGCAGATTTGCTTCTGCCAAGGCCCAGCTTCCCGTCCGCATGGCTTGCAGCGCTGCTGCATACATCGCGTAATGCGGCGCTTCCGCATAGTCGCCCAGCTGGCTGAAAATATCCCGTGCCGTTTCATAGTCCCCGATGCCCAGATAGAGCTGTCCCCGCTCATAATGCTCCTGCATGGAAATGCCGCAGCCGCCCAGCAGCAGGCAGACTGCCAGCAGCAGTGCCGCCCCGCGCACACGTTTTTTCATCCGATCCCCCTCCTTTTGTCACGCTCATTGTGACCCGTTCGGCGGAAAAATATTAAGGGAGACAGCCGCTTTTCGACTGTCTCCCTATTAGGGTGTGCTTCTAAATGCGCCAGGCAGCATCTTCGGCATCTTTTCAAGCATTGCTGTGTCTTCAAACCTCGATTTACCGCCAGTAAACCTTCGGTTTTCATCCTTGCACTGCATGAAAATCTGCTCGAAGCTGCACCTGTCTCATCTAGAAGCATACCCTAGAATGCTTTTTCAGTTACTCCGTCCGCTTTTTCGTGCCGACATAAATGCGCGCCGCCTTGGCTGCATACACATCCGTATACAGCAGCTCCCGCGAGGTAGCAACCTCGTTTTCATACGTCACGCGGTAGCTTTCCACCTCATAGCCCTTGCGCGCCTTGCTGACCTGGTATTCCTGGTCGGTGTAGGTGACATAAGTCTGCTTCTTATCCTTGACGTACTCCGGCTCGGTAGGCGCTTCGATTTCCTTGATGACCTTGCTTTGCAGCTCATAGCGCACATTGCCCAGGTCGTCGCCGTAGATCGTGGTCGTCGCCACCAGACGCTTCTTGTTGCTGGGGTCCTGCTCCACCGATGCAACAATGTACAGATCGTGATCCGTGTTGTTCTTGAACACCAGATCGATCTTGCGCCCGCTGCTCCAATACACCGTCGCGTCCTGACCATAGGCCGCGTAGCTGACTTCCTTGGAGTGCGGCTCACGATCCACAATGGTCAGCCCTGCCACCACTGCCGCCTGATACACCGTGGTGCTGGCCTGGCAGGAACCGCCGCCCACGCCCATGACCTCTGTGCCGTAGGCGTACTCGACGGCCTCATAGAAGCCGTTTTTCACCGAGCGTTCCCCGACCACCTTGTTGAAGGAGAACTTCTCCCCCGGCTTCACGATGGTGCCGGAAATCAGCTCAAAGCAGCGGCGGATGTTGTTGGTGCGGTCCTCCGTGCTTTTACTGGAGATCGGCGTGGATGCCGTTCCCCGCAGCGCCAAATGCTGCTTCAGATCTGCCACGGTCACGTTTGGCTGAATCACATCGGGAACGATCTCCACCTCACCGCTTTCCATGGTAGAGACCATCTGATAGAGCTTTTCCTTCAGCGGAGCCGTATCCAGATAGCGCCCCGCCACTTCCTCCTGGAAGGTGAAGGGATAATCCAAGCTGGGATCAAAGCTGACGAGCTGCGCATCCTGCGCCGCCCGGTACACGTTATTCTTGATGTCCTGCAAAATGCCGTCCATCACCGAGGTATTGCCGCTGGGCATCGCCGTGTAGGCTTCGTAAGGCATTTCTGCCAGCGCGTCCATGGCGGCCTTTCGCTCATACAGGTCGCCCGTGTGGCCCTGGCTCCACGCCTGGCTCATCACGTCCATGATGTCCACCGTCATGCCCAGCTGATCGGCGGTGATCTCCGTCACCAGCTGTCCGCCGAAGGTTAGCTTCACCGACCAGGAGCTGTTGCGCTCCTGCGCCTTGGCCTGCACCGCCGCCACGCCTTCCTCGGCGGTCATGCCGCCCAGGTCGATACCGTCCACATACACGCCCTCGCAGAATACATTGTTGTAGGCGTTGACTGCATTCGCAACGTTTTGATGCTTTATGCCAAAGTAGCCGCCCACACCGATCCCTGCCACCACGATCACGGCAGCCAGCCCTAGCCAGACCTTCTTCATCCCGCCCTTGCGGGGAGGCTGACCGTTCCCGCCCCCCTGTTTCTGGGGCGGCGTCTGCTGATAATAGCCCTGCGCCGGATAGCCCATGGCATTGCCATACATGTCCCGGGCGGGCTGCTGCGGCTGCTGGGGCGCATAGCCCGGATTACCGCCCTGATGGGCGTAGCGCTGGTTGCCGTATCCCTGTTCCTGCTGCGGAGGATACGCAGGCTGCTGTGCCTGCATGGGCTGTACGTTCGTCCGCTGCTGGGGCGCATAATAGTTATTGGGATAGCGCGGCTGCACAGGTTGCTGATAGCCCTGCGCCGGGTTCGTTTCCCGCCGATTCGTTCTTCCGGCATACTGCTGGTTCATCGGCGCAGCTTGCTGTGTCTGATTTGAGGAAGCTGCGGTATCCCGCCGGGGTGTTTGCGCGGCTGCGTCCATCACCCGGGAAGGAACTGCCGGCACACGCTGGGCGCGGCGCTTCCGCTCCGCATCCGGGCGCGGCGGCACATAACCGTTTCGATCCATGCGCTTCCCCCTTTCTCCTGCCAGGCAGGTGCTTTCTTTTTATTATTATGAGTACAGCCGTGCAAGCAGCGCTTCCGTGTCTGCCTGCATGGCGGGCCACAGCGGACACATCGCGCCGATCGCGCCATGGCTGTCCGGGGCCGTTGTGTGAAAATCACTTCCGCCTGTCACCAGCAATCCCATACGCCGCGCCATACGATCCAAGCCCGCAAAGCCACGGCTGCGCTGCGCCGGGTGGTAGACCTCCACACCTTGCAAGCCTGCATCCCGCCATTTTTTCAGCAGTGTGGGCAGCAGGTTCTCCTCCACCGGCAAAAGCGCGGGATGCGCCAGAACAGGTACGACCCTACAACGATCCAGCAGCGCCAAAGCCTGCATCATCTGCAATCTTTTTCCAGGAACATAGGCGGGCGCGCCCTCCATCAGGAAGCGGTCAAAGGCCTCCTGCACCGAGCCGACCCAGCCCTTATCCACCAAGGCCCGGGCAATGTGCACCCGTCCCACCGTTCCCTGCTGGGTCAGCAGCGTATCCTCCAGCGGATAGCCCAGCTTATCCAGCAGGCGCAGCATTTCCCGGGCGCGTTCCACCCGAGCTGCCGCCAGCTCCACAAGGGTTTGCCGAAGCTCCCCCGCCTGCGTTCCCACGCCATAACCCAGCAAATGCAGCCCGCGCATGTCTGCGATGCTCAGCTCCACGCCCGCAATGACCTGCATCGGCGCAGTGCTTTCCCGCAGCGCATCTGCCCCCTCCAGTGCGTCATGATCCGTAATCGCCAGTACATCGACGCCCCGGTCACAGGCCATGGACATGACCTGTGCCGGGGTGCAGGTGCCATCGCTGAAGGTGGTATGCACATGCAGATCCGCCTTCATGGCTTATGTGCGCGGCGTTCCGCCCAGGAAAATGCCGTCAGGGATCTCAGGCTTGTCCGGGGTTGTCACGCGCTTTTTCTCCATCGGAGGAATGTCCGGGGTGGGCTGGGGCTTATCTCCCTGGTCGCCGCCTGTGGGCAGGGCCTCGCCGTTCATCAGCGCCACAAATTCCTTGCGGTTCAGGGTTTCTTCCTTCAGCAGTGCCGCAACCACCGCATCCATTTCCTTGCGGTGATCCTCCAGCAGCTTCACAGTCTTGGCATAGCATTCCGCCAGCAGGCGCTTTACCTCGCGGTCGATCTGCGCGGCGACCTCCTCGCTGTAGTCGCGGGACTGACCGAACTCCATGCCCACGAACACTTCCTGGTCGTTCGCCAGGTACACGGTGCCGATCTCATCGCTCATGCCATACATGGTCACCATGCGGCGGCACAGCTCCGTGGCCCGTTTCAGGTCAGAGGACGAGCCGGTATAGATCTCGCCCATGCCCACCTGCTCCGCTGCGTGACCGCCCAGGCACATGCATACCTGATCCAGCATTTGGCTGCGGCTCATGTTGTCATGCTCCTCCGCCGGGAGAGACAAGGTATGACCCGCCGCCTGACCCCGCGGCACAATGGTGATCAAATGCACCTCGTCGCAGCCAGGCAGCAGATGGCCCACGATGGCGTGACCGCTCTCATGCGTCGCCACCAGCAGCTTATCCTTTTCATTGACCTTGTGGCTGCGCTTTTCCGGCCCCATCTGCACTCGGGCGATCGCGTCCACCAGCAGCTGCTGGTCGATCTCCATCTTGCGCCCGCGCGCTGCCAGAATCGCGGCCTCGTTCATCACGTTTTCCAGTTCTGCGCCGGTGGAGAAGGGCATGCGCTTGGCAATGTTGTCCAAGTCCACATCCTTCGCCAGCTTCTTGCCCTTGCTGTGTACCTTCAGGATAGCGACACGGCCCGCCTGGTCGGGATAGTTCACCGTCACCTGACGGTCGAACCGGCCCGGACGCAGCAGCGCAGGGTCCAGAATATCGCGGCGGTTCGTCGCCGCCATGACGATCACGCCCTCGTTGATGGCAAAGCCGTCCATTTCCACCAGCAGCTGGTTCAGGGTCTGCTCGCGTTCGTCATGACCGCCGCCCAGACCCGCGCCGCGATGACGGCCCACCGCGTCGATCTCGTCAATAAACACGATGGACGGCGCAGCCTTCTTGGCCTGGTCAAACAGATCGCGCACGCGGCTTGCACCCACGCCCACAAACATCTCCACAAAGTCCGAGCCGGAAATGGAGAAGAAAGGCACGTTCGCTTCGCCCGCCACAGCCTTTGCCAGCAGCGTCTTGCCCGTGCCGGGAGGGCCTACCAGCAGCACGCCCTTCGGGATGCGCGCACCCATGTCCACATAATTCTTCGGGTTGCGCAGGAAGTCCACCATTTCCTGAAGTTCTTCCTTTTCCTCATCCGCGCCGGCAACGTCCGCAAAGGTGACCTTGTTGCGGCTGGAGTCCGCCATCCGGGCGCGGCTCTTGCCAAAGTTCATCACCTTGCTGTTGCCGCCGCTCTGCGCCCGCATCATGAAATACCACAGCACCATAAACAGCAGCGCCGTGATGATAAACGGCAGGAATTCCAGCCACCAGGGCGTTTCCACCGGCGCACGGTATTCAATGGTAAAGCTCAGATCGCTGACGGAGATCTCCTCAACGCTCTTGCCTTCCTTCTGCGCCTGCAGCTGCCGCACGGTGTCGATAAAGTCATCGCCGATGGTGGTCTCGAAGTCATAGCGCTGCTCCGGGAACTGGCTGGCAGGGATCGTCGAATCCTTGACCAGGCCCACCAGCTGGTTGTTGCGGATGGCAACGCGATCTACCTGATCGTTCTTGATCATCTCCAGCAGCGTCGGATATTCGATCCGCTTGCTGCCGCCTGCGCTCATCCCTTCATTCAGCAGCACCGCCACCAAAAGCAGCACCGCCAGGATGACCACATATCCCATAAAGCCCCTCGAAGATTTTTTCAAACCGGGCTCCTCCTTAAAGTTGTCGATTCAACGGACATTATACCATACTCCCCCAGGCAAATGCAAACCAGAAGTCCTGATATTTACATAAAAATGCGAGGAAGCCTGCTTCCTGTGCGGAAGCCGCTCCCTCGCAGCTTACTGGCTCAATGCTTTTATTCTTCTTTCCCGCCATAAATGCGCGGATGCAGCACACCGATGTCCGGTAGGTTGCGGTACTTCTCGTCATAGTCCAGGCCGTAGCCCACCACAAACTCATCCGGGATGGTGAAGCAGTAATAATCCGCCGTCAGTTCCACCCTGCGGCGGGCAGGCTTATCCAGCAGCGTCACGATCTTGATGGAGTTCGCGCCCCGATCCGCCAGATACTTCTTCAGATAGCTCAGCGTCGTGCCGGAGTCCACGATATCCTCGACGATCATTACGTCCCTGCCGGTGATGTCCCGGTTCAAGTCCTTCAGCACCTGCACCACGCCAGAGCTTTTCGTTGCGCTGCCATAGCTGGAAAGCGCCATGAAATCCGTGGTAAGCGGCAGATCGATCTCCCGGATCAGGTCGCTGTAGAACACTACCGCGCCCTTCAAAATGCCCACCAGCACAGGCTCCTTGCCCGCGTAGTCCTTCGTGATCCGCTGACCCAGCTCCTTGACAGCCTTCGCAATTTCCTCCCGCGTCACCAATACCTTGGTCAGATCCTGATACAGCTTTGCATCCCGTTCCATATGCCTCAGCCCGCTCCTCTCTCATGCTTGACCGTCCAGCCAGGGCATGCAGCCCGACCAGCGCAGCGTCCATAACTTTTCTTTTTCGTCAGCATGCGGCAAATTTCCTGCCGTCACCCCGGCGATCCACAGCACTTCTTTTCCCCGGCACAGCATCGGCACCCGATCCCGCAGCGCGCCGTCTACCTTGCGATCCGTCAGCACATCCTGCACCGCCTTGCATCCACCGCCCCCGAAGGAGCGCAGCCAGTCCCCCGTCTGCCGGGTGCGCAGGGTGCAGGCCTGCACCAGCGCCGCAGGGATGACCTGCACCCGTTTACCATCGCCATGTCCGTCTGACGGCTGCCAGGGCGTCACCGTCAGGCGCAATCTGTCCTGCTGCCAATACGTCCCTAGCTGCGGGAGCCGCGTTTCCTTCAGCATTTCCCGCATCGGCGGCGTTCTGTGCAGAAAGCGGTATCCCCGCTCGCCATGCCAATCTCCCGGCAGATTGCAGCGGCTTCCCACCTTGCCCGTGATCAGCGCCCGCCATGCTTCCGTCTGACGCTCGTCCAACCGCGGCAGATCACCGGGAAGCTCCGCCCACCAGCGCCGCAGCACACGCCCCTGCATCACGGGATGCAGCGTCCGCAGCGCCGCCAGCGGCAGCGCGTCCCAGCCGTGATCCTGCGCTTGCAGGAATGCCGCCTCCATGTCCGCAAGCATCTGCTGCTCGGCCCCCTGCAAGCGCGTTGCCTGGGCCATTCTGGCGCCTGCCCCCGGAGCAAGCGCTTCCAGCATGGGCAGCACCTCCAGCCGCAGACGGTTCCGCAGACAGTTCGCTTCGCCATTGGTGGCATCCTCCCGCCAGGACGCATTTGCATCCCGCAGGGTTTCCCGCAAAGCCTGCCGGGAAATCCCCAGCAGAGGCCGCACCAGCGTCATACCCGCACGGGTGCTGATAGGCCGCATGCCAGCCAGCCCCTCCGGGCCGCACCCCCGCAGCAGATGCTCCAATAGTGTCTCCGTCTGGTCATCCTGATGATGCGCCAGCACCACCGCGCCGCAGCCTTCCTGCTGCGCCGCAGCCAGCAGCGCGGCATAGCGTTCCTCCCGCGCCCAGGTCTCCCCGGCTCCCGTCGGCGGCGTAAGCCGCACACAGGTCAGTGGCAAATGCTGTGCCGCGCACAGGATGCGCACAAAGTCTTCATCTCCGTCACTTTCCGCCCCGCGCAGGCCATGGTTCACATGTGCCGCGCGAAGCTCCCAGCCTTCACACGCCCGCAGACGGCACAGCGCCAGCGTCAGCGCCACAGAATCCGCGCCGCCGGACAGGGCGATCATCAGTCTTGTTCCCTTCAGCGGCGCAAGCTGAACGCTCACCCGCTGCGCAACCTGTTCCAGCGTCACCTGTTTCTCCCTCCGAAAAAGCACAGGGAGCCGCATGGGAGCGGCTCCCCTTTATGCTGTTAGTTGGTCGGCCTTACCGGCGCGTTGCAGGTGCTGCACCGGGTCAGCTTGCTGTACTTGCTATCGTTGATCTCACTGAACTTGAAGCTGCCCTTCAGGGGCGTGTACTTCTTGTTGATGGACGAGCAATTGGGGTCTGCATGGTACATGCTGCCGCCATCCGGGTTGTAATACAGCACTGTATCGCCGCTGACCACTGCCGTGGGGGTGGGCGTTGCGGTAGGCTCATCCGTGGGTTCATCCGTCGGCTCCGAGGAGGACAGCGACTTGGGATCCACATACCACTGCTCGTTTTCCTTCAGCATGATGACCTTCATGCGATACTTGGAGGGATCCTTGCCGGTCATCTTATCCAGCAGCGCCACTACCGTCACCGTGCGGGTCGTATCCGACGGCTGACCCGTGATGCCCTCCACCTCATATTCGGTGGGGCGGCGGTTCGCCAGAATGCTGAACAGTGCCGTGCTGGGATCGGAAACGCTTTGCTTCCAGGAGGGTGCGCACACGCCCAGCATATCGGTGTAATTATTTGCCCGCCAGAAGTAGAAAAAGGACAACAACTGCGCCACCGTTTCGTCATTTTCCAGCGAGGTCGTGGGCGCAGGCGTTGTAACGTCCACCAGCTGCATGTTGCCCGTATTGTCCGTGGTCTGGGACGGCGCCGCCACATCCCCGAAGGGATTGCTGGCTACCGTGCCGTTCTGGGCGGAATTATTGCTCTGCGGGTCGTTGCGCGTATCCACCGGGGCTGCTGTCAGCGCACTGACCAGCGCCACAATGACTGCCGCCGCGTACACCGCCGTCAGCGTCAGCCGCGTGTTGCCCGGCAGCACAGGCTTGACCCACAGGAAGCCCACGCCCGCCACTGCCAGCACCACGAAAATCCACTTCAGCACGGTGTTTGCCAGCACAACGCTCAGCACAAACAGCACCGGAAGCACGGCAAACAGTGCAATCTTCGCTGCCAACTCCACCGGGAAGGGCTTTTTCTGCGGCTGCTGGGGCGCAGGCTGCTGATACATGCCGTTCGGGTATCCGCCGGGGCCGGGATAGCCGGGCATGCCGTAGTTCTGCTGCGGAGGATAGCTCTGCTGCGGCTGACCATACCCCTGCTGCGGGTAACCCTGGGGTACCTGCCCCTGCATGGGCTGGCCCTGATAATAGCCCTGGGGCTGCTGCGCATAGCCGCGGTTCATCCCCTGAGGTGCCTGCCCATACGGCTGCTGCGCATAGCCCTGAGGTGCCTGTCCCTGTACGGGTTGGCCCTGCGGTGCATACCCCTGCGCCGTCTGCCCTTGATTGGCATAGCCCTGCGGCTGATAGGGCCGATTGCCCTGCGGATACATGCCCTGGGGCGGGTATCCGCCCTGTACAGGCTGCTGACCGGCCGCAGGATTTTGCTGATAATTCTGCTGTCCGTTATTCATCCGTATCTTCTCCGCCTTTCTGCCGCCCCGTCCCACGGGGAAGCTCGGTTCTCGGTTGATCTCGAAGCCCGAAACGGCTTGCATACACGCTTGTTACAGCATAAGTATAGCACAGAATGCAAGGTTGTAAACGTCTGTGCCGAAAAAAGGGAGGGGTGTTTCTGTAACAATTTGCCGGATGCTCCGATATAGTATATGTTCTTCCGGCACGGGGAATCGGCCTGCGGGCCGACCAAAGGGCTTTCCGATCGCCCTTTGGAAACCTTCGGGGCGCATTCTTTATAAGCA
>CAKTYE010000041.1 GCA_934631985.1 uncultured Clostridia bacterium | reverse complement strand
TTATATGAGTGATTACTTTCTGCATATGTTTGCGTAGACTAACAGCAACGTTTCCATTTTGCTCTTTGCGCCCTATTTTTCCAAATTGTTTACAGGATTTTAATATCATCTCCCTGCACAAGCCTTGACAGGAAAAACCTGGACAACTATCATGGAATGAAGACGCAAAAGGGAGACTTCCTTCTCCCTCCCTTTTATTTTTTCAGAAGCGATGGAGGACACTGCATATGATCCAAACAGTTTTCTGGGACTGGAACGGCACCACCGTTGCGGATGTGCCGCTGGTTGTGCGCGTAAATAACGAGGTTTTTGCCCGCCACGGCATCCGCGCAACGGATGCGGAGGAATACCGCCGCCTGTTCCGCTTCCCGGTGCAGGATTATTATCGCGACATGGGCGTGACCGACGAGGAGTTTGCCGCCCTGGCCCACGAATGGTCGGAGGGGTATCATCAAAATTTCCCCGGTACGCCCCTGACCCCTTATGCGGCGGAAACAGCGCACCGTCTTCATGACGCAGGCGTGCGGCAGGTCATTCTTTCCGCTTCGCAGGATCGGCTGCTGCATGAGCAGCTGGCCCAGTATCCCGAGCTGGCAGGCTGCTTCGATGAGGTCATGGGCCTGAAGGACATCTATGCCGTCAGCAAGGTGCAGATGGGCGTAGATTATATGCGGAAGCTGGGCATTCCCGGCAGCGACGCGGTGTTCCTCGGCGATACCCTGCACGATGCGGAAACGGCAAAGGCCATGGGCTGCGCCTGTCTGCTGATCTCCGGGGGACATCAGCTGGATGAGACGCTGCGTCAGGCGGGGGTCCCCGTATTGCCGTCCCTGCGCGAAGCGGGCGACTGGATCATGGAAAGGCGAAAGGCATGAAAACGAACCATCTGCGGCACAAGGAAACGGTGCCGGCAGAGCTTTCCCCCACCCCGGACACGGGACTGACCGAGGCGGAGGCCCGCCGCAGGGCGGAGCTGGGCCTTGACAACCGCTGCGAGGAGGATCCCGGCAAGTCCGTCTGGCAGATCCTTGCCAGCAACTTCTTTTCCCTGTTCAATCTGCTGAACTTCGCTTTGGCGTTCTGCCTGCTGCTGGTCGGCTCCTATCGGAACATGCTGTTTCTGGGCGTGGTGTTCTCCAACACCTTTATCGGCACCTTTCAGGAGCTGCGCGCCCGAAAGACCCTGCGGCGGCTGAAGCTGCTCAATGCGCCCACTGCCTGCGTCCTGCGGGAGGATCAGGAGCATACCTGTCGCATGGAAGAGCTGGTGCAGGGCGATCTGGTCGTTGCCCGCGCGGGAGATCAGGTGCTGGCGGACGGCGTGATGCTTCGCGGCGGCGGTACGGTGAATGAATCCCTGCTGACCGGCGAAAGCGACCCCATTGCCAAAAAGCCGGGCGAGGAGCTGCTTTCCGGCAGCTATTTGATGGAGGGACGCATTGTCTATCGCCTGACCCGGGTCGGCGAAAACAGCTATGCCAGCCGCCTGGTGAAGCAGGCCAAGGCCATCAAGCCCCCGAAATCCGTGCTGATGACCGACCTGAACAAGCTGGTGCGTCTGGTGAGCATCCTGCTGTGTCCGCTGGGCCTGCTGCTGTTCCTGAAGCAATATTTCCTGAGCCATGCGGCGCTGACCGATGCGGTGCCGACCACCGTCGCCGCCATGATCGGCATGATCCCCGAGGGGCTGATCCTGCTGACCAGCGTCGCGCTGGCGGTGGGCGTGGTGCGTCTGGGCCGAAAGGGAACGCTGGTGCAGGAGCTGTATGGTATTGAAACCCTGGCCCGGGTGGACACCCTCTGCCTGGACAAGACCGGTACCCTGACCAAGGGCGAGATGGAGGTGCAGCAGCTCGTTCCCCTGCAGGGAAGCGACGCAGAGCTGCGTGCAGAGCTGGGCCGTTTCGTCAGCGCATTTGACGATCCCACCCCCACCATGAACGCCCTGCGTGCCGCCATTGCCCCGGTTTCCGCAGAGGTGACGGCGCTGCTGCCCTTCTCATCCGCACGGAAGAAATCTGCCGTGTCCTTTGCGGACGGGCATACGCTGGTGCTGGGCGCACCCTCCTTTGTGCTGGAGGAGACCGCGCTGGTACGCATACAGCCGCAGATCGCCGCCGCTGCCAAGGAAGGCCTGCGGGTGATGGTGCTGGCCCGTGCAAAGGGACAGCTTCAGGGCGAAACGCTGCCGGCGGACGTGGAGCCGCTGGGCCTGTGCTGCCTGTCCGATGTGCTGCGGGACAACGTGACCGAAACGCTGGACTATTTCCGCCGTCAGGGCGTGACCTTAAAGGTCATCAGCGGCGATGATCCCCGCACGGTGGCGAACATTGCCCGCCGGGTCGATCTGCCCGGCTGGGAAAACTATGTGGATGCCTCCACCCTCACCGATGACGCCAAGCTGGCGGAAGCCGCCGTGCGCTGCACCATTTTCGGGCGCGTCACCCCCGAGCAGAAGCGCAAGCTGGTGGAGGCCCTGAAGGCCGCAGGTCACAGCGTCGCCATGACGGGCGACGGCGTGAACGACATTCCCGCGCTGAAGGCGGCGGACTGTTCCATTGCCATGGCAGGCGGCTCCGACGCGGCGAAGCATGCCGCTCAGCTTACCCTGCTGAGCGCGGACTTTGCCGCCATGCCCGCCATTGTGGGCGAGGGCCGCCGGGTGATCAACAACATTACCCGGGCCGCGTCCCTGTTTCTGGTCAAGACGCTGTATTCCTTCATGCTGTCCGTGCTGATGCTGTTTCTGCCCCTGACCTATCCCTTCCAGCCCATTCAGCTGACGCTCATCAGCTCCCTGACCGTGGGGATCCCCTCGTTCTTTCTGGCGCTGGAGCCGAATGCCGAACGGGTGCGCGGCAGCTTTCTGCGCACGGTGCTGAACCGGGCGCTGCCCGGCGCGGTGGCGGTGACGGTCTGCTCCTCCCTCGCCATGGTCTGCGGCCCCGCCTTTGGGCTGGCGGAGTCCATGGATAGCACCCTTGCCACGCTGGTGACCGCCATGGTGGGCCTGATGGTGCTGTTTCAGGTATGCCAGCCCCTTGATCCCAAGCGGTTGGGGCTGTTCGCCGCTATGACTGCCGGGATGGCCTGCGCGGTGCTGTTTGCGGGCAAGGTGTTTTTCCTGGAATGGGTGAACGGACTGGCGCTCTGGCTGTTCCTGGGGCTGTCCGTGCTGGCGTTCCTGCTGGTATTTCTGGTCTCGCGGCTGACGAGCCGTGCAGAGACCCGGCTGGATCACATCCGCGCCGCGCATTCGGAAAAGCTGTGACGCAACCCGCTGCGCCCCTTGCGAAGGCGTTCGATCCATGGTAAAATAAAAAATGTTCATGCAGAACGCAACTTTTTGTATGCTTGAAAGGAAGAACGCCATGCGCGTATATCATCCGCAAGGGATGTACAATAATATGCCCCCGGAAAATGTTTTTCTGGCGGCGGACGAAATGGGCAATGAGATCGGCGTGGGCTATATCATTCGCGTGATGCAGCCCAACATTTTCCCGGACCGCCCGGTCAACCTGTATATCTCCATGGAATGCCAGCCGGTGGCACGCTACATGCTCTTTGGCGCACTGGTCGCCCGCGCCCGTCAAATGCGGGATGAAACGCCCCAGCTGAAGGCGCGCGTGTACACTGCCATCACCCCCGGCGACGCCCGCACCAAGGAATTTTACCTGCACAACGGCTTCACCTGCGAGGATACCGAGGACATGCTTCGCCTGGAGATCCCCGCCGGGGATGGCAAGATCCCCATGAGCTGCGCCGTGGCCCCCGTTCCGCTCAACACCCCTGAGGAGCAGAATGCGTTCATCTACCGCCTGGTCATGAACGACATCACCTTTGTGGACCTGAACTATCTGCAAAGCCTGATGCGCATGCCGCACTTCCTGGCGCTGGGCCTGTACCGCAACACCGACCTGATCGGCGAGATCATCATGGCGGGCGAGGGCGATACCTGCGACCTGGTGACCATGTATATCACGCCTCCCAGCCGTCAGCAGGGCATGGGCCGTGCGCTGCTGCACCGCTCCATGGCAGTGATGGCCGCTGAGGGTGTGACCAAGGTGACCACCCGTATTCTCAGCCGCAGCGTCCCGCAAAAAAAGCTGATGGAAGCTTTCCAGTGCCGCCTGCTGGGCGTAAGCACGATTTATCCTGGGATGAATATTGATTGATCGCTGGCTAACTGAATTGAATAAGCCCCCGCGGCTGCTGCATGGTATTTTGCAGCGGTCGCGGGGGCTTGGTTTTGTGTGGGAGGATGAGGCTGAGCGGGATTACGGTAGGGGGAGTATATTCTCTTGCTGCACGCGAAAGGGGGGCTGTTCTCCTCTGCGGAAGGGGGGCTTTGAGAGAAGGACGGAACCTCTCCGCCCCTTGCAGGGGAGGCTTTTGGGTGCGGGGGTGCGGTTTGGCTGTATGATGTGGCTTTCGGTGCTAGCGGTCTTTAGCTTATCGTCCGACAAAACTGCTCACGATGGTCAGTATTGTACCGCCCGCAGTTTATTTTCCCGAAAAGGGAGAAATCGATCAAATGTTCCCTTTATAATAAACGCAGCATTCCGCCGATGCAATCGGCGGAATCTATCCGGGTTGCACCTGCTTGCGGGGCGGCCTTTTACGAAAGGGGGAGCATTCTTTGGCAACACGGGGTACCATTGTTTTCACCTCGCCTGCGCTGGCGGGGACACGACCGCTCATTCCCAGCGCAAAATACACGACCTTTTCCATGACGCGCTACTCGGGCAACTGGCCCACCACACGGTATAAGATCGTGGAGGCCTACGTCTCCTGCTCCATTTACAAAGACGGGTCGGACGTGATCACCGTCAAGGCCAACGGCGTGAGCATCGGCGTGTTCGGCATCAGCAAGGCGGGGCGCGTGTCCGGCAGCATGTCCACCAGCTTTGACTACGCCAAACTGGAAACGCTGTCGCTGCATGGCAACGCGCAGGACTGCCGACTGGCGGCGGACTATGTAAACATCACCGTGGTGTGGGAGCTGGATCAGGTCGGCTCTACTTTCACCCTGTCCCGAAGCAGCCTGGCGGCGGGGGAAAATGTGACGCTGACCGTGAATCCCTATCGGGACAGCTACGGACACCGATGGACGCTGAGCTTTGGAGATTATGAGACCTCCGGAGTGATGCAGCCGGGAGAGAAAACGGCTTCGCTGACGGTGCCAATGACGTGGCTGCGAGCTATCCCGGACGCGGCCTCGGGCATCGCCATGGTACGGGTGCAGACCTGGGAGGACAGCACGGCAAACTGCTTCGCCGCCGCAACGCGCACCCTGACAGTGACCGTGCCAAACAGCGCCGCGCCGCAGGTAGGAGCATGCAGCATTGCGCCGCTGCTGACCGTGGGCGGCGAGACTTTCCCGGAGGTCGTGCCGGGGGGCTTTGTGCAGTGGAAGTGCGGCTATCAGGTGCGCATCACCGGGGCGGCGGGACAGTACGGGGCGAGCATCATCCGCTATGACGTGTCGGGCGTGGGCTATAGCGGCACGGGCGCAGCATTCTCCTCAGGGGTGCTGATGCGCAGCGGCGAGCAGCAGATCACCTGCAAGGTGACGGACTCCCGGGGACTGACCGCAGCGACGGTGCTGACCATCACCATTCTGCCCTACCGCGCGCCGCGCACAGCAGCGCTGACCGCCTGGCGGGTGGATGATCAGGGACAGCCGGACCCCATGGGAACAAAGGGCCAGTGGGCGGCGGAAGCACAGTTCAGCGACCTGGGCGGCAGAAATGCCCTGACGACGCAGCAGTATTTGCAGGCGGTGGACGGTACGGAAGTACCGCTGGGGCTGGTCGCGGCGGAGGATGGAAACTATTGGCTGGCAAACGCTGCCGGGGAGCTGCTGGAGCTGCCTGTGACGGCCCGCTATACGCTGCATCGGGTGCTGACGGATGGCTACGGGGCGGTGGAATGCGTGACGGAGCTGCCTTCGGCAAACTTTGCCATGCACTTCAATGCGGACGGCAGCGGCATTTGCTTCGGCGGTGCAAGCACGCGGAAGAATGCCGTAGAGATCGCCGGGGGACGGGCGTTGTGGCTGGGCGGGTATCGCATTACGCCCCGGGCGGGAAGCCTGGTGGACAACGGAGACTTTACCAAGGCGGTGAATCAGCGGGGCGAGACGAGCTACGCAAGTGCAAGCACACGGGTCTACACCATCGATCGCTGGTTCTTCGAGGGGGAGGGCTGCTCCCTGACGATGCAGGGCGAGGCGGTGAAGCAGGTGACGCTGGGCCCCAAGGGCGGACGCTGGGCGCAGAGCATCGAGCAGCCAGAACGCTACGCCGGGAAGAGGCTGACCTACGCCATTTATGTGGAGGGGGAGCCAGAAGGAGCCGAGCTGCGGATGATCTTGCAGACCTCCATGGTGCAGGGCAAAGCAACGCTGCATGCAGGGTTGAATGTGCTGAGCCATCTCGTTCCGGCGGACGTGGCCTCGGTGCGTGTCGTGGTGCAGAACAACGGCACCACCAGAAGCGGCAGCTTTCAGCCGGTGTGGGCGGCGCTGTATGAAGGGGAATACACCGAAGGGACGCTGCCGCCCTTTGTACCGAAGGGGCCTGCGGCAGAGCTGGCGGCCTGCCGGCGGTTTTATCAGCGCGGGGTGTACAGCGGTACCTTCGGCACCCAGTATGCCAGCAAGCTGAAGGGCATGTTCCCGCTGGTGATCAGCGGCATGCGCATCAAGCCCACGCTGACGCTGAAGGAGGTGCGCACCCAGGGCTGGGACACCATTACCCTGGCGGATCTGAGCGTCGGCTGGAACAGGCTGTACGGCAACGATGTCTACTTCAACATTTTTGCAGGGGACAATGCGGACATTGTGGGACAGGCCGCGTCTATCTGCTATGAAGCGTCGGCGGACATTTGAAGGGAGGGCGCGGCGAATGGAAGCATACAAGGTGTTGATTCGGGTGGATGAGCGCGGGTGTGTGGCAGATGTGAACAGCAGCGCGTTTTTGCAGGATACCACGGGCTGGGTGGAGGCAGCCTGCGGCGAAGGGGACAGCTTTCGCCATGCGCAAAGCAACTTTCTGCCGGAACCGCTGCATGACGCACGAGGGCTGTGCCTCTACCGCTGGACAGGCAAAAAGCTCCTGCCCCGTGACCCGGCAGAGCTGGAAGCTGAGGCGGCAGCGCTTCCCGCGCCTGCGCCGGGTCTGGCGGCCCGCATGACGCAGGCTGAACAGGTGGCAGCTCAGCAGGACGCAATGCTGCTGCAATTGCTTTATGATGTGACAGTGCTGCAAATAGGAGGCGAAGCGTGATGATCTACACGCTGATGAAGCGGATGATCGCCCGGGGCGGCTATGACCGGGCGGAGCTTGCGGCGAAAATAGCGGTATTCCGTCAGGCAGGACGGCTGACGGAGGAGGAATGCGCAGTGCTTACAGCACTGATGGCGCAAAAGAGCGGGGAACGGTGAAAAATCGTTCCCTGTTTTTTCGTGCAGGTATCGCGAGGCGTTCACACAGCCGTCACCGAAGACCGATAAACTAAGCACATCCCTTGAAGGAAGGGAGCAAAGAAAGGAAACAAGCAACAGGAGGTTATAGACAAAATGAAAAAGATGCTCTCGCTGTTCTTGACCATAGCGATGCTGCTCAACGGACTTCCTGCCCTGGCGGAGGGCAGCGCGGACACGGCGAACATGTCCACAACAAGCGGTGAACCTCTGGCGATGCCGGACGGACAGCCCCCGGAAAAGCCTGATGGCGAAGTTCCCAGCGGTGCGTCGAACGGTCAGCCGCCCGAAATGCCCAACGGCGAAGCCCCCAGCGGCATGCTCGGCGGACAGGACGGCCCCGGCGGCGGCAGTCAGCCTGACAGCTACGCGGCGGCAACGACCATTACTGAGGACACCACCCTGCTGGGCGGTACCTACGCCTCCACCGGCACGGATGAAAACGCGCTGCTGGTGACGGCAGGCACGCTGAACGCAGAAGGCGTGGAGATCACCCGCGACTCCAGCGACAGCACGGGCGGTGACAGCGCCAGCTTCTATGGCGTGGGGGCGGCTGTGCTGGTGACCGGCGGTGAAGCGGTCATCACCGACAGCACCATCACCACGGATGCAAAGGGCGGCGCAGGCGTATTCGCCTACGGCAGCGGCGTGGCACATGTTTCCAACACGACCATTACCACCACCCAGGACACCTCCGGCGGCATTCATGTGGCGGGCGGCGGCACACTCTATGCAGAGGACCTGACGGTGACCACCAGCGGGGAATCTTCGGCGGCGATCCGTTCGGACCGCGGCAGCGGTACCATGGTGGTAACGGGCGGCAGCTATACGTCCAATGGCTCCGGCTCCCCGGCGGTGTACGTCACGGCAGACATTACCGTGTCGGATGCGACGCTGACGGCAAACGGCTCTGAGGCGCTGTGCCTGGAGGGCCTGAATAGTGTGAAGCTCATCAACTGTGACCTGACGGGCAACATGCCTGACCTGAGCCAGAACGACAACACCTGGACGGTCATCCTGTATCAAAGCATGTCCGGCGACAGTCAGGTGGGCGAAGGCACCTTCTCCATGGAGGGCGGCACGCTGACCAGCCTGAACGGCGGCCTGTTCTACACCACCAACACGGAAAGCGAATTTACCCTGAACAATGTCGCCATCACGGCGGCGGAGGATTGCGAATATTTCCTGCGGGTGACGGGCAACTGCAACCAGCGCGGCTGGGGTCAGAGCGGTCAGAATGGCGCGGACTGTGTGTTCACCGCCATTGAGCAGGAAATGGACGGCGATGTGATCTGGGACAGCATTTCCACGCTGGACCTGCGGCTGACGGCTGGCACGGTCTTCACCGGCGCGGTGCTGGATGACGAATCCTGCGCGGGCAATGGCGGCAATGGCTGGTGCAGTGTGACCATCGATGAGGATTCCGCGTGGATCGTCACCGGGGACAGTGTTGTGACCACGCTGGACTGCGCCGGAACGCTGACGGACGCGGAGGGCAATGCCGTGACGGTTGTCGGTGTGGACGGTACAGTGTATCAGGAAGGCGACAGTGCGTACACCGTGACGGTGGAAAATTGGAGCGGCGCGGAAGCGTAAGCATGAAGATAGAAGAATTGAAATGATGAGAAGCCCCAGAGGCAGCGCGGAAGCGCTGGCTCTGGGGCTTTTTTGACTGTAGGATACTTTTTAGTACAAGTAATGATAGGGTGTTCGATGCTGCGGCAAAGGGAGGCTTTTAGGACTGCGCATAACCCCTCCGGCCCTTCGGGCCACTGCCCCTTTCAGGGGAGGCTTTGGGGATAGAAGTGGCTTGGGTGCATTTTTGCTGCAAAATGCTGCTGTTAGTACAGGGATTGTCCTGAAGCACGCTCTTCTATACATACAGGGACTGAATCACTTCACCATCTTCCACTCCGTCAAAGGCCAAATCACGCCCCACACCTGTCCGCGCACCACTGTCAGCGGCAGCAGGCCGAACGCTTCCTGGCGGCTGTCCCGGGCGGCGAGCCGTTCATCCCCAAGCAGGAACAGCTTCCCCTTGGGGACCTCCGTCTCATCTGCAATGTCCATATTTCCTACAGCACTGCGGCTGATATAGCTTTCCGCCAGCGGCGTACCGTTCACTGAAACCTGTCCTGTGGTGCGGTCTATGGCAACACGATCCCCGGGCAGACCAATCACACGGCGCAGGAGCAGCGTGCCTTCCGCATCCGTGCAGGCGATCACCTCACCCCGCGCGGGGGATGTGCGCAGGGTATTCACCAGCGCAAGGCTGCCTGCTGCAAGGGTAGGCTGCATGTCGCTGCCCACGACCCGGCAGGGCATTGCGACTGTAAAGGCGGCGGCAGTGATGAATCCAGCTAACACCAGCAGTACCACCAGGAAGGTCACCAGACGGCGCACCCGGCGCTGATGACGCAGACACAGCTTTCGTGCCTCGGCAAACGCATTCGTGCTGGGACGGTCCATCAGCTCGGTCATGGCGTGTCCTCCGTTTTCTGCTCCTGCGCAAGCTCTGTCATGAAGCGCTAAAGCACGGCTGCGCGTTCCTGCAAGCGCTTGCGATATGCTTCCGCCTTCTGCTCGGCGGCACGGCAGCGGGCTTCGGCCTGGGCCAGCCGTTCCTCTAAGGCTGCCGTGTCGGTCTGTGCGCTCTGCTTGCACCGCGCCAGATACGCATCTGCCGCGGCCTGGGTGCGGGTCACAATGTCCTGCACGGCGACCATGGCCTCCGCAAAGCTGCCGAGAGGCATGTCGCTTTCAGCCTGCTCGGTCGCTTCCTCCTCCGGGAATTCCTCGGCAGGGGGCAGGCCGTAGGGAACGTCCTCCTCGGCGCTGTAGGGGCGCGGCGCAGGCACGGACGGAGCTTGCGGCTCCTTGTGCGCTGCATCGGGGTACGGCGCTTGCAGGGTCTGCTGCTGTTGAAGCAGCTGGGCGTTTTCGGCTTCCAATTGGTCGCAGTGAAAGCGCAGACGGTCGTTCTCCGCCGTCACGTCTTCCAATAAGGCCAGCAGCTCCGGCTTGCTCATTTTCAGGATGCTCTTTACATCGTCCATCGTCTCACGCTCCTGTTTTGTTAGGGTCAGTATAACAAATTTCCAGGGCTGCCGCAAGGCGAAAGAATGGCGGTTTGGCAGGAATGCTGTCGCAAACGTCAAAAGGTACAAGAGAGATAAAAAGCGGGGGAGGTGCATCCGCATGGATCGGGTCATCCTGCACTGCGATTGCAACAATTACTATGCGTCGGTGGAACTGCTGGACAAGCCGGAGCTTCGCGACAAGCCCGTGGCGGTGGCGGGAGACCCGGAGGGCCGCCATGGCATCATTCTGGCAAAGAACATGCTTGCCAAGCGCTATGGCGTGCAGACCGCAGAAACCATTTGGCAGGCCAAGCGCAAGTGTCCCGGGCTGATCCTGCTGCCGCCCCATCAGGCGCTTTATCGGGAGATCAGCCAGCGCATCAACGCCATTTATCTGGACTATACCGATCAGGTAGAGGCCTTTTCCATTGATGAAAGCTGGCTGGACGTGACGGGCAGTCAGCAGCTTTTCGGCGATGGGAAGACCATTGCGGACACCCTGCGCCGCCGGGTGCGGGAGGAGATCGGCATCACTATTTCCGTGGGCGTAAGCTGGAACAAGACCTTCGCTAAAATGGGCAGCGACTACAAAAAGCCGGACGCAACCACCGTCATCACCCGGGACAACGTGGCGGACATCCTCTATCCCCTGCCCGTGACCGATCTGATTTTCGTAGGAGACAGCGCAGGCCAGGTACTGGCGCGTCACGGGGTGCAGACCATCGGCGATCTGGCCTCACGCACGCAGGAGGAACTGGAACGCTGGCTGGGCAAGGGCGGCGAAAGCCTGTGGGTTGCTGCGCGCGGGCTGGATAGCAGCCCCGTGCGTCCCTACGGGGAGCATGAGCCGATCAAAAGCGTGGGCAACGGCATGACCTATCCGCATGATCTGGTGGGGCGGGAGGAATTCATTGCCGGCCTGACGCCCCTGTGCGAAAGCGTCGGCGCGCGGCTTCGGGCGCAGAAGCTCAAATGCGCTACGCTGACGCTGCAAATTAAAAATCCGCAGTTGAAGGTCATCTCCCGTCAAAAGCCCGTGGAGCCGCCCACCAACCTGACGAAATATCTGCTGCGGGAAGCGATCACGCTGCTGGACAGCGCCTGGTCGCCCACAGCCCCGGTGCGGCTGTTCACAGTCACCGCCGGATCGCTGATGCCCGAGGACACCCCCGTTGCCGCGCAGCTTTCCTTTCTGGAGGAAGCCCCGCGGGAGGATCCGCGTCAGCGGCAACTGGAAAAGACCATGGACGCGCTGCGGGGGAAGTTCGGCAAGGGTGCTGTTGCCACGGGGCGCGGACTGGCAAATAAGATGGAGAAGGAAAAAGTGGAAGGGAAAAAGTAGGTGCTTCTATGCGTGTGCAGGGGTATCCTGATGGTTCCCCCTGCCAGCATCCGATCATAAAAGTCTCCCTGCACACGCAGGGATTTTCCCAACAACGCGAACAACGGAAGCGGAGCGCCAGCATCTTCCCTGCATCTGCGGGGCAATAGCACAGCACAAGAAGGAGTTTTCCCTATGAAAACAAGATTTTTGAGAGAATTGGAGGTTTCCGAAATCGGCATGGGCTGCATGGGCTTTTCCCATGGCTACGGCAAGGTGCCGGAGGAAAGCTATGCCATCGAGGCCATCCACGCTGCTTATCAAGCGGGCTGCACCTTTTTTGATACGGCGGAAAGCTATGGCAGAGAGCAGTTTTATCCGGGGCATAATGAGGAGCTGGTCGGCAAGGCGCTGCTGCCCTTCCGTAAGCAGGTCGTGCTGGCAACCAAGTTCCACATCGGACAGATCAACTACACGCCGGAAACGCCGTTGTATGAGATCGTCCGCAGGCATCTGGAAGCGTCCATGTCATGGGACGGTTGATCAGCGATGGCCTGATTCGCGGATGGGGCCTGTCGCAGGTCTCTGCCGCGACCTTGCAGGCTGCGAACGCCGTCACCGGGGTCACAGCGGTGCAGAACATCTACTCCATGACGGAGCGCGACTGCGAGCAGGATATTTTCCCCTTCTGCCTGGAACACAACATCGGCGTGGTGGCGTTCTCGCCCACGGCAAGCGGCCTGCTGTCCGGCAAGGTGACAACGGAAACAAAGTTTGAGGGTGACGATGTACGCAAGTTTGTGCCGCAGATCTCCAAGGAGAACCTGACCGCGAACCAGCCCTTGCTGGATATGCTGGCAGCCTTCGCCCAAGAACACAAGGCGACCCTTGCTCAAATATCCATGGCATGGATGCTGCATAAGTATCCCAATGTTGTGCCGATCCCCGGCTCGAAGAAGCTGGAGTATATTATGGAAAATCTAAAAGCCGCGGACGTTACGCTGACGGCGCAGGAGTTCAAAGAGCTGGAGGACGCGCTGAACACCTGCCAGATCTATGGACATCGTGGGCATGTGGAATCCGAGCAGCATACCTTCAGCCGGAATTGGCTGCATGAAGAAAAGGCGTGAGGGGGAGAGTTTCAAAGAGGGAAATGCTTATAAGCTACTTTTTCTCTATCAAGGCAGCAAGGCGGATGTCCCCAAAAACGCAAAAATTCCAGTCTTCTAAACGAGGACTGGAATTTTTGCATTTCAATGCAGCTCAATAGTTGAAATTGCAGTCGCTGTCCGCCAGCAGTGGGGAGGTCGTATCCTTCGCGCTGAGCAGATCTTCATGGACTTCACCCCAATCCACGCCAATGGCGGGGTCGTTAAAGCGGATGCCGCGGTCGCACTCCTTGCTGTACAGGTTATCTACCTTGTAGCAGAACTCCACGTCCTCGGTCAGGGTCACAAAGCCGTGACCAAAGCCGCGGGGGATGAACAGCATGCGTTTATTGTCGGCGGAAAGTTCTACGCTCACCCACTGGCGATAGGTGGGGCTACCCTTGCGCAGGTCCACCGCCACGTCCATGACCGCACCGCGGGTCACGCGCACCAGCTTGGCCTGAGCCATGGGATCGTTTTGAAAGTGGATGCCCCGCAGCGTTCCCTTCTGGGCAGTGAAGGACTGATTGTCCTGCACGAATACGTTGTCAATGCCCAGGTCATGGAACGCCTTTTGCGAATAGGTCTCCATGAAGTAGCCGCGCTTGTCGCCAAAGACCTTCGGCTCAATGATATAAACGCCCGGCAGGGCGGTTTCCAGCTTTTCCATGAAAAGCTCCTTTCTCATAAGTATGCTTCTAAATGCGCAAGGTGCATCTGCACCAGGCTTAGTTTAGAAGCACGCGATCAGTAGCGAATCTTGCCCTCGGCGACAGCCTTCAAATGCTCGCCGTAGGGGCTTTTGCCGTAGCGCGCGGCGGATTCCAGCAGCTTGTCCTTGGTGATCCAGCCGTTCTTATAGGCGATCTCCTCCGGCGCGGAGATCTTGATGGACTGGCGCTTTTCGATCATGCGCACGAAGTCTGCCGCATCCACCAGACTGTCCATGGTACCGGTGTCCAGCCAGGCAAAGCCGCGGCCCAGCAGCTTGACGTTCAGCCGGGACTGCTGCAAATACATGTCGTTCAGGGTGGTGATCTCCAGCTCGCCGCGGGCCGAGGGGCGTACCTCCTTCGCCATGGCGCTTACGCCCTTGGGGTAGAAATACAGGCCCGTGATAGCGTAATTGCTCTTGGGCTGCTTGGGCTTTTCCTCCACGGAAATGACCCGGCCCTCCGCGTCAAACTCCACAATGCCGAAGCGTTCCGGGTCGTTGACATAGTAGCCGAAGATGCTGGCAGTGTCCTCTGTCTCCGCAGCGGCAGCAGCGGCTTTCAAAATGCCGGAGAAGCCGTTGCCATAGAAGATGTTGTCGCCCAGCACCATAGCGCAGGCGTCGTCCCCGATGAATTCCTCGCCCAGCAGGAAGGCCTGCGCCAGCCCGTCGGGGCTGGGCTGTACCTTGTAGGACAGATGCACGCCGAACTGACTGCCGTCCCCCAGCAGCGATTCGAAGCGGGGCGTGTCCGTGGGCGTGGAGATGATCAGAATGTCCTGAATGCCTGCCAGCATCAGCGTAGACAGGGGATAATAGATCATGGGCTTGTCATACACGGGGAGCAGCTGCTTGCTGGTGACCATGGTCAGTGGATACAGCCGCGTTCCCGCACCGCCCGCCAGAATGATTCCTTTCATAGATACCCTCTTTTCTATGCGGCCCTTTCGCCCGTTTGCAGGGAAGGGCGCAGCTTTAATTCTTCGGATTTCGCGGCGGACTCATGGGTACGCCCGCCTTGCACAGGGGACAGGTCCCTTCGCCGGGGGCGTAGAAATGCACCTGTGCCTGCACCAGCGCCGTAAAGGGAACGCCCAGCTCCACCTTGCCCTGGGTGCGATCCACCAGCGCTGCCACCTGTACGGTTCCCGCGCCGGCGGCACGGACGATCTCCATGACCTCCCGGACGGAGCCGCCCGTGGTCACCGTATCCTCGACGATCAGCACACGGCTGCCCTCGGGAATGCGGAAGCCGCGCCGCAGGGTCATTACCTTGTCCTTGCGCTCGCAGTAGATGAAGCGCTTGCCCAGCGCCCGGCTCACCTCATAGCCAAAGATGATGCCGCCCAGCGCCGGGGCAATGACCAGATCGCACCCGCAGTCCCGGCAGCGCTCCGCCAGCGCCTGACACAACACACCCGTAATGTCCGCATGCTCAATCAAATGGGCGCATTGCAGAAACAGGTCTGCATGCCGCCCGCTTTTCATCAAAAAATGGCCCTTTTCCAACGCGCCAGCCTGCGCCATATACTTCAGCGCTTCCTCCTGCGTCATGCTCCGTTTGCTCCTTTTCGATGGATTTGCTGCTTTCATGATACTGTTTGCAGGGCGCGTTGTCAAGGGAATACCGAACCCTTATTGCGCCGCAAGCACCTGCTCCAGCGCCACGGAGAAGGCCTCGTCCTGGGCGGCGGTGCGTTTGGCGGGGCCGTGCGTCCGTCCGCCTGCGCGGCGGGCCTTTCGGGCCTCATGGCGGAACGCCAGCAGGCCGTCAATATTTGCCGCGCTGTATTCATGCCCATCCTGATGCAGCACCCGTGCGCCCTTGGCAAGGCACATGGCGGCAAGGCCATAATCCTGCGTGACCACCACATCTCCGGGCTCTACCCGGTTCACCAGCGCGAAATCTGCGCTGTCTGCGCCGCGCAGGACGGTCAGCGTTTCCGCACCCTCCCGGCGCATGTCGTGCGCGTCGTCGCACACCAGCGTCACCGGCACATCATGGCGGCGGGCGATCAGCAGGCATTGGGGGATCACCGGACAAGCATCTGCATCCACAAATAACCGCATATCAGCCTCCTGCTCAGCGAGAATAGACCCCGGTCAGCACCTCGGTGATGTAGGCCTGCTGATGGGGCAGCGCCGCGTCCTTTCGCGCCAGCTCCGCCGCGGCCTCATTATCGTAGGGAACGGCGGCGATGGTCGCGTACAGGGGCGCAGGCTCGCGGCTGTCCATTTCCCCCTCCAGCAGCAGAAAATGCGCCCGGGGAACGCCCATGCTGTTGCCCACGCTGCCGGTGTTCATGTAATAGCCCTCGTCCATGGTGCGGAAGAAGGGCCGATGGCTGTCCGCAAAGCAGACTGCGCCAAAGATCCCCGCTGCCGTTTGGAAAAGCGGCGAAACCTCTCGCTTATCCGAGTGCGCCATCAGCAGCGGCGTAACGGGCCGACCATGGAAAAAGCGGAACCGAACGCCGCTGATCCAGGCCTCCATCTCCGGCGGAAGATTTGCAAGGAAGGCCATGCGTTCCGGGCCAAGCTGATTCCAGAAGTAGCCGTCCGCGCTGAATTCCTTTCGCCCGATGCCATAATCCCAGTTGCCGCCCACGGCGCGGGTGCAGCGGCTGCGCACCCAGTCGCAGGTCTCCGCGCTGTTGGGGCCTTTGCCCACAGCATCCCCAAGAAACCACACGGCATCGGGGGCAAGCCTGTTCAATTCACGATCCACCGCCTCGGTGGCGGGCAGGTTTCCATGGAGATCCGCAACCAGCGCCAACTTCAAAATCATCGCCTCCAGCTTTCTTTTGCGTCTGGTCGTATCATACCCGGATTTGGAAGATGTGTCAAATCAGGGGGATCAGGAAAATGAACGAGGGCAGGTGGGAGAGAAAGCCTGCAATATAAAAAATCAATTCATTACGGAAAGCGTGGAAGCAATTCTCCATAAAAGGCTAAATAAAATGCGGGCCTTGCAGGATAGTTGCAAGGCTCGCATTTTGTATGTGGCTCATGCTTTAGAATATTCCAAGAAATTTAGGCAGCTTCTCGATTGTCTCAAACTGTGTATCGCCGCAGTTCTGACAGTGACGGGTACGCTCGCCCTCTGCGTCCTTGGTTGCTTCCCGGATCACAGTCCATTCAGTGTAGATATGACCTAATGCGGGCAGCGTTTCGTTTTCTAATACTGCATTGCAAATGGTACAGCGCTTTTCCTTTAATCCCGTTTCCTGGCAGGCAGCCATTCGAACAGTTACCCATTCTCCAGCACTGTGTCCAAAGGCCGGAATCGTTTCTGTATGCAACAGTGCCTTACAGGCAACACAAAGCTGCTGGCGAACACCTTCTGCCGTACAGGTTGCAGCACGGGCTTCTTCCCATTCGCCGGGAACATGACCGATGGCAGGTAGTTCTTCTGTAGCAAGCTGAACATTGCAGACTGTGCAGCGCTGCTCTGCAAAGCCTGCTTCCAAACAAGTAGCAGGACGGATAATCTGCATAACACCAGGTGCATGGTCGGTCTTAGGCAACGCTTCAGATGACAGCACTTGATGGCATTGACGGCACTGCACTGTTTTCATACCAACTTGCAGACAAGTAGCTTGCAAGGAAATTTGAGCTTCATCAGGCTGATGTCCCAAGGCAGGAAGCTCCTGCGTAGTGATGGTTTCTCCGCAGACGGTACAAAGCTGCGCAAGCGTACCAGGCGTTTCACAGCCAGCGGGGACAGTTTCCTGCCATTCGCCGGGCGTATGCCCCAAAGCAGGAATAGGCTCTGTTGCTGCGACTTCATTGCACCAATCGCAGATGATCGCGCGAGTCCCCGAGGATGTGCAGGTAGGTTCAGCAGTTACCTCGGCATATTTGCCAGGATTGTGCGCGTTATCAGCACAAAGGGTCATTTCATAGTAGCCTTTGCCGATAAGATTCAACGAAATGGTTACATAGTCATAGGCCGCCAAATCAAAGGCAATATGTGAGTTGGCCTCCATATTATTTATAGAAGCTATTCGTTGATTGTTACGGTCATACATGCGGACGGATGTTCCATAGAAAAGCGAAAGCTCTTTGTACTGCATGGTCAGCACATAATGAGTCGCTTTTTCGCCAGCGGTTACGCGGAACCACATATCTCCACCATTACCCCCACTTGAATGGCTGAAGTTGAAACGCTTTCCTACGGGCAGTTCAACAGGCGCGCCGCTGTTTTCGGATACTTCGATGGTCACCATATCCGTATTTTCTGCAAACGCCATCAACGGAAGCAGCAGCAGGAACGCGAGCAGCAGACACAGGCACTTTTTCATGATGGTTCCTCCCTTTCTCAATAGATACAGTTAGACAAGGTACATGGTGGATACAATGTGAACGGTTTATGGATAAGACCACCATAGCATGCGCAACAGACGGTGTCAATTGCACAAATGGTAAGTTCATATTTTTACTGCGATAGATGGTCGCAATTTTGTGATAAAGCTGTACAAAAAAAGAACGTCCCCTATGTTACAGGGAACGTTCAGACTGTCAAAAAAGGTTATGGTAACTTGCCGTCCGCAGGACTTCATTCGTGTAACCCGGCTTTGCCGGGTTCGCGGGTAGTCGATTTTGCTTGCAAAATCGATTCATTGCAGTTTTTGACGACCTCTGGTCGGCAAAAGCTGGAAAACCTTTTCTCGAAAAAGTGGCCGCAGCCACTTTTTCGACACGCTGAACGTCCCCTATGTTACAGGGAACGTTCCATGTTCTATTACCCTTTTTACAGCATCTTCGCCGCTGCCTTATCCAGCAGGAAGACAACGTTCGGATGATACTTCAAAATGGAAGCGGGAACCTGGGGCGTAACGTCATTCTTCACGGTGTCGTGAATGGCCTGCGCCTTGTCCTCGCCGGTGGCGATCAGGATGACTTTCCGAGCGCGCATGATCGCGCCGATGCCCAAGCTCACAGCTTGACGCGGCACCTGCGATTCATCCGCAAAGAAGCGCGTGTTGGCCTCAATGGTACTGGCGCTCAGGTCAACAACGTGGCAGCCGTCGATGAAGCGCTCGCAGGGCTCGTTAAAGCCGATGTGTCCGTTGCGGCCAATGCCCAGCAGCTGCAAATCAATGCCGCCTGCCTGCGCAATGGCGGCGTCATAGGCCTGCGCGCTGGCGGTCAGGTCGGCAGCGTCGCCGCTGGGAACATGGATGGCTTCCCGGCGCATGTTCACATGGTTGAAAAGCTGATCCATCATGAAATAATGATAGCTGCACGGATGGTCTGCGGACAGTCCCACATACTCGTCCAGGTTGTAGCTCACCGCCCGGGAGAAATCCACCACGCCCGCACGGCACAGCGCGATCAGCTGCTGATAAGTGGGAATGGGGCTGGAACCGGTGGCAAGGCCCAACACGCTGTCGGGCTTGGTCAACAGCTGGGCAGTGAACAAAGCAGCGGCGGCCTGCCCCGCCTGGGCGGCATTGTCAAACACGCGAATCTCCATCATTCGTTCCTCCTGCATTTTTCTGAAAACGTTTTAATACATTTCTGCATGTATCATACATAAAGCGTTGAAATACAAGGGATTTGCGTCACTTGTATTGCATACATTATAGCTTCGTTCCCCGGGGCGTGTCAAGGGAAAGCAAAGCCGTGCCGCAAAAAAATAGGGTTTCATGGCGAAAACTTTAAGGTATAATAGCACTATCAGGAAAACGCGAAAGGACGGTTCTCTCCATGGCGAACAAGTATCAGGGTACCCAGACTGAAAAGAATCTGCTGGAGGCCTTTGCAGGCGAGTCCCAGGCGCGCAACAAGTACACCTATTTTGCCTCCAAGGCCAAGAAGGATGGCTTTGAGCAGATCTCCGCGCTGTTCCTCAAAACGGCGGATAACGAGAAGGAGCATGCTAAGATGTGGTTCAAGGAGCTGAACGGCATCGGCTCCACCGCCGAGAATCTGGCGGCCGCGGCGGATGGCGAAAATTACGAGTGGACCGACATGTACGAGGGCTTTGCCAAGACGGCGGAGGAGGAAGGCTTCCCGCAGCTGGCGGCGAAGTTCCGCATGGTGGGCGCGATCGAAAAGGCCCATGAGGAGCGCTACCGTGCGCTGCTGCACAATGTGGAGGCCCAGGAGGTCTTTGCCAAGAGCCAGGTCAAGGTGTGGGAATGCCGCAACTGCGGTCATATCGTTGTGGGCGAAAAGGCGCCCGAGATCTGCCCTGTCTGCGCGCATCCTCAGGCATACTTCGAGGTGCGCGAGGAAAATTATTAAGCCGACATTTATAAAAACAGCATGGCCCCTTTCGCTGCGTGTTTCAGCGGAAGGGGCCATGCTTTATTTATTCCTTAGGAGGCAGCGCTTCACTGCTTTCCTCCAGCGCACGCAGTGCCAGAAATACCCGCGCTGTGGTCAGCGCATCGGCAAGGGCGCGGTGCGCCCGGGGATTCTCAATGTGCAGGGTGTCGGAAAGGGTCGCCAGCTTCAGGTTGGGCAGCTTCAGCAGCTTTTGAAAGCGCTTGGCATAGTGCATCACATCAAAGTAGGGGTTGGTGATGACCTGCTTGCTGTAGCGCCCTGCGCGAACCATGAACAGGCTGTCGAAGTTCATGCAGTTGAAGCCCAGCAGCACCGCATCCCCGGCAAAGCGCAGGAAGTCCGGCAGCACCTCCCAAACGGGGCGGGCAGCATAGACCTCTGCGGTACTCAGGCCCGTGATGCCCTGCACCACAGGGGAGATGGTTTTCCCGTCCAGCGGACGCACCAGCTCCTGAAAGGTAAATGCTACCGTGTCGATGACCTGACCGCCCACGACCTTGACCGCGCCGATCTCAATGATGGAATCCTTTACACGATCCAGCCCGGTAGTTTCCAGGTCGAAGGCAACAAAGGTATCCAGCGCCGGATCTGTGACCTCGACCGGGGCGGGATAGGTTTCCCTCGGCAGGGGCCGGGGTGTTTTCGCAGCGGGGGCGGCATTTGTAGGGATGCCCAGCGCAGCAAGAAAATCCAGATATTTCTGGCGAATCGCTTCGCTGTTTTCCCGGGGATTCGGCAGATATTCCCGCCGACCTGTCAGCGCATTGCCCCAGCGCTTGGCATTGTCCGCCGCCAGCCTGTCCAGAAAGGCACGGGCAGCAGGCTCCTGTGCAAAGCGCGGCATCGCTGCATCCAGCACCGTCTGCGCCAGCGCATAGCGTCGGGTAAGGGTGTAAAACTCCGCCAGACTGCCGCAGGTCTGCCAGGGCAGCCCGGCACAGGTGTGCAGCTCCTCGGCAATGCGCTCCGCTGCCGTATAATCATAATTGCTGCGCAGCGCCTGAAGCGCCAGCCCGTCCAGGTAGCGCCGTTCCTCTTCGGTGAGCGCCTCGGAGACGCGAAGCTCCGGGTAAAGCGTCAGGAACCAGCCGCGGGCCTTCTGCACCACATAGGCGTTTCCGCCGCTGCATGCCAGCACCCGCACATAATCCCGGCGGGAGGCGGGCAGCTCCTTGCTCAGGTCAAAGACCAGGGCGCGGAACTCCTCCAGCGAGGTCTCCGCAGCCAGCGTGTTCCACAGGGGCCTTTGCGGGTCTGCCCCGGAAAACGTGGCGATCTCCACACAAAGCGTCTCTAACGCCGCATGGGCGCGGCAGTTGGGGCAAAGCAGCGCTTCCCCCTCCTTGCCGCAGACGAGACAACGGGGCATGGCGGCACCTCCTGACGAGATGGTAGGATAGGCAAAGTATACGCGCGGCAGGCCGGAAAGTCAAATGAGTGCTTGCAGGGGAAGATGATTGGTGTCGTATTGAAGTACATAGGTGAACTGGACAAATCGAGAAGAAAAAAAGATGAAAAAAACTTTACCCCCCCTCTTGACAGGATGCGGGCAGGTGACTATAATCATATTGAACAACGTTCATATTGAGGTGATTGAGTGAATACGATTGTGACATCCAAGGAGGTGATCCTGCAAACCAGTCGGGAATTGATTCGGCAGCAGGGTTGGTCAGCGGTCAGTATT
>CAKTYE010000040.1 GCA_934631985.1 uncultured Clostridia bacterium | reverse complement strand
TTAACGCAGTCCTATACAAAAAGCAAGGGATCACCGAAACAGGCGATCCCTTGCTTTTTCTTTTTGCTGAAGCCAAATTTTCCTGTGCGGCTCACTCCGCAGCGGTGGTCATCCACACGGCAGTGATCTGCGGCGGCAGGGACATGGTCATCACGCCGTTGCTGTACACAGTCACCTCGTCCTCCAGGGCGATTGCCGCCAGCTGCTCCTCCGTGGCGTTGACCCACACGTCGCCCTGTTCTTCTGTATGCATCATGAAGCCATCCTCGCCGATCTCCGTCACCGTACCCACCTGCTTCCAGATGGAAATGCGTTCCGCCGTGATCTGCGGGGGCAGGGAGCGGGTCATTACGCCGTTGTACAGCACATAGACGTAATCCCCAAGGCTCAGCGCTTCCTCACCCTCCAGCACCGTGGTGTCAGCCTCGTAATGCACCTCCACCTGAGGATAGTCGCCGCCGGTCACCAGCAGGGTCGCAGAAAGCAGCTTGCCGTCCGCGTCATATTCTGCATCGTTGATCTCCTCGATCACGCCGGAGATCATGGGGATCTCCACCGTGCCTTCCTCCTCCTGCGCAGGCGTATCAGCAGGCTGGTCGTTCTGCGCGGAGCGCTCCGCCAGGGCAAAGCCGGTGAAAAGCAGGGTCGCCAGGGTCAGCCAGATCAAAAACTTCTTCATGTGTTTCGTCCTCCTTGTGTTTTGGGGTACACCAGTAAGACGAACGAACCGGGGAAAAGTTCCCCGGTCCGCAAAAATTCGTTACAATGTTTACGAAGGCTCACTGCGCCGTCCGCGTATTGGCGTCGTTCAGCGCATCCACGTCCTCCCGGCGGGGCTGGGGCGCACAGGCAGGGCAGGCCGTCAGCGAGGCGTAGGGTTCCTCTTCCAGCTCGCCCCAGGTGAAGGCCGTCAGGGGCCAATATTGCTTCTTCACCGCCAGACACTCCGAGCTGCTGTGATACTGCTTGCCGCCGTCGGGGTTGTAATACAGCGTCACGTCATCATCGGGGTAGTCCAATACGCGGCCCACCTCGTCCCAGATCAGCACCTTCACGCCCACCTTGATGTTGTCCCACAGCCACTGCATGTTGATCCCTTCCGGCGTTTGCTTGCGCTGAATGCGGATGCAGCCGTGGCTGGCCTTTTCTCCCAGGTACCGCTCGCAGCGGGAATAGTCCCGGGAGTTGTCCGTTTCGTTGATCAGGCAGGGAACCTCATGCAGCAGGATGCCGTCATTGATGCGCAGGCCCATGTCGCAGTACAGGCTGCCTGACCAGAAGCCGCCCGTGCGGCTTATCACCAGATATTCCCCCGCAGGCGTTTCATTCCAGGCGTCCTTGCCCGAATAGCCCGTGGAGCACAGCAACGTGGACAGCAGCCGCCCATCCTGAAACACATACAGCCGCTGGGTCAGCTTGTCCACCACAATGCCGATATGCTGATTGGCCTGCTTTTCCTGAAGCAGGCTCGTCTTGACATAGCCCACGAAATGCCCGCCGAAATTGGCGACCTTCGATCCCTCCACCGAGGAGGAATACCCCTCGATGCGCGTCCAGGTGTCGCCCTTTTCCAGCACATGCACCGCCTGACTGGCATAGGTCACCTCTGCAATGACCTCGCTTGCTGCGTCCGCCTGGGCGTAGACCTTGGCCTGCTGGCGTTCATTCCCCTTCAGCACCGTCACCGGCGCGGTCAGCACCTGCCAAATGGCGGACACGTCCATTTCGCCCATGTTCAGCCGCCAGTAGCACACATCGTGGTCACAGTCCTCATTGCTGGGCGTGTGGTAATCCGCATCATGCATCAGGGCGGGCTGCGGTTCCGCCGCCACCTCCACGTTCAGCAGCGAGGCCACCGAGGCAAAGCCCGTGTCATCCACCAGGCGGATCTCCAGTTCATACGCGCCCTCCGGCAGGGACGCGCCATTCACCTGTCCGTCCCAGGGCAGGTCATTTTCACCTGCGGTCACAGCCTGACGGAATACTTCTTCGCCGTTCAGCAGCATGACGACCGTTCCCGCCGTGGAGCAGTCCACATGCAGCGTCCAGCCCGCTTCCAGATGCATGTCGCCGTCCACATCCAGCAGCTCCGGGGCATGCGTCCCCACCGTGAGATCAGTCTCCGCCTTTTTCCCGCTGAGGGCGATCCGCAGGGTATAGGTACCGGGAGCCACGTCCTCGCCGTCTGCAGTGCCGTCCCAGGTCAGCTCATTCTCCCCCACAACGGTCTGCATATCCTCGCACAGGGTGGCGACGTTTTTGCCCTGCGCATTCAGCAGCGTGACTGTCGCCGTCGTCTTGACTGGGCAATAAAAGGTCATGCGGGCCGCCTTGCCGGGACGAACTACTTCCGGCACGTCCGTCCATTTCGTGCGCGTCTTGGAGGCGGCAAAAGCCGTCACAGGCAGCAAAAAAATAAGCAGCAATGCAATCAGTCGTTTCAAATCGTGTAAACCTCCTGTTTTTGCAGCCCCTTCAGCATACACGATTTTGGCCTTTCCTGCAAGTCGACGCTTCCATTCCATTTATATTCCTATTTGACTTTCCTTCCTGCTCTGCGCTATAATGGCGCAAAAAGGAGGCGCGTCACCAATGAAGCAACCCTTTGAACGTTCTGTCAACCTGATCCGTTCCTGTGTAGAGAAGGGGCTGATCCCCTCCGCCTGTCTGGCGATGGGCGTAGGCGACACCGTGATGGTCAAGGAATGCTGGGGTACTACGTCCCTGACAGAGGAAGCCCAGCCGGTAAACTGCCAGACGCTTTATGACATGGCGTCCGTATCGAAGATTTATGCCACGACGATGATCGCCCTGCGGCTGATTGATCGCGGCCTGATCGATCTGGCAGACATGCTGCCCCGTTATTTCGGCGATCTGGTGCCGGAAGACAAGCAGCACATCACCGTGTATCATCTGCTGACCCACACCAGCGGCTACCCGGATCACATTCTGCTGCACGCCGCGCTGACCGATCCGGCGGAGACGGTTCCCTTCCTGCTGAAGACGCCCCTGAAGCACCCCGTGGGCGAGATGGTGGAGTACAGCTGCATGGGCTTTATTCTGCTGGGCAAGCTGCTTGAAAAGGTCACGGGCAAGCCTCTGGATCAGCTGATGCGGGAGGAGGTCACCGAGCCGCTGAACCTGTCCTCCACGGGATTCCATCCGCTGGATAAGCCCATTGACACCCGTAACACCGCCTACACCGAGCGCAGCTATGTGGACGGCAGCTGGCTGGTGGGCCGCGTTCACGATGAGAACGCCTTCTTCCTGAACGGCGTTTCAGGCAATGCGGGCGTATTCTCCAACCTGGACGACTTCATCCGCTATACGCGGATGCTGGTGGGTCACGGCACCCTGGACGGCAAGGTCTATCTGCCCCGCTGCATTTTCGACGCTGCCATTCACGATTACACCCCCGGCATGGACGAGAACCGCGGCCTGGGCTTCTGGGTCGCCGGCGGCTATTACAGCATGTCGGGTCAGTTCACCGACCAGCAGAGCTTCGGTCACAACGGCTTCACCGGCCCTCACGTGCTGGTAAACCCCAACACGGGTCTGTGGGTCTGCATGATGACGAACCGCGTGCATCCCACCCGTGAAAACAGCAACCATCTCCGCATTCGTCGTCTGCTCCACACGCAGATGCAGATTGACTATGAAGAAATGACACGTTGAGGAAGATGAAAAGTGCGAGGGAGGCGGCTTCTGTGCCAGAAGCCCCTCCCTCGCGCTCTCTCCCGAAGACCAATGTATATAAAGAAGGGTATGCTTCGATGAAAGGCTTTGCTGCCCTGCAGGCCTGTTCATCGAAGTATCTTTTTCTTTTCAGCGCAAAAGACACATACCCTCCTTCCCCCGTTCATATGCTCTATCAGCCCCGCCCGCACCAAAAGCCTTCCCTGAAAGGGAAGGTGTCCCGAAGGGACGGAAGGGTTTCGTCCCCCCCGCCCCCAAAAGCCTCCCTCCGCAGAGGGAGGACAGCCGTCCCGAGGGCGGCAGGAGAATACTCTCTCAAGCCGTACCCTCCCTCGCCTCGCATCAAGGCACTCCCCTACACCCTCCCGTCCCTTCATCGCATCCCTCTCTCCCCCTTCTGCATGCTTATCCGCCCTCCACGAATAAGCATGCACCCGCGAATCCTGTCAGGATTGCTCTTTTGGTGCATTAACATTGGTTTTTCCCCGTTTATACATTGACAGCGGCCCCTCCGTCTGCTATAGTTAACCGTAACAGGATACAGTCTTTTCCCCCGCAATGATGCGCGTCAGCTGATCTTCGGGGGCGTTTTCTGTATCTAGTATATTTTGTAAGGAGGATTGTCACATGAAACGTGCAAAGTGCTTCCTTTCCCTGGTTCTGGCCCTTGTCATGGTCATGAGCATGGCCAGCGTCTCCCTGGCTGATTCGGCTGTCACGTTGAATTATGCTGCGGATCAGACGCTCCATGTGGTCTACGGCACCGAGGCTTCCTCGCTGTCGTCCCTGGGCGGCAACGGTACCGCCAACGACTGGAAGGCCATCTCCAACGTGGTGGAGGGGCTGCTGGCTGAGGATTCCTACGGTCACAAGACCTACGCCCTGGCGGACAGCTTCACCGTCAGCGAAGACCAGACCGTGTACACCTTCCACATCCGTGAGGGTCAGTACTGGGTCAACTACAAAGGCGAGCAGGTCGCCGAACTGACCGCTGAGGACTTCGTGACTGCTGCGAAGTTCATCTGCGATCCCGCCAACGCCTCCGGCAACAGCTACTACTATGCGGACACCATCAAGGGTGCCAAGGAAGTGCTGGATACCGAGAGCGGCGTGGTCGGCTTTGACGAGAACGTTGGCTTCAAGGCGCTGGATAAGTACACCCTGGAGCTGACCCTGGTCTCCCCCATCCCCTACTTCACCGACTACTGCGGCAGCTTCATCCCCGTGCCCACCGAGTTCTACACGGAGAATGCCGACATGTACGGCACGGACATCGAGACCACCCTGTACATCGGCGCGTACTACGTCTCCGAGTGGGAGCCGCAGTTCCAGCGCATCTACACCAAGAACCCCTACTACTTCGACGCGGATAAGGTGTACATCGAGCAGGTCATCATGACCTACAACGCCGAGGCTGCGACCCTGGCGCCCGAGATGTTCAAGCGCGGCGAAGTGGATCAGGCAAACATCAGCACTGCCATTCTGGACGCCTGGAAGGCTGATCCCGAAACCAAGGACATCGTGCTGCCCTCTCTGCCCGACACCACCTACATGTACTACTACAGCTTCTGCTGGAATCCCGATCTGGACGAAGCGACCTACGAGACCTCCAATTACCTGAAGGCCATCGACAATGAGAACTTCCGTCAGTCCCTGTACTGGGGCCTGGATCGCGTGAAGGCGAACCTGACCAAGGATCCCTACAACCCCGAAATGTACCTGACCAAGACCATCACCCCCGAGACCTGGTGCGAGGTTGACGGTAAGGACTACACCACCTTCGACGAGCTGAAGGGCATCACCGAGCGTGAGAACTACAGCTTCAACGAGGAAAAAGCTCTGGCTTACAAGGAAGCTGCCGTGAAGGAGCTGACCGAGGCCGGCGTTTCCCTGCCTGTCAAGATGGTCATGCCCTACAACCCCAACTCCAACGGCTGGGCGGAAGAAGTGCAGGTCGTCAAGCAGCAGCTGGAATCTCTGCTGGGCACCGACTACATCAGCCTGACCATTGAGGCTGGCCCCACCTCCGGCTTCCTGAGCGCCGTGCGCCGCAGCGCCAAGTATCAGTTCATGAAGCTGAACAACGGTGGCTCCTATGCTGACCCCACCGCGTGGATCCTGGCCTTCCAGGCTGGCAACAACTGGACCTTCCTGGATCAGGTGACCACCCCCAACGTGCAAGCCCTGCAGAAGGAATATCAGGCCCTGCTGGACGAGGCTGCCACCCACACCGGCAAGGACGAAGCCCGCTATGCTGCTTATGCCAAGGCGGAAGCCTTCCTGCTGGAGCATGCGCTGGTCATCCCCTTCTCCACCGATACCTGGGGCAACACCGTGGGCCGTGTGAATCCCTTTGAGACCGTCCCGGATCAGTCCGGCCGCTACAAGTACATGCATGTGCTGTCCGAGCCGCTGACTGCCGAGCAGTTCACCACCCTGTATGCTGAGTGGAAGGAAGCCGTTGCCACCAACACCCCCGAGGTTCCGTGATCCCGTAGTTCAACATCCCCAATGCTAAAAGGGGGATGCGGTCCTGCACCGCATCCCCCGCCTTTTTGGAAGGGAGGCACGAGCGCCTGCCCCGTTTCCCCGGCGCTCAACACGCATGTTCAAATACTGTATGGTTCGCATCCTGCGCGCAATCGTTTCGCTGGCGCTGGTCATTACGGTGGTCTTCTGCCTTTTGCGCCTGATGCCCGTTGAAGGCTATTTCAGCAACATCGACAAGATGACCGAGGCTGATATTCATAACGCACTGGAGGCCCTGGGCCTCAACGATCCCCTGCCGGAACAGCTGGGCCGTTTTTTCACGCAGCTTTTGCAGGGTGATCTGGGCAAATCCATCAAATACCGTCAGAATTATCCGATCGCAAAGATCGTTGCCAAAAAGGCTCCTTACTCCATCCAGTTTGGTCTGTGGGCCATGGCAATCAGCCTGCCGTTGGGCTTCGGCCTGGGCATTCTGATGGCCCGCTTCAAGGGCAAGTGGGTGGATAAGCTGGGCACGGCGTATATTGTCATTATTCAGGCTGTTCCCGCCGCGATCTATTACCTGTTCATGCAGCTGTACGGCTCCAGCGCAACAGGCTGGAGCCTGCTGTACAAGCCGGGACAGTGGACCAGCATGATCCTGCCCATTCTCTCCCTTGCCATGCCCTCCATTGCGGGCTATGCCATGTGGATTCGCCGCTTCATGCTGGATGAGGCCAACAAGGATTATGTGCTGATGGCAAAGGCCAAGGGTGTTCCCGGCCGCGCCATCTCTTTCCATCATATTTTCCGCAACGGCGTGGTGCCCATGGTGCAGCAGCTTCCCGGCTCGCTGCTGCTGACCATCTGCGGCTCCATCTACATTGAATCTCTGTATTCCATCCCCGGCATGGGCGGCCTGCTGGTCGAGGTCATTAAAATGCAGGACAACACCATGGTGCAGGCACTGGTCATCATTTACGCAGTGCTGGGCATCTTCGGCCTGCTGATCGGCGACCTGCTGATGGCCCTGCTGGATCCCCGCATCAACCTGACGCAGAAAGGAGCGACCCGCTGATGAGCAAGATTTCTCCCTCCCAGCAAATGACAAATCGTCTGGGCGACGCGCTCCTCCAGCATGAAAAAGCGACCCTTGCCCCGGATCAAACGCTGACGGCAGACGAGATCGCCGCCCTGCCCCAGGAGCTTTTCGAGCGCGCCGCCTACAGCGAGACCGCCGCTGAAAAGACGGGCTACTCCAACTATTCCTATTGGGGCTCCACCGTGCGGATGTTCCTAAAAAACCGCATGGCGCTGGTCATGCTGATCATCATTGTGGTGCTGCTGCTGTTCACCTGCATCCAGCCCTATCTGCCCGGACAGATGGACCCCAACTATATCAACAATGATCCCGAGACCGGCATGCAGATCATGAACCGCGCCCCCTGCGCAGAGTTCTGGTTCGGCACCAACAACATTGGTCAGGACCTGTGGGCGCGGCTGTGGGCCGGCACCCGCACCAGCCTGCTCATCGGCTTTGCCGTGGCGCTGATCCGCGGCTTGGTGGGCGTGCTGATGGGCCTTTTGTGGGGCTATGTGCGTCAGCTGGACTTTTTCTTCACAGAGCTGTATAACATTGTGGATAACATTCCCAGCACCATTATCCTGATCCTGGCCTCCTATGTGATGAAGCCCGGCGTCGCCACCATGATCATCGCCATGTGTGTCACGGGCTGGCTGGGCATTGCACGCTTTGTACGCAACCAGGTGCTGATCATCCGCGACCGGGACTTCAACCGTGCTTCCCGCTGCCTGGGTACGCCCATGGGCCGCATCATCGTCAAGAACCTGCTGCCCCACATGGTGTCCGTCATCATGCTGCAAATGGCGCTGACCATCCCCGGTGCTATCGGCAGCGAGGTGTTCCTGACCTACATCGGTCTGGGTCTGCCGCTGGAGGTTCCCTCTCTGGGCAACCTGGTGGAAACGGGCCGCGCCCTGATGATGACCCCCTCCCTGCGTTATCAGCTGATTTTCCCGGCAGTCATTCTGTCCGTCATCACCATTTGCTTTTACATGATCGGCAACGCCTTTGCGGATGCTGCCGACCCGAAGAACCATCTGTAAGGAGGATGTGCATATGGAACAGCAACAGAATGTCATCCTCTCCGTGCGGGATCTGAATGTGAAGTTCACCCTGCGCGGCAAGACGCTCCACGCCATTCGCGGCGTATCCCTCGACCTGTATGAGGGCGAGACGCTGGCGGTGGTGGGCGAGTCCGGCTCCGGCAAAAGCGTGCTGAACAAAACCTTTATGGGCCTGCTGGATAAAAACGGCTATATCGACAGCGGCAGCATTCTTTTTGAGGGCCAGGACCTGACGAAGCTCAAGACCGAAAAGGAATGGGAAAAAATTCGCGGCGGGCGCATCGCCATGGTAATGCAGGACCCCATGACCTGCCTGAACCCGCTGAAGACCATCGGCTGGCAGATCGCGGAATCCATCCGCTATCATCAGGGCCTGAAGGGGGCCGCCGCCAAGGCGAAGGCCATTCAAATGCTGCGGGACGTTGGCATCACCGACCCGGAGCGCCGCTTCAAGCAGTATCCCCATGAGTTTTCCGGCGGCATGCGCCAGCGCGTGGCAATCGCCATTGCCGTGGCCTGCAACCCGAAAATTCTCATCTGCGACGAGCCGACCACAGCCCTGGACGTGACCATCCAGGCGCAGATCATCCGCCTGATCAGCGACATGCAGCACAAATACAACCTGACGGTCATCTACATCACCCACGACTTGGGCGTGGTGGCGAAGGTTGCGGACCGCGTAGCCGTCATGTACGCAGGCGACATTGTGGAGATCGGCACCTGCCGGGAGGTCTTTTACGACCCGAAGCACCCCTACACCTGGGCGCTGCTGGCCTCCATGCCGCAGCTGGGGGTACGCGGTGAAAAGCTCAGCTCCATTCACGGCACGCCGCCCAATCTGTTCCAGCCCCTGAAGGGCGACGCCTTTGCCCCGCGCAATCCCTACGCCCTGAAGATCGACTTTGAATACCGTCCGCCGTACTTCGAGGTGACGCCCACCCACAAGGCCAAGACCTGGCTGCTGTCGGATCGCGCCCCGAAGATCGACCCGCCGGAGGCTATTCGCAACATTTCGCACCTGGTGCCGTTGGGAGGTGACCTGCATGACCTGTGAGCAGGAAAGAGAAAAGCTGCTGCAAGTGCATGATCTGCATGTGACCTTCGGCAAGCATCGTCACGCCTTTGAGGCTGTCCGCGGCGTGAGCTTTGACATTTACAAGGGCGAGACCTTCGGTCTGGTGGGCGAGTCCGGCTCAGGCAAAACCACCATTGGTCGGGCTATTATCCGCATGAACCCCACCAGCGGCGGCGAAATTCTCTACAAGGGTGAGAAGATCAACGGCAAGATCACCCGGGAGATGGACAAGAAGATCATCAAGGAAATCCAGATGATTTTCCAGGACCCCATGTCCTCCCTGAACGACCGTGCAAAGGTGAACTACATCGTCAAGGAAGGTCTGATGAACGTCCGCAAGCACCTGACGAAGGAACAGCAGGACGAGCTGGTGAATCAGGCGCTGACGGACGTGGGTCTGCTGCCCGAATTTGCCTCCCGCTTCCCCCATGAGTTCTCCGGCGGACAACGGCAGCGCATCGGCATTGCCCGGGCGCTGATCATGGAGCCATCCTTCATCATCGCGGACGAACCTATCTCCGCGCTGGACGTATCCATCCGTGCGCAAATTTTGAACCTGCTGGCAGACCTGCAAAAGAAGCGCGGCCTGACGTATCTGTTCATCGCTCACGACCTGTCCGTGATGAAGTTCATCTGCGATCGTATCGCGGTGATCCAGCGGGGCCGCATTGTGGAGCTGGCGGAAACGAATCTGCTTTTCGCCCATCCGCTGCACCCCTACACTCGGGCGCTGCTTTCCGCCATTCCCACGCCGAACCCCGACGTGGAGCGCGACCGTCAGCTGCTGGTGTATGACGAATCCATGCACCACTATGAGACGGATAAGCCCCAGTGGCAGGAGATCGAGCCGGGACACTTCATTCTCGCCAACCAGGCGGAAATGGAAGATTATCGAAAGAAGCTGTAACACAGCAGCGGGTCGTGCGCGGCCCGCTGTTTTTCTGCCTTGCGCAGTCAAAACACCAAAAAAACTTGCACGAGCCTGCCGCGCATGGTACATTGATGGATACCGGGTCCCCCTCCCGGAGTTTTGTAATGGAGTGACACTGCATGCCGAATTTCTCCCTGTCTGACGACGTATTTACCCGGGCGGCGGCGCAATTCCCCACGCCCTTTCATTTGTATGACGAAGCCGGCATCCGCCGTACGGCCCGTGCGCTGAACGCGGCCTTTGCCTGGTGTGACCAGTTCAAGGAATACTTTGCCGTAAAGGCGCTGCCCAATCCCGCCATCCTGCGCATTTTGAAGGAGGAGGGCTGCGGAGTGGACTGCTCCAGCGCCACCGAGCTGACCCTTGCGGACGCCTGCGGCTTCCATGGCGAGGAGATCATGTTCTCCGCCAATGCCATGCCCGCCGAGGAATTTGCACAGGCCCGTGCGCTGGGCGCGTTCATCAACCTGGACGACATCACCCACATTGAGAAGCTGCGCACCCACGGCGGCGTGCCGGAATGCATCTGCTGCCGCTATAATCCCGGCGGAGATTTCACCATCGGCACCACCATCATGGGCAACCCCAGCGAAGCGAAATACGGCTTCACCTATCCGCAATTGGAGGAGGGGCTGGCCGAATTAAAACGCTTGGGCGCGAAGTCCTTCGGCCTGCATGCGTTCCTGTCCAGCAACACCATTGACAACGCCTATTACCCCGCGCTGGCAGAGCTGCTGTTTGAAACAGGGCGCAAGCTGATGGACAAAGTGGGACTGCCCCTGGCCTTTGTGAATCTCTCCGGCGGCGTAGGCATCCCCTATCGTCCCGAGCAGGCTGCACCCGACATTGCCGCCATTGGTGCGGACGTACACAAAGCCTATGACAAGGTGTTTACCGCCAACGGCATCCACGGCGTTGCCATCAAGACGGAACTGGGACGCTACATGACCGGCCCCAACGGCTGGCTTGTAGCCCATGCCACCAGCCGCAAGGACACCTACAAGCACTACATCGGTCTGGACGCCTGCGCGGCGAACCTGATGCGTCCCGCCATGTACGGCGCGTATCACCACATTACGGTGGTGGGGAAGCGTAATGCTCCCTGCGACCATGTTTACGACGTGACGGGCTGTTTGTGCGAGAACAACGACAAGTTTGCCATTGACCGCCCCCTGCCGGAGATCGACATGGGCGACCTGATCGTCATTCACGACACGGGCGCGCACGGCTTTTCCATGGGCTACAACTACAACGGCCGGCTGCGTTCCGCAGAGATTCTCTATCGGGAGGACGGCAGCTTCCAGCTCATTCGCCGTGCAGAGACCCCGCAGGATTACTTTGCAACGCTGGATGTGGATCCCTGCGCTAAAAAGCTGGGGCTGTAATTTCAAAGACAGGATCTCTGGGTATCAGAAAAGGCATGGCTTATACGCCACGCCTTTTTTGTATGCTTATGAACGCCTCCTGCATTTTTTACAGCAGCAGCACCAGCAGTCCCACCAGGGGCGCAAAGACCAGTCCCAGCACCATGCCACGGAGGCTGGCCTTGCAATGGAACAGCACCGCCGACTTCTCAAATGCGTTGACCTTCGCCAGCTTGTAGAACTTATCAAAGGGCGCCAGCAGCACATCCACCACCAGGAAATCGTACCAATCCACCACCAGCCACAGCAGATATGCCGTGCATGCCGCTTGCAGAAAGGTCGTAATGCCGTTGATAAAGCGCAGCACCAGAGCAAACAGCAGTGCAAAGATCACCGCCGCCACAGCCTTGCGCACAATGTCGCTCTTTTTCGTCGGCGGCGTTTCCGCCACAAGCTGCAAGGCGCGCAGCTTATCCGTCACAACAGGCGGATAGTCGTTGGTGAAGACCTCGCGCCGCCTGGCAGCCATAAGCACCAGCACAAGGGTGATCAGGGCGCAGGCCGCAATACATTCCAACAGAAAAATCATGCACAGGCCTCCTTCGTATCCTTCCATTCGAACCAGTTAAGTATATCATACCAACCTTTGGAAGTCCATGCACCGCCTGTGCCGATTTTCTCACATGCACCGGATCAGCACCATATACACCGCCGTGCCTGCCGCAATGGACAGAATCATCTTGTGCTTCCACAGGTGCAGCGCTGCCACCACAACGCAGGCCGCCAGCGCCGGTACGAATCCCGCCGCGCTGGTGAAGCGCACATCCTTCAGGCAGTACACCACCAGCATCGCCATCACAGCAGCAGGCAATTGCTGGCCCAGAAAGTCCACAAAGGCCGGGGGCTTTTTTCCCGCCGGGAATACCCAGAAGGGCAGTGCGCGGATGACCAGCGTCACCGCCGCCGCAATGCCCACCGTAATCAGCAGCTGCACCGTCGTCATGCCTTGGCCCTCCCCTTCCCGTTGAATTGCAGATAGAAGCACACCAGCATCATGCCCATGGACAGCAGCAGGAACCGCTCGCTGCCCGCCAGCAGCAGGCTGACAATGGTCAGCGCAAAGCCCAGCAGCGCAGGCAGATGCGCCTGGAACCAGGGCTTGCCGCTCTTGCCTGCCGCCTCCCACTGCTCCACCACAATGACCACAAACAGCGCCGTCATGGCAAAGTCAATGCCCGTCAGGTCCCAGGGCAGCAGCTGCCCCAGCAGCACACCAAACACGCTGCCCACCACCCAGTAAAGCTGATCCAGTGCAGAGACGACAAAATAATAATCCTCTGCTGCCACGCCCTGGGGAATATTTCCATCGCACACCAGGGAAAAGGTTTCGTCCGTCAGGGAAAAAATCAGATAGGGCCTCCATCGGCGGCATTTGCCGTAAGGCTCCAGCATGGTCAGGCCATAGAATAAGTGCCGCGCATTAACCATCAGCGTCATCAGCAGTGTCGTAATGGGCGAAAAAGGCGCGGTCATCAGGCCGATCAGCACAAACTGCATGGAGCCTGCATAGACCAGGCCGCTGATCATCAGCGCCCAGCCCACGCCGAAGCCCTTTTCCCGCAGCAGCATGCCCCAGGCCAAGCTGAGAAATAAATACCCCGCCATAATGGGCAGGGTTCGCGGAAACGCCGCGCGAAGCGCCTTTGCTTTCGTGGGTGCCATGGTATCATCTCCTAAAAATGGATACGGATTCCATTGTACCGGGCGCGGCGCGGGACTGTCAACGGGAATACAGGAAAAATACAGCGGCGGCTCTGTCCAGGGTGTGTTTGCCGTGGCACGCCATTTATGGTATACTTTGACAAGACGCAGGACAGCGCCGCGCCATGGCACGGTCTGCTGGCAAGAGGATTTGATGCCAGGCTGCCCTGGAACGGAGGAGCTTCTTATGAAGGATGTATTTCTGATCGTGGATGGCAACAGCCTGATGCACCGGGCCTTTCATGCACTGCCGCTGATGGGCTTTGACGGTGTGTATACCAACGCGATCCACGGCTTTTTGACGATGCTTTTCAAGGTGGTGAAGGAGGAAAACGTCCGCTACTGCGCCGTGTGCTTTGACGAGCATGGCCCGACCTTCCGCCATGTGGTGTATGCCGACTATAAGGCGGGGCGCAATCCCACGCCCCCAGAGCTGGTCAGCCAGTTCAAGCTCATTCGCGAGCTGCTGCCCCAGCTTGGCATCGCCAGCTATTCCCTGCAAGGCTACGAGGCCGACGATCTGCTGGGTACGCTGTCCCTTCAGTCGGAAGGCCAGGACGTGAAGCCCCTGCTGCTCACCGGCGACCGGGACGCACTGCAATTGGTGGACGGCGTGACCGAGCTGATGTTCACCCGCAAGGGCATTTCGGAGACCATGCTGTTCACCCCCGCCACGGTGCGGGAAGAATACGGCTTTGGCCCCGAGCAGGTCACAGACTGGAAGGGCATGGCAGGCGACAGCAGCGACAACATCCCGGGCATTCCCGGCATCGGCGACAAGACCGCTGTCAAGCTGCTGCAAAAATACGGCACGCTGGAGGAAACGCTGGCCCATGCAGGCGATGAAAAAGGCAAGCTTTCCGAGCGGCTGACCACCTATGCCCAGCAGGCCCGGGACTGCAAGGAGCTGGCCCGCATTCGCCGGGACGCGCCCATCACCTGGAGCCTGAAGGACTGCACGCTGACCCACCTGAAGGACGGCATTCCCGCGCTGGAAAAACTGCAATTGCGTAAGCTCGCCACGCAGCTTTCCGGGGAGCCTGCTCCCACGCCCCAGCCCAAGGCCAGCGCCGCTCCCGCCGCTGCACCTGCGCCCGTCTCTGCGGAAGTCCCGACCCTGACGGCGCTCCCCTACGCCCCCATGGTGGAAATGACCACTGCCGGAGAACTGGAAGCCTTTCTGCACACGCTGACGGATGCCGCCTGGCCTGTCGCCCTGTGCCTGGATCTGGATTGCTCCCTTGCCACCAGCGACGGGCAGTGCTGCCGCGTCAGCCTGAGCGGCGATCTGCTGAATCCCGGTGCGGATCCTTCGACGGTGCTGCGCGTGCTTTCGCCCGTGCTGGAGACAGGCCGTGTGATCGTTCATGATGGCAAGCGGCTGCTGCACACCCTGCAAAAGAACGGCCTGCCCCTGCCTGAGCGTTTCCTGTGGGACACCATGCTGGGCGCTTATGTGCTGAACCCGCAGGAAAAAAGCTACACGCTGGCAGCGCTGCTGGGCGAATTGCCCTGCGATGCCTGCGGGCTGATGAGCCTATACCGCTTCCAGGCCGAAAAGGTGCGGCAGGACGGCGTGGAAACGCTGCTGCAAGCCGTTGAAATGCCCCTGAGCCATGTGCTTTTCCGCATGGAGGAGGTCGGCTTTACCGTAGACGGCAGCGTCCTGCGCGCGCTGGGCCAAAGCTATGCCGAGGAGATCGAGGACTGCCGCCGTCAGGTCATTCAGTCCACCGGCGGCAAGGAATTCAACCTGAACAGTACCCAGCAGCTGGGCGAAGTGCTGTTCGAGGTGCTGAAGCTGCCCCACGGCAAAAAGACCACCCGGGGCTATTCCACCTCCGCCGAGGTGCTGGAGGGCCTGCGGGACATTGCCCCGGAGGTCATTGAGCCGCTGCTGAAATACCGCCAGCTTTCCAAGCTGAACAGCACCTACATTGAAGGACTGCTGCGTCTGATGGGGCCTGAGGGGCGCATTCACTCCACCTTCGATCAGGTTGCCACCGCCACAGGGCGCATTTCCTCCAGCGAACCGAATTTGCAGAACATCCCCGTGCGCACCGAGCAGGGGCGGGAAATTCGCAAGGCATTCATTCCGCGTCCGGGCTGGGTGCTGCTGGACGCAGACTACAGCCAGATCGAGCTGCGGCTGATGGCACACTTTTCCGGGGACGCAGCGCTGGTGGAAGCGTTCCGCACGGGACAGGACGTACATGCCCGCACCGCCAGTGAGATCTTTGATGTGCCGCTTGACGAGGTCACGCCCACGCTGCGCAGCCGTGCCAAGGCCGTCAACTTCGGTCTGATCTACGGCATCAGCGGCTTTGGTCTGGCCCGGAACACGGGTGTGACCCAGAAGGAAGCTAAGGAGTTCATCGCCCGGTACTTCGCCAAGTATCCCGGGGTCAAGCGCTACATGGACGAGGCCGTGCAGCAGGGCATGGATCGCGGCTATGCAGAGACGCTGCTGGGCCGCCGCCGCTATCTGCCGGAGTTGGCCTCCACGCGCAGCGTCGTTCGCGAGTTTGGTCGCCGCGCCGCCATGAACACCCCCGTACAAGGAACGGCAGCAGACATCATCAAGCTGGCGATGGTGCGTGTGGACGAGGCGCTGCGCCGTGAAAAGCTGCAAGCCAAGCTGATTTTGCAAGTCCACGACGAGCTGCTGATCGAATGCCCCCCGGAGGAGGCCGACCATGCAGCTACGCTGCTGCGCGACTGCATGGAGCATGTGCTGACGCTTTCCGTTCCGCTGGCAGCAGAGGTGCATCGCGGCAGCGACTGGTTTGAGACAAAGTAAAATCGTTTTCTTTTCTGAAATCTTCAAAATCTCGCATAAACCCAAAAGGAGGCTTGTGCCTCCTTTTTGCTATACAATTACCCATTCACCTCCAAAACAACATGCACTTCTTCTGTCTCCCCTGCGTCGCTGAGTACCATCACATAAGCCTCCAGCACCTCTGGGGTCCTGCCATTGCCGTCAAAGGTAAATAGTATGCTGCCCTTATCTGGCATTTCTTCTGCATTCGCGCTGAATACATACCCCGCCGCATCCACGAGCCGAAGGTCATAAGAAGCCCCCACTGCCAGTTCGGGAAGCGTTCCATTCATCGCCGTGAGCTTCGCTGACAAGTGAACCTCAGAGGCTTCCACCGTCACACAAATTTGGGTTCCCTGCACCGTTCCAAACCCCATTAGCTGCGCTGTGTCGTGTGCGGCGCGATGCACCGTCGCCGTCATGGCGGGAAGCTCTGTGCGTTCGTTCAGGCAGTAATAAGTCTTGCCATCAAAATAAGTGTAGAGCGCATTTTGATGCACAGCAATGCTTATGTTCAGTGCGTCCAGCCCCCTGACCTCCTCCGGCAAATCCTCAATGTCGCGAATGGCGGCAAAGTATCCCGGCTGCGCTTCGTCCTCCGTCTCTACCCAGGGGCCTGCATCGACCGTTCCATTGATGTAGGTATGATCCGACACTGTAATGCTGTATCTGACTATTCCCCACGGCGTACCGTTCTGCTGCGCCTGCATCAGCTCGGCAGCATAGTTCTCCGTGATATTGGCGCTTTCTTCTGCCATTTCGGCATCTGCCTGCTGCATCTGTGCAAGCTGATCTACAGTGGGCGTAAAGCGCTCATAGACCGTCTGACTTTGCACCGTATAGCCAATCAGCAGCGCATCGCCGTCATAGTAGGCATTTGTAATGGCGGCTGTCACAGGGCCTGTTTCCGCACTATCGGTGGTCACGGGCGCAGCGGCTTGAAGCGTCGCCTTGGGAGCGATCTCTGCAAACCGCGGTTCGAACTGCCCGAGCTTTTCAAAAAGGTTGATCGTTGCGGCAATGGCAGCGCTCACGGCGGCAAGTACCACCACCATGGCAAGAATGAATCCAATGGATAGCTTTTTCTTCACTTTTTCTTCTCCCTTCGCTTTGGACAGTACGCGCTGCGCAAGCCAGGGATCCTCCGCCAGCCCGGAAAGCGTTGTGTCGATGGCATGACGCAAGCGGTCTTTTTCCTGCCTGTTGTTCATGGTCAAAGCCCTCCCTCCAGCACTTGTCGTAGCTTCTGGCGGCCTCGCGCAAGACGCGCCGATACCGTTGACTTTGAAACGCCCAGCGCCTGGGCGATCTCCTCAACGGTCATGTTCTCATAGTAGTAAAGCAGAATGACTTCCCGATGCCTTTGCGGCAGCTGCATGACCTCCAGCGTCAGGCTGACGTCTTCCGTCTCCGGCGGCGCAGCAGGCTCCGGCAGCTGTTCCGGCGTAACGCGGCGATCCAGATGCCGCAGCCATGCCGAGCGCAGCATATCCCGGCAGGTGTTGACGGCAATGCGCATGAGCCAGGTTTTTTCCGTGCAGTCTGCCCGGAAGGCCTCCATGCCCTTGTAGGCCTTCAAAAAGGTCTCCTGCACTGCATCCTCCGCCAGCGCCTTATCGTGAAGCTGCATGTAGCACAGCCGCAGCAGGCTAGTTTGATATTGGTCTACCATCCGGCAAAGCTGCTGTTCGCGGACGCTGTCAGGGCCCTTGACAACCTCCATGCGCATCACCTCCTACACTTTTATAGACGGAACGACTGAGGGTTTTGATCGGGGTCTTCCGACAACTTTTTATAAAAAGGAGGAGCCGTCCCCGCAGGAACGGCCCCTTTCATCCAAGTTTCGTATGCTTTTACTTTGCCGCGTTGATCTCGCTGACTGCGGTCTCCGCCGCAATGCGGCACTGCGCTTTACTATTTTTCGGCATGCTTTGGAGCTTTCCTGTTAGATTTTTCGCCATTGCTGCTTACAGCCAACCTGCTCACCTACTTTGCGTTTACTTCAAAGCAAAGGCTTCCTAAAAGCATATCCTTATTTCTTATTCTGCATTTTCTATGTAAAAAGCCATATATTTCTCTCACAATCGTATCCATACATGACATATAATCTTTAATGGCTTTTTGAAATGCTTGGAGATCATCATTTTTATAGAAACGTATGACTCCTTTATACGGATTACCACCTTCATCAAATTCACATTCCCGCATTAGGTCATCTTCGTTTTCCCAATTCTCAATTTTTCCACAAAAGAACATATAAAGTTCGAATTCATATTGTCCGTCCATTGTTTTATAAAAAGGAATTGCCCGTATATACTCTGTTGTTTCATTCGTCTTAAGAATTTGATCAAGCAAATCTAGCCAGTCAACCACGGATAAATAGTGATGATACCTTCCGCTTGGATAAAAGGTGCTTTCATAGACCATCTCTCTAATCTTCCCTGTATTCGTCATATTGCATTCCATCCAATCACTCAGAAAATCATTAAATACCTATGCATCGTCAAACAAATTTGGCAACTTGTATAACTTTCCCCGTGCCATTGTCAGCTGCAAAATCATGTATATCATCAACACAGGAAAATTTTGCTTGTGCCGCTGGCAGGTCATCTTCTATTCAGCAATTACAATAATAACCCTGTCATTGCTGCTTACAGCCAGCCTGATTGCATCATTCCATCATCAAAACTGCCTACTCTGCACCCACTTCAAAGCAAAGGCTCCCTAAAAGTATATCCCTATTTCTTACTCTGTTTTTTTTGTGTAAAAAAACATATATTTCTCTCACAATCGTATCCATACATGACATATAGTCTTTAATGGCTTTTTGAAACGATTGAAGATCATCATTCTTATAGAAGCGTATGACGCCCTTATATGGATTGCCGGCTTCATCAACTTTGTATCCCTTCATTAAGTCATTTTCGTTTTCCCAGCTCTTAATCTTTTCGACAAAAAACATATAACAATCAAATTCATGTTGTCCAGTTGCTGTTATATAAAAAGGAGTCACCAGTATATACTCTGTTGTTTCATTCGTCTTAAGAATTTGATCAAACAAATGTAGCAATTCAACTACGGATAGATAGTGGCGATACTTTCCGCTTGGATAAAAGGTTTTTTCATAGACTATTTCTCTAATTTTACCTGTATTCGGCATATTACATTTCCTCCAATCGCTTAAAAAGCGTCAACTGTCTATGCATCGTCAAACAAATTGGCAATTTACATTACTTTCCCCGTGCCATTGTCAGCTGCAAAATCATGTATATCATCAACACAGGAAAAATTTTGCTTGCTCGCTGCCAGCCTGGATCATCAGCTTGCCTATGCTGTCGTAGGTATATATCGTTGTCAGGGTGCTGAACGAGGTTTCATGCCTCCGGGCCGCCGCGTTGTCGCAGGCATAGAACCCCGCTTTACCGTTGACATTCGTCATGGAGAGCAAATATCCCTGCTTGTTGTACTGGAAAGAAATGATCCATCTCAGCGCTGAATAGCTGCGTGATCCTGCCAAGCTCGCAGCACTTGCTCCGATGCGCTGTCTGTTCCCCACATTTCATGCAGGCAAAACGGCAGGGAGGCATCCGCCTTGTCCCGGATGCTTCCCTGCCGCTTTACTGCATATACGTTTCTCTTAAGTTCTTCAGCCTTCAGTTCTTGTCATGTACATACTTAGCGTACAGCAGGCCGCTTGCCAGCTGAATGCGGACGAGCTTCTGAATCGGAATGGCCTGGTAGTGAAGGTTTTCCTCCAGGTAGCGCAGGTTCTCCTCCATCAGCTTGCCTGCATCAGCCTTGATGGCCTCCAGCTCTGCGCGTACTGCATCCGACATGTCCGTGCCATGCTCCAATTCATAGGTGCAGGCGCGCCACAGCAGGCACACGCTCAGGTTGCGATAGAAGCCCAGCCCGTAGAGGTTCTCAAATTTCTGTGCAACGGTGGCCTTTTCCTCAAACTCCGGGGCCATGGCCCACTGGCGCTTCGCGTCCATGTTGCCGGCGCTGCTGCCTGCCATGCGATCCTCCACCGAAATGAAGAAGGGGTTCCAGGTGCGGATCAGCGGCTCGGCGCGTTCATACAGAGGCGTAAGGGCCGCGAAGAAGGCCTCGGTCTGGTCGCAATTGATCAGCACAGCTTCCCGGCGGGTCATGTCGGAGGGCGTGGTGTCGTCAATGCGGGGATCATAGAAATAGGGCATCTCGTTCACCAGCGCGCGGGAAACGATCTTCCCCTCCCGATTGGCGTATTCATCGCTGGAGGTGCCGGAGGTGATCATCGTCGCCGGATCCTTGTCCGGGACGAACTTTTCCAGATAATCGTAATGCGCCTTCACGCCCAGCATGCGGTACACGCCAGGATAGAACTCCTCGCAGTAAGGCGCTTCCGGCTCGCCCAGGCTCAGCGGCACCTTTTCCAGCGCCGGCTGGCGGTACAGCTCCTTGTACAGCGCCTCGTCGCCCTCGGTCAGGTACCAGTAGCAGCCGCCGAAGCCCGCGTTGTGCAGGGAGTAAATGAAGGTGGGCTTCTTCTGATCGATCAGCTCCATCAGCACCTTCGTTTCGGGGATGGGCGCATGGAAGTGCAGCGTTTTGTAATCAATGGGGAAGCTCCACTCCACTTGCTGAGCAAAGGAGGGGCGGAAGAAATTCCGCTGGTAGTGGGAGATGGTGAACGGCCCCTTGAACCAGCCCTCGTTCAGGCTGGTGCCGTCCGGGTCGCTGGACTTGATGATATAGAAGGTGTAGTCCAGCTCCCGGCGCAGCTCCTCGTTTTCCGCCAGCTCGCGGCTGAAAAATTCCAGCATCATCGCACCGATGGGTTCGTTGGGATGGGGCGTGCCGTACATCAGCGCATTCTGGCTGCCGCTGCCGATCTTCAGGCAGTAAATGGGATGGTTCCAGCGGGAGCGTCCCACCTCGGTGACCGTCACCACATCGGGATAGTCCTTCGCTAGCTGCAAGGTGCTGGCGTCCATTTCATCCACCGTCAAAAAGGTGTCATAAGCCGGAACCTTCGCGAGAATATCCTCAATCCTCATGCTTTTCTTCCTCCTCTATGGTTTGTGCAAAGAAGCAGCTGACCTGCCGCCCGTCCGGCATGGTGACCATGGGCGGATAGCTTTTGCGGCACTTGTCGCAGGCCTTGAAGCAGCGATCCGCAAAATAGCAGCCGGGGCCGGGATCCACAGGAGACGGCGGCTCGCCCTCGATGGAGATCACCGGCATGTCCGCATCCGGGTCAATGGACGAGCAGTTGGAGATCAGCGCCTGGGTGTAGGGGTGCATGGGGTGCTGGATGACCGTATCTGCGTCACCCATTTCCACAATGCGGCCCAGATACATCACCGCCACCCGCTGGGAGACGTAGCGCACAATGGCAATATCATGGCTAATGAACAGGATGGCGGTGTTATGCGTCCTGCACAGGCGCTGGAACATGTGGATGATCTCCGCACGGACGGAAACGTCCAGCATGGATACCGGCTCATCCGCCACCAGAAACAGCGGTTCCAGCAGCATGGAACGCAGGATGGAAATGCGCTGTAATTGTCCGCCGGAAAGCTCATGCGGGAAGCGGACCAGGAAGTCCTCCGCAGGCATCAGGCCGCCGTCCTCCAGCGCCTTGATGCACATGGCGCGGCGCTCCTCATCGTTTTTGCCGATGCCGTGCAGCCGCAGGGGACGCATCATGATCTCCGCAATGGT
>CAKTYE010000039.1 GCA_934631985.1 uncultured Clostridia bacterium | reverse complement strand
GCTCTGGAGCAGGGCCTGCGTTTCGCTATCCGTGAGGGTGGCCGCACGGTTGGTTCCGGCGTTGTGGCGAAGGTCATTGAGTAATGCTGTAACCTACAGGAGCGTCCTTTTCGAAGGACGCTCCTTTTCTGTATCTGGAAGGAGCAGGCGCTATGCAGGAGTTGGAGAAGCAGGTTCAGGCTATTCGCATCCTTGGAGACTTTGTGGGCATGCGGGAGTTGTCTGCGCTGACCCGGGAAGCCATGCGGCAGGAACAGGGCATGGAGCAGGTGGATGTGCTGATCCTCTTTGGCGGGACGATCCCCGCAGGCATTGACACGGCGGCAGAGGCCATGCAGGCCGGACTGGCGCGAAGGCTCATGATCGTGGGCGGTCAGGGACATACCACGGAAACGCTGCGCCAAAAGCTGCACCGTGCCTATCCCATGCTGGAAACAGCAGGGCGCATGGAAGCGGAGATCCTCGATGAATGCTTGCGGCTGCGCCATGGCCTGACGGCGGACTGGCTGGAATGTGCGTCCACCAACTGCGGCAATAATGTCACCAACGCGCTGGCACTGCTGCATGCGCAGGGGTGTACGCCGCGTTCCATGCTGCTGATGCAGGATGCGACCATGCAGCGCCGCATGGATGCAGGCTTCCGCAAGTTTGCGCCCGAGGTGCGCATTCTCAACTACGCGACCTATCATGTGGAGCCGGTGGCAACGGCGCAGGGCATTGCCTTGCAGCCGAATCCCTGGGGCATGTGGGACGTGCAGCGCTACGTCACGCTGCTGCTGGGGGAAATTCCCCGGCTGCGGGATGGCGCGCAGGGTTATGGCCCCTGTGGCAAGGACTATATCGCGCATGTAGACATTCCCGCCGAGGTGGAGGAAGCCTTTGCTTATCTCTCTGAAGCGGGCATTGCAGAGGTTCGCACGGCAGACGCTCGCTGGGCCAGCAAATAAGGGCTTGCACAGGCGCGGCGGCTGTGCTATACTGCAAGCATCAACAGTGGGAGGTGTGGTTTTGCGGTCGGTTCGTTAAAGAAGCGGAATACGGACCTCGGGGCTGTGTGACAAAACAGCAGCGAGGGCTGTGTTCAGGCTATCCTTCGAGCCGTGCGCACACCTCTTTTTTCGTACCCTTTTTTGTGCTTCTCGGCTGGAAGGATGGCAACGCTTCAGAAAAATACGCTGTCAACCAACAAGCGGAGGAGCGTATTTTTGTATGGAACATACAGCACATTGGGCAATTCTGGAATTTGACAAAATACAGCGGGCGCTTGCCGATCAGGCGGTGTCTGCGGGGGCGCGGGAAGCGCTGCTGCACTGGGGGCCTGCGGCGGATGAAAGCAAATGCCTGCACCGCATGGCGGAAACGGGCGAGGCCCGCAAGGTGCTGGAGGCCAACGGAACACCGCCCCTGTCCACCATGGACAGCCTGACGCAGGACGTAGCGCTGGCACAGGCCGGGGGCATGCTGCTCCCGGAGCAGCTGATGGCGGTGGCGCGGTTTGCCATGACCTGCCGCCGTCTGATGATCTACCTGCGCCGCGCGGAAGGCATCAGTCCGATGATCGCCGCCTATGCTGGGGAGCTGCGGGATGTGTCGGCCTTGGAGGAACGCATTGAGACCGTGGTGCAGGAGGATCGTCTGCGGGACGACGCCAGCCCAACACTGCGCAGCCTGCGTCAGCGTATCGCGGCGCAGGAAGGTGAACTGAAGGAAAAGCTGAATCGGCTGATGAAGACCCAGAAGCAATATTTGGCGGATGGGTACCTGACCAGTCGGCAGGGACGATGGGTGCTGCCCGTGCAGCGACGGTTTCAGCAGCAATTTCCCGGCACGGTGGTGGAGACCTCCGCTAAGGGCGGGACGGTGTTCATGGAACCCCATGCTGCGGCAACAATGCAGCAGGCGCTGGATGCACTGCGGCTGGCGGAGGATGAGGAGGTGCGCCGCCTGCTGTATGTCCTCAGTGATCTGGTGGCAGAGGAAGGGGAAAGCCTTGACAGGAATCGCCGCATGATGGAGGAGCTGGATATGCTCTTTGCCCGGGCGAAGCTGGGCGCGGCGATGCACGGCAGCACCGTTCGGCTCAGTGCGGAACGGGCGCTTGATCTGCGCGGCGCAAGACATCCGCTGCTGCCCCGGGAGACCTGCGTTCCGCTGGACCTGACGCTGATGGAGGACACAAGCGGGGTCATCATTACGGGTCCGAACACCGGCGGCAAAACAGTCACGCTGAAAACAGTGGGCCTGCTGATCCTGATGGCGCAAAGCGGCTTGCAGCTTCCCTGTGATCCGGACAGTGTGCTGCCCCTGCGGGATGCGGTTTTCTGCGACATTGGGGACAGCCAAAGCCTTTCCCAGAGCCTTTCCAACTTTTCGGGACACCTGGTGCGGGTGATGGAGGCCTTGCAGCATGCCAGCCGGGACAGCCTTGTGCTGCTGGATGAGCTGGGCAGCGGCACCGACCCGGCGGAGGGCATGGGCGTTGCCATTGCCGTGCTGGAGGAGCTTCGCCGCCGGGGCTGCCTGTTTCTGGCAACGACCCACGATCCCCAGGTGAAGCGCTATGCCGAAACGGCGGCACATATCCTCAGCGCCCGCATGGCCTTTGACCGGGAGAGCCTGCGCCCGCTGTATCGGCTGGAGCTGGGGCGCTCGGGGGAAAGCTGCGCCCTGTACATCGCCCAGCGGCTGGGTTTCCCGGCGGCACTGCTGACGGCGGCGCGTCAGGCGGCCTATGCCGGGGACTGGCAATGCTGCGAGGAGCCGCCGCGTCTCCCGGTGCCGCGCAGCGGATTGAAGCGCCGGGAGCTTCGCAGCCCAAAGCAGCAGGCCGTCTTTACCCAGGGCGACAGTGTGCTGGTGCTGCCGGAAAAGGTGGTGGGGCTGATCTACCAGCCGGAGGATGAACAGGGCCGCGTCATCGTACAGGTACAGGGAGCGAAGCAGCAGGTCAGCGCCAAGCGCGTGAAGCTGCTGGTGCCTGCATCGGAGCTGTATCCGCCGGATTACGATTTCAGCATTGTGTTCGATACCGTGGCGAACCGCAAGGCCGCGCATACCATGGCGCGGAAGTTTGACCGGGATGCGGTGATCGTTCACCGGGAAGGTATATAAAAAAAGCAGCAGCCGGGGGCAGCGGATATGCCCTCGGCTGCTGTGCTATAGAAATCCGTCTTCAATCTGTGTCATACGGGTTAAGGACATACCTGTCGAGAAAGCGGTCATACTGCCATTCCGGGCCGCTGTAAAGTAAAGCAAGATATGCAAGAACTCGCGCGTCCACAGACGCACGAGTTGCTGTCCAAGTGTGTTATTCTTCCACGAACTGCATATCGACCAGCTCGTCATACGACCAGGTTCCCTGGAAGATGCCGCTGTTTTCCAGCACAGCCATGTTGGTTTCCACGGCCTCGCGGCTGATGCGCCCATCCTCGCTCCACAGGTGATCCTCCCAGGCGCGTTTGAGCGCGGCTTCGCGGCCTTCCTCGGTCAGGGTCGGAAATTCCAGCGCCAGCACGCGGGCGGCAAGCTCATGATCCTGCTGAAGGGTGGTCAGTGCGCGGATCATGGCGCGGACAAAGGCACGGCAGGTCTCCGGGTCGTTCTCGATGGTGGAGCGCCGCACACCGATGACTGAGTAGGAATAGTCGCCCAGGTCGGGGAACTTGACGAATGGCTCCTCCCAAATGTCCGCGGTGATGCCCTCACTGATCTGCGGTTCGCCGCCGTTGCCAATGTCGCCCTGTCCATGCTGAAGCATGGCGGTGACGGTGGATTCATCCGCGTTTTCAATCAGCGTTACGTCGGCGTCCGGGTTCAGGCCTACCTGTCCCAGCAGATAGCGGGTCAGCAGGTTGGGGCTGCCGCCGTAGCGACCCGCAATGATGGTTTTGCCCCGCAGGAATGCTGCCATGTCCTCCTTGCTGTCCGAGGCGGGAACAAGGCCCTTCCGGGCAAAAAGGTACACATTGGCGCGGTTGACGCAGTTGACGATGGCGGTTACCGGGTCGCTGTTACCCTGATTTGCCAGACAGTTGGAGTCTACCCCGCCGATGACGGCAAAGGCGTCGCCGCTGACCACGGCAGTGACGTGTGCGCCGCCCGTGGCCTGCACTACGGTGACCTCCAGTCCTTCGTCGGCGAAGTAGCCCTCATGGATGGCGGTGTACAGGGGCAGATAGCCGATGAGGTGGACTGGCTCCGTGACGGTGAGCTGCTTCAGACCTTCAGCGGAAGCAGTGCAGCAGCACAGTGTCAGCACCAGCGCAAGCAGCAGAGCAGGGATACGTTTCCGATTCATGGGCAAAACCTCCTTCAAAGTCGTTCAGGACTGCTGTGCCGACCAGCGGTGGCGAAGCAGCCGCTCGACCAGTACCACGCCGCCGTACATCACAATGGACAGCAGCGACAGCACCACCACACCCACCCAGACCAGCTTCAGGTCAAAGGTGGTTCCGGCATAGACGATCATACGTCCAAGACCGCGATCTGATGCGATAAATTCGCCGACGATGGCGCCTGCCATGCTCAGGGCGATGTTGACCCGCAGGCCGGAGATGATCCAAGGCATGGCGGACGGCACCACAACGTGCAGAAAGACCCGTCCACGTCCAGCACCCAGGGAGGACAGCAGCGTTTCCAGCGCCGGGTCAACGCTCTGCACTCCGCCATAGGCGGAGATGGCGGCGGTCACCACGGTCATCAAAAAAGCAAGCACCACCTTGGAAGAAAAGCCAATGCCGAACAGGATGACCATCACCGGGGCCAGCGCCAGCTTGGGCAGGGCGTTCAGCACAATGAGATATGGCTCTGCCACCAGCGCTGTACGCCGGGAAAACCAGAACAGCAGCCCCACCAGGGAGCCGATCACCGTGCCGAACAGGAAGCCCAGCAAGGTGGAAAGCCCGGTATAGGCAATATCCCGCGCCAGACCGCCCTGCTGCCACTTGATCACTGCTGTGCGGACGATCTCCGAGGGGCTGGAAAAATAAAAGCGATCCAGCCAACCCAGACGCGCGCCCAGCTCCCACAGGGCGATGAGCGCCGCCAGCAGCCCCCAGCGCCAAATTTGCAGCGTCACGGCCTGCCCGGTGTCGCGGCTTCTGACCCCGGAGGGTGTTTCCTTTGCCGTTTTCATGCCGTCGCCTCCTTTTCATACAGGAGCAGATGCAGCAGCTCCTGCTTCAATGCAATCGCCTGCGGCTGAGAAAGCAGGTCAGGAGTACGGGGGCGCGGCAGGGGGACGGACACATGCTTTTTGACCTGCCCGGGGCGATGGCTCAGCACCAGAATTTCATCAGAAAGCAGCAGGGCTTCCTCCACATCGTGGGTAACCAGCAGGATGGTTTTATGAAATTCCTGCCACAGGTCCGTCAGATCCATTTGCAGTTGCAGCCGGGTGAGTGCGTCCAGTGCGCCGAAGGGTTCGTCCAGCAGCAGCACGTCCTGATCGGTCAGCAGGGTGCGCAGCAGGGCGGCGCGCTGCCGCATGCCGCCGGACAGCTCATGGGGACGGCGGGCGGCGAACTCTGCCAGTCCGAAGCGGCCCAGCAGCGGCGCGGCGCGTTTGCGGGCTTCCTTTGCAGGCGTACCGCGCAGCACAGCGCCGAGGATGACGTTATCCTGAATGCTGCGCCAGGGCAGCAGCAGGTCCTTTTGCAGCATGTAGCCCACCTGACCGGGCTTTTCCGTGACGGAGCGTCCGTCCAGCAGCACGTCGCCCGCATCGGGCCGCAGCAGTCCCGCGATGATGTTGAACAGCGTGGACTTGCCGCAGCCGCTTGGCCCCAGAATGGAGGTAAAGCTCCCCGCATTCACCTGAAAGTGAATGCGCGCCAGTGCCGGCACCACGCCTTTCCCATCACCGAAGGACTTCGAAACGCCCCGCACCTCTACCTTTGCAAGGCCGGACATATCACACTTCCTTCCCGGGCAAGGCGGAATCGGTTTGCCTCGCCTTCACAAGCAAAGTATGCGGCGGGGGAGGGGATGTGCGGGAAATGATTCCTTGCATTGAAGTTCTCATCATGCAGCAGAGAGGACATGCGGCTGCACTCCGCGCCGGCGTGAGACTGTTTATCTTGCCTTTTCCTGTAGAAGGGGGATAGCTGCTCCGAGGCGGCAGGAGGATATTCGCTCAAGCTGCAACTTTCTATCCTTGCATCAAGGCAAATATCCTGCCTTCTTCCGCAGAAGGAGGGGGACCGCCTGCCGTCAGGCAGGTGGTGGAAGATATACTCATCCGCTGGGGGTATCGAACAGCTTATAAAGTCACAGCCGCATTTGGAGTTCTGGCGGCACACCACCGTGCGGGGCTTCCAGCTAGAGAGCGTTGCGTCCGTCTGCGGACGGACGACCTACTTTGCGCTCGGGCAAAGTAGGCAAAGCCGCCCGGGGGCCAGCCAAATTTTCCATGTAACTAAGGCTGGCCCCCGGACCCCATAATTGCCCCCAGCCATCGCTCGGATCGGAGCCTTCCCGGGGGGGACACAACCGGGTTCTCCTTCGGTTCCGCTCCATGGCATTCCGTCGGCTGACCGTATACAGCCGCCGGAACGCCTTGTCGCTTAGACCTAGCGTAAGCAGAAAAAGTTACCCGCACTGAAGATACCATGAAGCCACATGGACACGTCAAAGCCGCACCCGCACCAAAAGCTTCCCCTGAAAGGGGAGGTGGCCCGAAGGGCCGGAGAGGTTCCGTCTCACCCCAAAAGCCTCCCTCCGCAGAGGGAGGACAGCCGCCCCGAGGGCGGCAGGAGGATACGCTCACAAACCGCATCTTCTCATTCTCTCCCATCAAAGCAATATCTTTATTCCCCCAAAAAACCATCCCCTATTTCCACATTCTGGGAAAATCACGCCCATTTTGTATTCTTTCTGTGCTTTATTTCCGCCAGGGTTGACATGGCTTGGCAAAATAGGATACACTCAAATCCGTAGACGCGCGGCGCTGCTGCGCGAGTAGTATTGAAGGAGGAGACCCCTTATGAAAAAGATCGTCGCCTTGATGTTGACCGTGTGCATGGTGCTTTGTTCCGCGCTTGCGCTGGCGGAGGAGAAAACGTATCAGGTTGGCATTTGCCAGCTGTTGCAGCATCCCGCCCTGGACGAAGCGACCCGCGGCTTCCGTGATGCCCTGACCGAAAAACTGGGCGATAAAGTTGTGTTTGACGAGCAGAACGCCTCCGGCGAGGCCGTGAACTGCGCGACCATTACCAATACCTTTGTTTCCAATGGTGTGGATCTGATCATGGCGAATGCCACGGCGGCTCTGCAGGCGGCTATATCCGCCACGGACACCATCCCCGTGCTGGGTACCTCCATCACGGACTATGCCACGGCTCTGGGCATGGGTGAGTTCAGCGGCACCACGGGCATCAACGTCTCCGGCACCAGCGACCTGGCTCCTCTGGATGGTCAGGCGGCGATGATTCAGGAGCTGTTCCCCGAGGCCAAGACGGTGGCGCTGCTCTACTGCTCTGCGGAAGCCAATTCCGTGTATCAGATCAACGTCATCAAGGGCTACCTGACCGACATGGGCTATGAGTGCAAGGAATATTCCTTCACCGACTCCAACGACATTGCGTCCGTGGCGCAGCTGGCGACGGAGTGCGATGTGATGTACATCCCCACCGATAACACTGCCGCCTCCTACACCGAGACTATTGCGAACGTGGTGCTGCCCGCCAAGGTTCCCGTTGTGGTTGGCGAGGAAGGCATCTGCAAGGGCTGCGGCGTGGCGACCCTGACCATCAGCTACTATGACATCGGTTACGCTACCGGCGAAATGGCCTATGAGATTCTGGTCAACGGTGCGGATGTCAGCGCCATGCCGATCCAGTACGCGCCCCAGTTCACCAAGAAGTACAACGCCGCCAATGTTGCGGAGCTGGGCCTGACCATCCCCGATGATTATGTGGCGATCGAGGAGTAATTCCGGTACCGCAGCAAAACGCTTGCCGCGCAGGTGTGCGGGGGCGTAAAAGGCTCTGCCACAAGGCACAGGTAATGTGCGACGCCATGCGAAGGGCATCCCCCTTTTCATGGCGTCGCTTTCGTGCATGGCGGACCGATACAAGGAGGCTAGCAACGTGGAAATCATGAAACTGCTCAACGCCATGCCCGGCGCGGTATCCCAGGGCCTGGTCTGGGGCCTGATGGCGATCGGCGTCTACATCACCTATAAAATTCTGGACGTGGCAGACCTGACGGTGGATGGCTCCATCGCAACGGGCGGCGCGGTCGTCACCATGCTGGTTTTGAACGGCTGGAACGTATGGGCCGCGATGCTGGCCGCTTTTGTTGTGGGCATGGCAGCGGGACTGGTGACGGGCATCCTGCACACGAAAATGGGCATTCCCGCTATTTTGGCAGGCATCCTGACCCAATTGGCGCTGTATTCCATCAACCTGCGCATTCTGGGCAACAAGGCCAACGTGGCGCTGAATGTGTCGAAGTATCCGCTGGTCATCTCCATGCGCAACGCCCGAGACGTTTCGCTGCAAAATCCCATTGCGCTGCTGCTGATCTTTACGGTGGCGCTGATCGCACTGCTGTATTGGTTCTTTGGCACGGAATACGGTGCGTCCATGCGCGCCACGGGCGCGAACGCCCGCATGGCCCGTGCGCAGGGCATCAACACCAGCAGCCGCATTGTGGTCGGGCTGATGCTCTCGAACGGTTTGGTTTCCCTTGCCGGTGCGCTGTTGACCCAGTATCAGGGCTTTGCTGACGTGAATATGGGCCGCGGCGCGATCGTCATCGGTCTGGCGGCGGTCATCATCGGCGAGGTGGTCTTCTCAAAGATTTTCCACAATTTTGCGTTGAAGCTGCTGGCAGTCTCCATCGGCGCAGTGATTTATTATCTGGTCATTCAGGTGGTGCTGTGGCTGGGCCTGAACACCAACGACCTGAAGCTGCTTACCGCCGCCGTGGTGGCGCTGTTCCTGGCCATTCCCTATTGGAAGAGCCGTTACTTCAGCAAGGGGGGCAAGGTTCATGCTTGACATTCATCACATTGCGAAAACCTTTAATCCGGGTACCATCACGGAAAAGGTCGCCCTGCGCGACGTTGATCTGCACCTGAACGCCGGGGACTTTGTGACGGTCATTGGCGGCAACGGCGCAGGCAAGTCCACCGTGCTGAATGCGGTGGCGGGCGTGTTTCCCGTGGATGCAGGTACCATTGAAATCGACGGTGTAAACGTGACGAACCTGCCTGAATACAAGCGCGCCAAGTTCCTTGGCCGCGTGTTTCAGGATCCCATGACCGGCACCGCCGCCACCATGAGCATTGAGGAAAACATGGCCCTGGCCCATCGCCGGGGACAGCGCCGCAGCCTGAAGTGGGGCGTTTCCAGTGAGGAGCGGCTGATGTTCCGCGAAGCTCTTGCGGCCCTTGAGCTGGGGCTGGAGGATCGCATGAACAGCAAGGTCGGTCTGCTTTCCGGCGGTCAGCGGCAGGCAGTTACGTTGCTGATGGCGACGCTGAAGCGCCCGAAGCTGCTGCTGCTGGACGAGCATACCGCGGCCCTGGACCCCAAGACGGCTTCGAAGGTGCTGAATCTGACCCAGAAGCTGGTGGACGAGCAGGAGCTGACTGCCATGATGGTCACGCACAACATGAAGGACGCGCTGCGCTATGGCAACCGCACCATCATGATGCACGAGGGACGCATTATTCTGGACATTGACCGGGAAACCAAGTCGCACCTGCAGGTCGAGGATCTGCTGATGATGTTTGAAAAGGCCAGCGGCTCGGGCATTGTGAATGACCGCATGCTGCTGGGCTAAAGCGAAGAAGCCGTGTAATTGCGCGGCTTCTTTCCTTTTGGCAGTGTGTGCCCCTTGCCATTTCAGAAAAACTGTGGCAAAATAAAGTAGACCCAAACACTTCCTGCTTTGGCACAGTAAATGGATCACAATTATTGACATATGTCATGAATTGTGTTATACTGAAAGCAGCACAAGGAGGAACGCTATGGCACGTCCAGCGCAGGCACGAAAGGTATGCCAGCTTCCGCAATGCACTCACTTTCTCCCGGAAAGCATCGCTTCCTCTGTGGAGGTGCAGCTGACCGTGGATGAATACGAGGCCCTGCGGCTGATGGATCTGGAGGGCTTTACCCAGGCGGAATGCGCCCAGAGCATGGGCACCGCCCGCACCACGGTGCAGAGCATCTATGCCTCCGCACGGCGAAAGGTGGCGCGGATGCTTGTGGAGCGCCGTCCACTGGTCATCACGGGCGGGGTGTATCGTCTGTGTCCCGGGCTGGAGCCGACCTGTCCCTGCGGCGGCTGCGAAAAGCACCGCTGCTGCCGCTGCGCTTCCGACTTGCCGGAAAGGAAGGCAAACATCATGCGTATTGCAGTCACCTATGAAAAAGGCGAAATTTTCCAACACTTTGGTCACACGGAGCAGTTCAAGTTCTTCGACGTGGAGGGCAGCAAGATCATTGAGACGCGCATCGTTCCCACGGAGGGCAGCGGTCACGGGGCGCTGGCAGGCTTTCTGACGGAGAATCAGGCGAATGCAGTCATCTGCGGCGGCATTGGTCCAGGGGCGCAGAATGCCTTGCAGGAGGCCGGCATTACCCTGTATGCGGGCGTACGCGGCAGCGCGGATGCGGCAGTGCTGGCACTGCTGGCAGGCAAGCTGGACGCGCAGCGCGGTGCGACCTGCGATCATCATGAGGCGGGCCACACCTGCGGGGCGCATGGCTGCGGCGAACACAGCTGCCACGACGCATAACAGTGCTGTGCCATGCCTTGAAAGCATGGATTTGCATAAAAAAAGCCCATTGGACATTTCTTCCCTGCCGCGCTACAATGAGCGTATCAACAAAAGCAGGGAGGTTTTTTTATGGTAAAGCAGACTGCGGGCCGTCAGGCGCTGGGAGAATTTGCGCCGAAGTTTGCCCAGCTGAATGATGATGTGCTGTTTGGTGAAGTATGGAGCCGGGAGGACAAGCTCTCCCTGCGGGATCGCTCCATGCTGACCGTTACCGCGCTGATGGCGATGGGCCTGACGGATGCATCCTTTCAGCACCATATGGAAAATGCCAAGCGCAACGGCATCACCAAGGAAGAAATGGCAGAAATGCTGACGCACCTCGCCTTTTATGCGGGCTGGCCCAAGGCCTGGGCGGCGTTCCGCGTGGCGAAGGAGGTCTATGCGGATGATGCGGCCCCTGCGGAAAGCGAGAAGGAGCGCTTTGCCCAGGAAATGATGTTCCCCGTTGGCGAACCGAACGTGGCGTATCAGCAGTATTTTATTGGTCAGAGCTATCTGGCGCCCCTGACCGGGGAGCAAGTGCCCGTCTCCAATGTGACCTTTGAGCCGGGCTGCCGCAACAACTGGCACACTCACCATGCCACCAAGGGCGGCGGACAGATGCTGATCTGTGTGGCGGGCCGCGGCTATTATCAGGAGTGGGGCAAGCCCGCGCAGGTGCTGAACCCCGGCGATGTGGTGAACATCCCGGCAGGGGTGAAGCACTGGCACGGCGCTGCGCCGCATAGCTGGTTTGCGCACCTGGCGTTGTCTGTTCCAGGGGAAAATGTTTCCACCGAGTGGCAGGAGCCTGTGGACGATGCGGCCTACGAAGCTGCAACGAAGTAAAAAAACAAACAGCCGCCGGAGATTTCATAGGAGTCTCCGGCGGCTGCTGTATACAGCAAAGGCTGCTCAGGCAAGCGGACGCTCCACCTGAACAGCCTTTGATTTATGCTTCGTGCTTCTTCAGTCCTGCATGCGCCCGGGCCACCAGCGCTGCTATATCCTCTGCCGTGACCTGGGCTGTGGCCTTGGCCTGCGGGACAATATGCGCCAGAAACTCGATGTTTCCCTCCGGCCCGGTGATGGGGGAGTAGTCCATCTGCGTCACCTGCCAGCCGAAGGTAGGCGCGAAGTTCACAATGTCCATCAGCACATCCTCATGCACCTTGGGGTCGCGCACAACGCCCTTCTTGCCTACGCGTTCGCGGCCCGCCTCAAACTGCGGCTTCACCAGCGTGTAGAAGCAGCCGGCCTCTCCCATAATCTCCGCCGCGACAGGCAGAATCTTTTTGATGGAGATAAAGGACACATCCATCACCGTCATAGTGGGGTGCAGCGGCACCTGCTCCGGGGTGAGATTGCGGGCGTTGGTGCGCTCCATCAACGTCACGCGCGGGTCGTTGCGCAGACCCCAGTCAAACTGTCCGTAGCCTACGTCAATGGCGTATACATGGGCTGCGCCGTTTTTCAGCAGCACGTCTGTAAAGCCGCCCGCCGCTGCGCCGATGTCCATGCAAACCCGGCCCGTTACATCTTCGTCAAAGGCCGCGATGGCCTTTTCTAGCTTCAGACCGCCGCGGCTTACAAAGGGGTTCGCCTTGCCGCGCAGGATCAGCTCATCCTCGGACTTCACCGGGTCGCTGGCCTTCAGCACTTTCCGCTGACCGATGTATACCAGCCCCGCCATAATATTGGCCTGCGCCTTTTCACGGCTCTCGCACAGCCCGCGCTTCACCAGCGCTACGTCAGCCCGTTCTTTTTCAGCCATTTCGCCTTGCCTCCAGCACGGCCCGCACACGCTGGGCCATTTGTTTGGGCTGCAAGCCCAGATACTTCAATAATTGCTCCCGATCCCCATGCTGCACAAAGGTATCGGGTACGCCCAGGTTCAGCGCAGGGGGAGGAAGCTCCTCACTGACGCACCAGGCGCATACCGCTTCGCCGAAGCCCCCTGCCAAGGCATGTTCCTCCAGCGTTATCAGGGGACGGTCTGCCATGCGGCGCAGCATGTCCTCGTCCATGGGCTTCACGGTGGAGCAATTGACCACCGCCGCCGTCAGGTGATGCTTTGCCAGCAGCTCCCGCATTTCCAGCGCGCTTTCCACCATGGAGCCGACCGCCAGCAGCGCACAGTCTGCGCCGTCCTCCATCAGTTCCCATTTGCCGGGGGTGAAGCTGTTGCAGGGATACGTCGCGCTCATGTCTACGCTGTGCTTGCCATAGCGAATGGCGCAGGGGCCGGTCATGCTCGCTGTCCAGCGCACCATGCAGCGAAGCTCCTGCAGATCCCGCGGCGCAAGCACCATCATGTTGGGAATGGGCAGCATGGACGCAAGGTCGAAGACCCCGTGATGGGTCGCACCATCCTCGCCTACCAATCCCGCACGGTCCAGCAGGAAGCACACGGGGAGCTTCTGCATGCACACATCGTGGATCATCTGGTCATAGCTGCGCTGGAAAAAGGAGGCGTACACAGCGAAGTAGGGCCGCATACCCCCTGCCGCCATGCCTGCGCACATGGTCGCCGCATGCTCCTCGGCAATGCCCACGTCGATCATCCGATCGGGGAAAACGCCCTGAAAGTGGCTCAGGCCCGTGCCGGAGGGCATTGCCGCCGTGACCGTCACAATGCGTTCGTCCTTCCGCGCCATCTCTACCAGCGTCTGTGCCGCCACCTTGCCGAAGGAGGGCAGGGAAGCGTTTTTGCGCTTCGCGCCCGTTTCCACATAGAAGGGCGGTGTGCCGTGGAAAATTTCCGGGCGCTCCTCCGCCTTTTCATAGCCGTGGCCCTTCTGGGTCAGCACATGGATGACCACGGAGCCGTCATATTCCTTGGCACGCTCCAGCGTATGCTCCAGCGCGGGAATGTCGTGACCGTTGATGGGGCCGAAATAGTGAAAGCCCAGGGACTCGAAAAAGCCCTCGTCCACAAAGATGGACTTGACTGCGTTCTTCATCCAAAGCACGGCGCGGCGCAGGGGCTTGCCGATGATGGGGATGCTTCCCAGCCCCTTTTCGACCACCTTCTTGGTGCTTGTCCAACCCTTGCTGACCCGCAGGTTCGTCAGGTGCTGGCTCAGCGCGCCCACGTTGGGGGCGATGGACATTTCATTATCGTTCAGGATGATAATGAGCTTTGTTTTGCTGTTGCCCGCATCGTTCAGCGCCTCATAGCACATGCCGCCGGTCAGCGCACCGTCTCCCACCAGGGCGATGACGTGGTTATGCCTGCCCTGAAAATCCCGCGCCCGGGCCAGGCCCAGCGCTGCTGAAATGGCTGTAGAGGCGTGTCCCGTCTCGAAGGCGTCGCAGGGGCTTTCTCCACGCTTGGGAAAGCCGGAAATGCCGCCGAAGGAGCGCAGGGTGTGGAACACCTGATACCGCCCCGTCAGCAGCTTATGCACATAGCTTTGGTGTCCCACGTCAAAGACGATCTGATCTTCGGGGACGTGAAACACGCGGTGCAGCGCCAGTGTCAGCTCCACCACCCCCAGATTGGAGGCCAGATGTCCGCCGCGATGGGCCACCGTGTCAATGATCTCCCGGCGAATTTCCGCTGCCAGGTCGGTTAACTCCTTCTGAGACAGTCCCTGTAGATCCTCGGGACCCGTCAATTCATCCAAATGCACTGCCTGCCGCTCCTTTCCGGGAAATATTCACGACGGTTCAGCGCCGATCCAGGCGGCGCTCCAGCCATGTACCCACGACAGGTACTTCAAATTTTACGCCCTGATAGGCGGCGTTCATCAGCCGAACGCGGAAGATCACGCAAACCACCACCAGCGCGATATACACCAGCCAGCACAGCAGCGTGACTAGAAAGCCAAGAAAGGGGATCGCGCCCACCACGTTGCCCAGCAGGAGCAGCACCGCGCCCCCCGCCACATGCAGCAGCGCAATGCTCAGCGATTGCACGGCGCACAAGCGGATGGCTCGGCTGCGCTTATCCGCAAAGAAGAAGAACAGCGCCAGCAGGCTGCAAAAGGCGGCCAGCGTGCAGGTGAGCTTTATGGTGCTGTTGGTGGCGATGATCTCTGGGGGCAGCACAGGCTCTTCCTCATCGTAATATTCCGCTTGCGGGATCTCCTCATAAGGAATTTCGGGATACGGGTCCTCGGACTCATCCATGGGACGAGCGTCATAGACAGGCTCTTCCCACGCTTGCTGCGGCGCAGGGGCCGCAGGGCGGCGGAAGCGGCTGTCATCCCGCGTTTCCTTGTGTTTGTACATGGCATTTCCCTCGCTTAATGTCCCAGCTTGCTGCCTTTGTTGCCCTTTACGCCCTTCGTTCCGGCGGCATAGCTTTTCAGAATGTCGGAGGTGTAGGCATAGCTGCGGCTGTTCTTTTCTTCATGGGCGCGGCGGGCGTAGTCCACCATGCGGTCGATCAGCTGGCGATACTTCAGCCCCTTGGCCTCCCACAGATAGAAGGCCAGAGAACCGGGAATGGTGTTGATCTCTGTGATGAACACCTTCTCCGTGGCCTTGTCAAACATATAGTCGATACGCACCACGCCCTTGCAGTCCATCATGCGGAAAATGCGCAGGGACAGGTCTTGAATTTCCTTTGTCAGCTCCTCGCCGATGGGGGCGGGCAGCACCCGGCTCAGGGAAGCCATGCCCTTGGAGCCGCCGGAGCTGAGATACTTGTCCTTGAAGTCCAGGAAGGTATCGTCCTCGGGCTTCAGGGGCATTTCAATGGGGGAGGCTTCCGCGTCATCATCCCACCCCAGCACGGAGCAGTTCAGCTCCATGGGCTTGTCAAGGCCCTTTTCCACCAGCACCCGGCGGTCGTATTCAAAGGCCAGGGACAGGGAATCCAGCAGTCCCTCCCGGTCGTCTGCACGGCTCACGCCAATGGAGGAGCCAAGATTTGCGGGCTTGACGAACACCGGATAGCCCAGCGTCGCCTCGACCTCTGCCGCTACAGCGTCCGCGTCCTTTTCAAAGGCGGAACGCAGGAACCAGCAGCCGGGCAGCACGGGCAGGTCAGCGCCCTTGAAGAACTGCTTCATCATGATCTTGTCCATGCCGATGGCGCTGCCGGCCACCCCGGTGGAGGTGTAGGGCAGGTTAGCCATTTCCAGCAGACCCTGCAGCGTACCGTCCTCACCGTGCAGGCCGTGCATGACAATGACGCACACATCCAGCCGTGCGGCGACCTCCAGCTTTGCAGGGGCGAAAAGTCCCTTGCCGGGGCGGTAAGCCAGCAGCGCGCCGGAGCCGCTGGTCAGATCAAGGTTCACGGCTTCAATGCCCTTTTTGTCGGGATCGAAGGGGGTGTAGCTGCTCAGCTCCCGCAGGGCGGGGCCGGTGTACCACGTTCCCTCCTGGCTGATGTAGACGGGGATCACGTCGTATTTCTCCGTGTCCGCCTGGCTCATCATTTGTAGGGCGCTGATGATGGAAACTTCCCGTTCGCAGCTACGGCTGCCAAAAATCACGCCCAGTTGCAGCTTGCTCATGAGGTCGGTTCCTCCTTATTCCTCACTATAGTTATCCGGCAGATCGTTTTCAAAAAGCACCGTGTCGCCGGGCAGCCCCAGCTTGGCAAGCAGGGCTGTGGCTTCGTTCAGGCTGGATACCTGATACAGTTTGCCTGCCGGGAAGCCTGCCTCGGTCAGTCCCTCGGCAATGGGTTTCGTATGCTTTTGGCCCACCAGAATGGCAATATCCGTCTTGTCTGCCATAAAGCGGCCCAGCTTGCGGTTGAACTCCGCTTCCTCTGCGCCCAGCTCCACCATGCCGGGGGTGATGATGATGCGCCGCCCGGGGAAGTCCTTCAGCACGTTCAGCGCAGCCTCCGCACCGCGCGGATTGCTGTTGAACGCATCATCGATGATGGTGTATGCGCCTGGATTGGTGATCAGCTGAAGGCGATGTTCCACCGGCTCCAGCTTGTTGATGCCCCGGGCGATCTGCCCCAGCGTCAGCTTTAGCTCCAGGCACACACTGGCAGCCAGCAGAATGTTTTGGATGTTATGCGCACCCAATAGCTTTGTCTGGCAGCGGATCTGCTTATCGCCCGCATGCAGCAGGAAGGTGCTGCCCTCGGGGGAGACGGCAATGTCCTCGGCCCACACATCGGCGGTGGGATCCGTCAGGCTCACCCGGCGGCGGGGCTTCTGGGTCTGGTCATACAGCTCCCGACAGATGCCGCCGTCATCCGGGAAAAAGCAGCAGCCGTCCGCAGGGATCGCGTCCATCAGCTCATATTTGGTGTGCTTGATGCGATCCAGCGTCCTGAAAGTGTCCAGGTGCTGCGGGCCGACGGAGGTCAGTACGCCCAGCGTGGGATGTACCAGACGGCACATCTCCTTGATGTCGCCCACATGCCGCGCGCCCATCTCTGCCACAAACACCTGATGGGCAGGCCGCAGCTTTTCGCGAATGACCTTCGTCACGCCCATGGGAGTGTTGAAGCTGGCGGGGGTGACCAGCACCTGATATTTTTCCTTCAGCAGCGTTCCCAGAATGAACTTCACCGACGTTTTGCCATAGCTGCCGGTGATGCCGATCTTGATGAGGTCGGGGCGCTCCTTCAGCTTGCGCTGCGCGTCCCGGAAATACATTTCGCTGATGAGCTTCTCAATGGGCCAGGCCAGCAGCCCTGCCAGCGCCGTCCACAGGGGCAGCAGCGGCGGGAACAGGCACAGCGCATAGGGCCAGGGGATCCAGGAAACGATGCCCAGGCACACCAGCGTGTACGTTACCGCCATGACGACATACAGCCGCTTGACCCGGGCGGTCAGCACCAAAGGTTTTTTGGCCTTTTTGTCCTGATAGAGCTTGGCGCACCACAGCCCGCCCAGCACCATCAGCATCGTCACCGCCAGGGTGATGAAGCCGCGCACCATGCCGCTGGAATGGCGGTGCAGCGTCCAGTAAGCCGCCAGCAACGCCACGGACAGCAACGTCATCATCAATCCGGGCGCGATGCTGCGCTGCCAGCCGCGCTGAAGGCTTCTGCGGTAGCCGGGGAATTGATAGCTTTCCAGCTGGAAAAGATGGATGAGGCTCCGGGAGGCCAGCGTACAGCCGCAGGCCACGCCCAGCGCCAGCAAAATTCGTATCGACAGGGAGATCGTCATGCTTTACGCTCCTAATAAAAAGTTGCGGACAATTGCGTTGAACCGCGCGGCCTGCTCCAGATACGCGAAGTGGCTGCCGCCCTCCAGCGGGATCAGCGCCGCGTCGGGGATTTCCTTTTCCATTTGCTGCCCCATCCACAGGGGTGTTTCTGTGTCCTGCGTTCCCCACAAAAGCAGCGTGGGCTGCTGGATGCGCGGCAGGCAGGGGGACAGATCCTGATTCACGACCCTGACGAAGGTCTTGCGCATTTCCGCGTCCAGGGCATTATAATCCCGGGAGCCGTATTTCTGACGCAGGGCTTCCTCCGCTTTTTCCGGTAGGGAGCCGAAGACCTTCATTTTCTTTATGCCTTCGCACAGGCCGCGGAGACGCTTATAGGTTGCTGCACGCTTTTTGCCCTCCTCGGTGGGCCTGCCGGGAATGCCCGCAGCGCCCGTCAGCACAATGCGCGTGAACATATCGGGATATTCCGAGGCCAGCCACAAGGTCACGCGCCCGCCGAAGGAGTGGGCCACCACGGCGCAGGGCAGGAAATCCTCCTGCATCAGCAGCTCTCTTACACAGGCGGCGAACTCCGGCACGCCCCACGGCTCCGGGGGACGACTACTGGCCCCATGGGCGGGAAAGTCGATGGAAAGCACCCTTGCGCCGTCCGCCAGCGCCTGCGCTACCGGGGCCATGAGCTTTCCGTCGCAGCCCCAGCCGTGCAGAAGCACCACGTGCTTTGTTCCCTCGCCGATGATCTCGTAATGCACCTGTGCGCCGCAAACGTTTCTCTCCATGCGTTTACCTCCGTCGGGCAGAAAACCCGGCTTTCTATTTTACCCTATTTTAATGAAAAAGAAAAGGGGTGATGACAAGATGGAGAAAATGGGGGGAGGGCGCATGTCTCAAAAGAAGATTTTCAGGACAAAGCCATGCAGAGAGCGTAGGCTGTTCTGCCCTTCAGACGATTAGACTTCTGCCCAATATCAAGCGAAACCTCCATCGAATTGAGCATCGCTTCGACCTCCCACGGAAACACACAAAGAACAACCTCCCCGTTGACTTCACCTTGCGAAAGTTAGTATAATGCAGAAGAAGCGAACAACGGCGTTTGCTCCTTTGCTTTTCCTGCGCGCAGGGAGCGGGAGCAGACGCTTTTTTCATAAGAAGGAGGCCATGGGTATGTGCATGACGGCGCAGGAGGTACTGGATTATGTGGCGGAGAACGACGTAAAGTTCATCCGTCTGGCATTTGTGGATATGTACGGCATGATGAAGAATATTGCCATCATGCCCTCGGAACTGCCGCGGGCGTTCGATGGGGGCGTGAGCTTTGACGCATCCGCCGTCAAGGGCTTCCGGGACGAAACGGACAGCGAGCTGTTTCTACTGCCCGATCCTGCGACGCTGACCGTGCTGCCCTGGCGACCGCAAACGGGGCGAGTGGTGCGCATGCTGTGCGACTGCTATACCCCGGACGGTCAGCCCTTTGCGGATTATAGCCGCACCATCCTGCGTACGCAGGTGGAAAAGGCACGGAAGCTGGGCTATTTTTTCAAGCTGGGGACGGAGTACGAGTTTTATCTGTTCAAGAATGACGAAAACGGCGGCATGACGCTGGAACCGCAGGATCAGGCGGGGTATATGGACGTCAGCCCGCTGGATAAGGGCGAGAATGTCCGCCGGGAGATCTGCCTGAATTTGGAAGCCATGCATATTGCGCCGGAGTCCTCACATCATGAACAGGGGCCGGGCCAAAACGAGATCGACTTCCACTATGCTGCGCCCCTTGCCGCTGCAGATAATGCGCTGGCCTTCCGCACGGCGGTGCAGACCATCGCGGCGCAGTATGGTCTGAGCGCATCCTTTCTGCCCAAGCCGCTGGCGGAGGAAAGCGGCAACGGCCTGCATGTGAACCTGTCCATTGAAGCCAAGGGGAAAAATCTGTTTGACGCGGTGGAGGGCAAGCTGGCCCCGGATGCGCAGCATGCCATGGCGGGCATCTTGTACCGCATTCGCGAAATGAGCCTGTTCCTGAACCCGATCCCTTCCAGCTATCAGCGGCTGGGGCGGTGCGAGGCTCCCTCGGCGGTGAGTTGGAGCTGGGGCAACCGTTCGCAGCTTATTCGCATTCCTGCCGCCATCCCTGGCAGCGGACGCATGGAGCTGCGTTCGCCCGATCCGGCTTGTAATCCCTATCTGGCCTTTGCGCTGATCCTGGCGGCGGCAATGGAGGGCATCACCGAGGTCACGCCCTTGCAGCCTGCGCTGGAGGAAACAGGTAAGCTGCCCCACGACCTGGGCGAAGCCATCGCCCTTGCAGAAAAAAGCGAATTTCTGCGGGAGACGCTGCCGGCGGGGATGCTGGAAAAATACCTTACGGAAAAGCGCCGGGTATGGAACCGTTTCCAAATCGACCCCAGAAGCGTATTCCATCAGCATTTGCGGACCATTTGATGCGGCCTTCAGGGCATCACAGGATACGCAGCGAGCATGGGGGGAGCGTTTATGATGGATGAACAGGTGCTGCTGGTGGGCGGCACAGAAAAAAGCCGGGCGCTGCTTCAGGCGCTGGTACCACCGGGAAGCTGCGCCATGAGCCGTATGTGCCAAAGCGGCAGCGAAGCGCGGCGGCTGCGCAATGAAGCCGATTGGAGCCTGATTCTGATCAACACGCCGCTGAACGACGAAAGCGGGCTGGAGCTTGCCATGGAGCTGGCAGAGCAGACCATGGCGGCGGTGCTGCTGCTGGTGAAGGCAGAGCTTGCGGACACGGTGATGGCGCGGGTGGAGCAAAGCGGCGTAATGGTCGTTGCGAAGCCTGTGTCCCGGCCTCTTTTCGAGCAGGCGGAACGCTTTGCCATGGCGGCGCGGAACCGCTTGACGGCGCTTCATGCGGAAAATGAACGCCTGGAGAAAAAGCTGGCGGAGCAGCGGCTCATTGATCGGGCGAAGTGTGTGCTGATTCAATACCTGGGCATGACGGAGCAGCAGGCCCATCGGCACATTGAGAAGCAGGCAATGGATACCCGGCAGACCAAGTCGGTGGTCGCACGAAACATCCTCTCCACCTATGAGATGTAAGCACAGGCAGGAGGGACGGAACGCTGCCGCGAATGATACAGCAGCGGGCCGACAAGGCTCCGCACGAAGGAGGCCTGTGCATGACGGAAGCATTTCACGAAGCCATGATGCGCCTTGCCCTGGAACAGGCGCGGCAGGCTGCGGCGCAGGGGGAGATCCCTGTGGGCGCAGTGCTGACGCGCAACGGGCAGGTAGTGGCGCAGGCACACAACTTGCGGCAGACGACGCATGACCCTACGGCGCATGCGGAGCTTTTGTGCATGCGCGCTGCGGCGCAGGTGCTGGGCGACTGGCGCTTGCGGGACTGCACCCTGTATGTGACGCTGGAGCCTTGTCCCATGTGCGCCGGGGCGATGGTCATGAGTCAGCTTGGAGCCTGCTATTATGGCGCGTCTGATCCCCGGCAGGGGTGCTGCGGCAGCATGTATGATCTGCCGGATGACCCTGCGCTGGGCAGCTGCACCCAGTGGCATGCGGGACTGCTGGCGGATGCCTGCGGGGCGGTGCTGCGTGAGTTTTTGGGGGCAAGGCGGGGGAGCGGGCTTCAGAAGGAGTAAGCAGTGAAGAACAAGGGGAAACGCTGCATAGGCGCGTCGCTTTTGGTTGTGCTGGTTGTTGGCCTGATTTGGTGGTTTTATCCGATGATGTTGTTGCGCAGAATGTCAATTGCTAATTGCCGCCTTGTCTATCAATACCATTCAGTGGACGAAAAAGGTACTATCACGAGCATTGGATATCGAGATGTAGCAGTGTCTCAAATGGATACAGCAGCAATCGTGGAGGAACTCCGTAAACAGGACTGGACGTTCCGCGAGGCAAACGATTGGAACAATCATAAGCTGATATTAACGACGTCCATGGGAATAAGTTTCACAGTGTACATTCAATCGTTTGATTCTGATAAATTGCAGCTTAATGGCGTGGGAGCTTGGATGTCACGAGAATCAAAGGAGCGCTTTTGGCATGTTATTAGGAAGTATATTACGGATGAATATGTTGCAAGCGGGCCTTGACTGTATCTGAAAAATTGTGCATCAGTTTTTTATGAGTAGTGCATTTTGTGTATAAAATTGTCGAAAAAATGAACAGAAAAGCGATATTTGCTTCAAGAGGCTGCTGCTG
>CAKTYE010000038.1 GCA_934631985.1 uncultured Clostridia bacterium | reverse complement strand
GCGCACAGGGATACGCGCTGGAACACCTTGAAGGTGAAGAAGCGCTCGGTCTTCTTGAAGCCGAAGGCGTTCAGGTACAGGATCAGTGCAGCGCCCATCAGCGCGCCGCCGGAGAAGCCGCCGCCAGGGGAAATGTGACCGTTCATGATAACGTACATACCAAACAGCAGCACCACAGGCACCAGGAAGGAGGTGATATATTGCAGGATGGTGTCGTTCTTCGGCTCGTACATGCGGTCGTTGGCTTCCACCATCAGTTGCTCGGTGGACTGGGAGCCGTCCTTTTCGCGGCTGATGCGCAGCAGGATCAGCACAGAGCAGGCGGCGATGAACAGCACGTTGCTCTCACCCAACGTATCGAAGGCACGGTAGTCCAGGATCATGCCTGCGACGATGTTCACTGCGCCGGTCTCCTCCATGCCCTTTTCAATGTACCGCTGGGAGACTTCGTTGTTCACAGGGTTGTCGGGGTTGCCGAACGCAGGCAGATATGCCGTGGTGCGCAGCAGTACAAACACGATGGCAAAGCAGGTCACCACTGCCAGAATGCTGTACAGCACGCGGGTCAGTTTCGTACCCTTCTTGCTTGCCCAGGCATGCACATTGTTGTACATGTCCTGCTCCTCGTCCAGTCGCTGCTGGATGCGTGCTTCTTCGCGGGCCTCCTGCTTCAGGGCTTCCTCCTGGGGTTTGAAGGTATCCGCCTCGCTCTTTTCGCTCAGCTCCTCCTGCATGCTTTCGTCCAGACGGGTGGAGCCGCCCTTCAGCCAGCGCAGGAACCGGGGCCACCAGCTGTTTTCGTAATCTTTACGAATTTTCGCCATGGTTTTCCTCTCCCTCCTGCGCCTTATCGGTCTTTTCCTTTTCCACGTCGATGGCGTGAATTTTCTTCAGCGTCACAAAATACAGCAGACTGTCAATGCCCACGCCGACGGCGGCCTCAGTGATCGCCAGGTCGGGGGATTGCAGCATGATCCAGATGACGCTCATGGCTAGCGACTGGCTCATGAAAATGACAATAGAAACCAGCAGATTTTTGCTCAGCGCCACGGAAAGCGCGCACACGATGATGAACACCAGTAAAAGAATGTTAAGGAGCTCCATCAGTCTCCCTCCTTTTCCTTGGCGACGGTGGTCTTGTCCACCACGTTCATGTGCTTTTCCAGCCTGTCATTGATGGTGATCTCCAGGCGGCCGATCAGGTGGGAGCTGACGGGGCTAGTGAGCCATAGGGTCAGGATCACAAAGAGCATTTTCAGCGTCGCGATGTCAAGCCCCTCGGCGATCATTACGCCGATGAGCATCAGCAGGATGCCCAGAGTATCATTCAGGGCGGCGGAGTGGACGCGGTTCAGCGCGTACTGGAAGCGGTACACACCCACCACGCCGGAGATCAGCACGAACAGCCCCGCCAGGGTGAACGCCGCGCACAGAATGAAGCGAATGATGTCAAGCATGCATGTCTTCCTCCTTTTCCTTGCGCTTTTGACGATACACGCCCATGTACACCTTCGTCAGCAGCACCACCGCCAGGAAGGAAAGCATGGTGTAGACGATGGCAACGTCCACCAGGTAGCCCTCGCTCATCAGAAAGGCCAGAATGCAGATGGTGATGACGATCAGCGTACCCATCATGTTGACGGCGATAATGCGGTCAGCGATGCGGGGGCCGCGGATAGCGCGGATCAGGGTCAAGAGCAACAGGATGCCGATGATGATCAGCGAGCCGTTATACAGAATGCTGTAGGCTTCAGTCACGATCCTTTCCCTCCTTTTCCAGATGGCAGACGCGCTTTTGCATCTCGCTGTCATCAATGCCCTCGGCGAAGCTGCTGTCCAGGCAGTGGACCAGCAGCAGGTCGTCACGCATGTCAACGGTGATGGTGCCGGGGGTCATGGTGATGGAATTGGCAAGCACCACGCGGCCCGCCTCCGTCTTCACCTTGGTGTGGAAGGAGACGAGCTGCGGCTCCACCTCCTCCTTGGGAGACCAGACAAAACGCAGGGTAGCAATGGCGGAAACGCAGATCTCCTTGATGAGATAGCCCAGATAGGCAATGGCCTTGGGCATGAGCTTCAGCAGCCGCCATTCCCTGCGCGGGGAATAGTCCATGAACTTCCAGATGAACAGATAGATCAGCCCGCAGAGCACAACGCCCGTGATAGCGATCTCTCCTGTCCATTGGCCGTTGAAAAGAATCCAAAGGGCAAACAGCAGGAAAAACATGAGGCAACCTCCTTCGTAGGAAAAAAGTTGTTGGAACACGGCTACAGATTCTAAAACTTCCTATTAAAACTGTCAACCCCTCTTTTGGTCTTTTTCATACACTTTTTAGAAAAAAGAGTCGCAAGCTGACAAGATCTGTAAAGGCCGGGAAAAACAGGGAGGATTTCCGCCCGCAAACGGCAAAATATACAATGTCTAAGTGCGATGAATACAGAAAAATGTGTAAGGAGGAACGACAGATGCTGCTGATTCGGGGCGGACGGGTAAAGACCATGGTCGGCGCAGAACTGCCCGTGGGCGAAGTGCTGGTCGGAGACAATGGAAAGATCGCGGCGGTAGGGGTAAAGGTGGAGGCGCCGGAGGGGACTCCGGTGCTGGACGCAGCGGGCTGCCTGGTAACGCCCGGACTGATCGACGCGCATTGCCACATCGGCATGCACGAGGAGGCCACCCGCTGGGAGGGTAACGACACCAACGAATATTCGAACCCCATTACGCCGGAGCTGCGGGCCATTGACGGTATCAACCCCATGGATGAAGCCTTTGCAAACGCGATTGCAGGCGGCGTGACCACTGCGGTGACGGGCCCCGGCTCTGCTAATGTGCTGGGCGGGAACTTTGTGGCAATGAAGCTGCACGGCAACTGCGTGGATGACATGATTGTGAAGTATCCTGCCGCCATGAAGATTGCTTTTGGCGAAAATCCCAAGGGCTGCTATGGTCAGAACGGCAAGAAAACCCCTGTAACGCGCATGGCAGTGGCGTCGCTGCTGCGGGAGGAGCTGTTCAAGGCGAAGCGCTATGCCGCTGAGGTGGAGACCGCTGAACGGGACACCGACAAGACACGGCCCTTTGACATGCAGCTGGAGGCGCTGCTGCCGGTGATCCGCAGGGAGATCCCGCTGAAGGCGCATGCGCACCGTGCCGATGACATTTTGACGGCCCTGCGTATTGCCCGCGAATTTGATGTGGACATTACGCTGGATCATGTGACGGAGGGTCACCTGATCGTGAATCAGCTTGTCAAGGCAGGCAAGCCTGTGCTGGTGGGGCCGTCCTTTGGCTCCAAGTCCAAGCAGGAGCTGAAGGACAAGAGCTTTGCTACGGCGGGCATTCTGGAAAAGGCGGGCTTGCAGGTGTGCATCATTACGGATGCGCCGGTAATCCCGCTGTATTATCTGCCGCTTTGTGCGGGGCTGGCGGTTAAGGCAGGCATGACGGAGAAGGGAGCCTGGGAGGCTATTACGATCCATCCTGCGCAGGTGGTTGGTATTGCGGACCGCGTTGGCTCGCTGGAAGTGGGCAAGGATGCAGATATTGCGATTTTTTCAGGTGATCCGCTGCGGGATATTCAGTGCCAGACGAAGGCTGTGCTGGTTAATGGGAAAATTGTGTATCAGGGGTAAAGAAAGATGGCTGTGCTGATGCCATAGGTTTGGCAGCATACGACCGTTATGCGATTCCGACTAGAGAGCGTTTCGTCCGTTTGTGGACGGACGACCTACTTTGCACTCGGGCAAAGTAGGCAAAACCGCCCGGGGGCCAGCCAAAATTTCCATGCGGCTAAGGCTGGCCCCCGGACCCCATGAATGCCCCCAGCCATCACCTGGATCGGAGCCTTCCCGGGGGAACACAACCGGGCATTCCTTCGGTTCCACTCCATGGCATTCCGGCGGCTGACCGTAAGCAGCCATCGGAACGCCTTGGCGCTTGGAATTGGGATGTGCTGCTGGGAAGGAACGACATGGTGAAGACTGAATTCTAGCTATGATTTTATGCGAAATAATGCGAAATAAAAAGGCAGGCGTATTGGTACTGCACCGTGCAGCGTCCAACACGCCTGCCTTTATTAGCTACTGAACCCAATTGCCTAATAGAACACTCCAATTTGAGAAAAAACAATGGTCTTCGGGAGGGAGCGCGAGGGAGGGGCTTCTGGCACAAAAACCGCCTCCCTCGCAGTTCTCTCTCGTCAACTCTTTTTGATCTCTCCGGCTTTGGTCAGGGCAATTTTGGTGATGACGGGGCCGGTCAGCTCGTAGATCAGCGTGCCTGCCAGTACAACGGCATTGATGACCGTGCCGTATTCGGGCAGGGTGGTCATGGACATGCGCGCCATACCGATGGCAACACCTGCCTGCGGAATCAGCGTAAAGCCCAGATACTTGATGATGCTGGGTTCACATTTTTCAACCGCAGCACCGGCAGTCGCACCAAGACACTTGCCGATGGCGCGGGCCAGCACATAGGCGATGCCGATAACGCCCACCGTGGGCAGCACGGACAGGTCAAGGTTTGCACCGCTCAGCACAAAGAACAGCATGAACAGCGGCGGCGTGAAGCGGTCGCACTGCTCCAACATCACATTGCTTTGGCTGCACAGATTGACCATGGTTGCGCCGATCATCATGCAGCACAACAGACTGCTCCAATCCAGCAGCGTGCAAAGGCCAACGCCTGCAAAGACCATCATAATGGTCAGCGACAGCTTGTTGCCGCGGGAATGGAAGAACCGCAGCACAAAGACCAGCACCAGTCCCAGCACAACGCCCAGTCCCAGCGAACCCACGATCTGGATTAGTGGCTGAAAGACCAGCGTCCAGGCGGTCAGCGCCGTGCCGCGCTCAATGGTGCGGGCCAGCGCCATCAGCACAGCATACAGGATCAGACCCAGCGCGTCGTCCATGGCGACAACGGGCAGCAGCATCTTTGTGACAGGGCCGTTTGCCTTATATTGACGCACGACCATCAGCGTGGCGGCAGGAGCCGTCGCTGCGGCAATGGCGCTCAACGCAAGGCTCAGGGGCATCGCTGCGCCGACAAGCTGCAGCACCACAAAAACGATCAGCGAAGCGCCGCACCCCTCAAAAAGCGTGATGATGATGGGCTTGATGCCGATCTCCTTCAGGTAGGACAGCTTGAACTCGCTGCCGATGGAGTAGGCGATGAAGCCCAGCGCCACATCGCTGATGATAGCCAGACTGCTGTTCATCTCCGGGGTGAAAACGCCCAGCACATACGGCCCCACCACCAGGCCCGCCAGCAGATACGCCGTTACGTTGGGCAGATGGATGAATCGGATAAAGCGGCTGAAAAGCAGCCCCATGGCAAAGGCAATACTCAATGCCAGCAAAACATTCATTTGTTTGTCTTCAGTCCTTCCACAAAAGCTGCGGGTACGGCAAAGGCAATGCCTGTGTCGGGCTTGTCCAGACCGCCGGTCTTTTCGTTGATGATCTTGCGGAGCGTGTCGATCTTGTCCTCCTCGATCAGGGTGAACATGGTCTTGGAGGTCTTCCGCTCAGGGCTGTAGAAATGGCGCAGCAGCCCCAGCATGGGCAGATCAACGTTGTCGTCGCCGTCCAGCACGCGCATCATGCCCGTGCTGTTCAGCACCGTTGCGCCGCTCAGACCGTTCTCCAGCATGGCCTCCAGGATGGGCTCCAGACATTCTTCCTTGTTTAACACCAGGATGAACATGTACATGGCGATAGGTTTCTCCTTTCGTTTTCCTTGCTCCCTGCCCTCCCTGGCAGGAAAAAAGCCCTTGAAGTATAACACCCCAAGGCCGAAAACATTGTAGCACTTTCAGTGCCTGTGTCAAGGTATTCTGCAAGCGTTTTCTCATGAAATTTTCATGCTTCTTTTCGTTTTTTCTCAAGACATCCGGCCTGAAACGTGGTATCCTGAACACGTCCAAGGGACAAGGAACTGAAAGGAGCAGACAGCATGGAACGCTATACCATCGAGGATATTGAATTCATTCGCCGTAAGAGCGGCATCAGCTATCAGGAGGCGGTGGCGCTGCTGGATTATCATAACGGCAATGTGGCGCGGGCTTTGGTGGATTTGGAAAGAAATGGAAGAATCAAACCGGAGTCTGCACAGGCGAAGCCGGAAACACAGCACAAGGGAAATGGCTGGTTCTCCAAGACCGTGTCACGGCTGTTCCAGTGCCGCATCAAGGTGAAGCGCAAGGAGACGCTGATCATGAATGTATCGCTGCTGTTCAGCATTGTAACGCTGCTCATCAGCCCCCATCTGGCGCTGCTGGCGCTGATCCTCTGCCTGATCCTCGGCTATCACATCAGCCTGGAAAAGCGCGACCCGGAGTTTGCGTCTGACGATTTGGAAAGCGTTGTACGCAATGCGGCGCAGAATGTGCGCAGCTCCGTGGGGGATTTTACCCGCAGCTTTACGGAAAGCATGAACAGTGAGGACAAAAACAAACCAACGTCTGAATCGAAGGACGAGCCTGCGCAGGAGAAGCGCAGCTTCTATCAGTCCAATCCTGCGGCGACCACCGCGCCGGTGGACTATACAGGCCGTGCCCCGGTGCTGCAGGTGCCTGTTCAGGTGGAAAGCCAGGATGGCAGCGTGGCCTACAGCGAGGATAAGGACGGCTACGGCAACGCCACCATCGAATAAGAACGCAAGTCTATTTTCAGGGAGGACCGTCTGCACGACGGTCTTTTCCTGCTTTGCGTTCCGTGCTATACTGGGAAAGGGAAAAAGGGAGGGGTTCCGTTGAGCAAGATATTGATCGTTGAGGATGAGAAAAAGATCGCGCGCTTCCTGGAGTTGGAATTGCAGCATGAGGGCTATGAGGTGCGCACGGCAGGCGACGGGCGCACAGGCCTGGAGCAGGCGCTGACCTGGCAGCCGGATCTGATGATCCTGGACCTGATGCTGCCGGAGCTGAGCGGTATTGAGGTCTGCCGTCGGCTGCGTCACGAGAGCGACGTACCCATTATTATGCTCACCGCCAAGGATGACGTGAGCGACAAGGTCATGGGTCTTGACATGGGCGCGGACGATTACATGACCAAGCCCTTTGCCATTGAGGAGCTGCTGGCGCGCATTCGCGTTGGGCTGAAAAAGCACCGCGTGGGGCAAAGTACGGCGGTTCCCTGCCTGACGGCGGGCAAGCTGAAGGTGGAGCCTGCAAGCTACAGCGCCAGCTATGACGGTCACCCCATTGCCCTGACGAAGAAGGAATTTGACCTGCTGCGCTACCTGATGGAGCATCGCGACACTGCCGTGACCCGCGACACGCTGCTGTGCGATGTTTGGGGTTACGATTACGCAGGCGATACCAACATTGTGGATGTGTACATCCGCTATCTGCGTCAGAAGATCGATGAACCGTTCAAGATCAAGACCATCCACACCATCCGCGCGGTGGGGTATATGTTCAGCTATGAAGAAAAGTAAAGCGCAGACACGCCCGGAAGAGGAGCGCCCCGCCAAGGGCTTCAACCGCCTGTCACAAGCGCTGCACGGCGCATTGATGAGCCTGATGAGCAGCATGCGCCTGTCCCTGACCTTCCGCATTGCGATGCACTATGCCTTTCAGCTGCTGCGGACGACGCTGGTCGTGTGCCTGTTTATGACCATTTGCTTTGCAGGTGCGCAGGTACCCGGCATGCAGGCAACCATTCGGCGGATTGCAGTGCTGACGCCGGACGAAACGGGACATTATGCGGCAGAGGACATCTGCGAGCGGGGCGTGACTGCTGTACGAACCGAGGAGGAGTTTCCGCATTTTATGGAGGCAGTAGGGCAGACGTTCCGGCGGCTGACCTTTCATCCGCCGCAGATAACGATCCCCGTTGCATGTCAGGCCGGTACCCTGTATGTGACCTTTGACCTGACCCAACGGCTGAACGTCTGGCTGAGTCTGATGGGCGGCGTGCTGTTCTGCGATATGTGGCGCATTTTGGTGTTCATTCGCCGCCGGGATCGGCTGGATAAGAGCGTACTCAAGCCTATTCGCGACATTACCGACTTGGCGGCGACGCTCAGCGCCAGTAACCTCAGCGACCGCATCAACATTGCGGGAACGAAGAACGAATTGAAGGATCTGGCAATGGTCATCAACTCCATGCTGGACCGCATTGAGCGCAGCTATAACAGCCAGAAGCAGTTCGTCAGCGATGCATCCCATGAGCTGCGTACACCCATCGCGGTGATTCAGGGCTATGTCAACATGCTGGATCGCTGGGGCAAGGAGGACAAAACCATTCTGGAGGAGGGCATTACCGCCATTTCTCAGGAGACTGCCAGCATGAAGGATTTGGTGGAAAGCCTGCTGTTCCTCGCACGGCACGATAAAAAAACGCTGCTGATGGAGATGGAGCAGTTTGACCCCTGCGAGGTGGTTTCCGAGGTACATCGGGAGGCGGCCATGGTCTCCCCGGACTATACCTTCCAGCTGTGTCCCCTGGAGCATTGCCGCATTGAGGCGGACAAGGGCATGGTGAAGCAGGTGATGCGCATTCTGTGTGACAATGCCGTGAAATATACGCCCAAGGGCGGCACGATCACCCTGGGCGTGGAGGCCTGGCATGGGGGCTGTACCCTGATTTGCAGCGACAACGGCAGCGGCATTGCCCCGGAGGATCTGCCGAAGATATTTGAACGATTTTACCGCTCGGACAGTGCGCGAAAGTCGGAAAGCGGCGGTCATGGGTTGGGGTTGAGCATTGCCCGCATTATCGTTATTGCGCACAGCGGCAAGATTCGCGTGCGCAGCAAGCCGGGTGTGGGAACGACCTTTGCCATTCAGCTGCCTGCTACACAGGAGAAGCTGCACAAGACAGAAGCATAAAAACAGGCAAGCGCCTAAAGCAGACGCTTGCCTGTTTTTTGTAAGAGCTTCAGGGGACGAGAACCTTGACGATCTCGCCCACATACAGGTCGTGGAAATCCCGCTCGGGATAGTTGTGTTCCAGCACATCCTTGTCTAGGAAGCACTCCTCCAGAATGGGGGTACGGTACAGCTTGCGGCAGACAAGGGTCAGCTTTGCCTCGGCAAAGGTCGTGTAGCCCTCGCCGAACACGGGGGTCAGCCCCATTTTGGCAACCTTGTCCTCATCCCGCCCGGAATGGGTGCCCAAGTAGGTCAGCTGCTTTTTGTAGCCCTCCGGGAAGAAGGACAGCGTGTACAGCGCTTCACGGTCCACAAAGCCTTTGGTGTAGCGCTGGGGGCGGACATAAGCAATGGCGGTGGGCTTGTTCCAAAGATAGCCCAGATGGCCCCAAGAGGCGGTCATGGTGTTATAGCCGTCCTGCTCGGTGCCGGCAGTGACCAGCATCCACTCATGACCGATCAGGTCCATGGGATTCATTTGCAGCGTTTGCCAGGGAATCTCTTTCATAAAGACCCTCCTTTGATGGAAAATAATGGAAAAGCCGCCCGTTCCGCATGGATAAGACTGATATGAAACGGGCGGCTTTGCAGAAACTTCAGTCCATTTAGACTGCGTTACAGTGCCTTGGCATCCTTCAGGAAGGCGCAGTAACACTTATAGCCCTCGTACAGGTCAGCCTTGTTGATGATCTCATAGGGGGCGTGCATGGACAGCACCGCAATGCCGCTGTCGATCACATTCATGCCATACTTGGCGCAGATATAGGCGATGGTTCCGCCGCCGCCGACATCCACCTTGCCCAGCTCCGCCGTCTGCCATGCAACGTTTGCGTTGTCCATAATTGCGCGAACCTGCGCCACATACTCGGCGTTTGCGTCGTTGGAGCCGCTCTTGCCGCGGGAGCCGGTGAACTTGTTGAAGCAGATGCCCTGACCCAGAATGGCGGCGTTCTTCTTTTCAAACACGGTGGCAAAGTTGGGGTCGAAGCCTGCGCTGACGTCGCTGGAAAGCATGCGGCTGTTTTGCAGCGCGTGCATTACGCCCATAGCGTCGTAGCCATGCACTGCATTGTACAGCTCGGCGACCGTGTTTTCAAAATAGGTGGCGCTCATGCCTGTTGCGCCTACGCTGCCGATCTCCTCCTTGTCGGTGAGGATGGCGCACAGGGTGTTTTCCGGCGTACCCTGCCAATCCAGCACAGCCACCAGCGAGGGGAAGGCACAGACCCGGTCGTCATGACCATAGCCCAGGATCATGCTGCGGTCCAGACCCATGTCGCGCGCCTTGCCTGCGGGAACGATCTCCAGCTCGGCGGAAATAAAGTCTTCTTCCTCCACGCCGTATTGATCTGCCAGCAGCTTCAGCACATTGGCCTTCACCGCGTCCTTCTCGGTTCCCTTCAGAGGCTGACCACCCACGATGAGGTTCAGGCTGTCACCTTCCACCGCATCCTTGGCGGGCTTGGACATCTGCTCCTGCGCCAGATGGATCAACAGATCAGAGATGCAAAAAACGGGATCATCGTCCTTTTCACCAATGGAAACGGTGACGGTGCTGCCGTCCTTCTTGCAGATAACGCCATGCAGCGCAAGCGGCTGGGCTACCCACTGATACTTTTTGATGCCGCCGTAGTAGTGGGTATCCAGATAAGCCAGCCCCTCCTCTTCATAAAGAGGATTCTGCTTCACGTCGATGCGGGGAGAGTCGATGTGTGCGCCCAGAATATTCATGCCGGCGCTCAGGGGCTTCTCGCCAATGATGAACAGCATAATATCCTTCTTCATCCAGGTGCGGTATACGCGGTCGCCGGGAACCAGCTTACCGCCCTCGCGGATGACCTGCTCCATGTCCCGGAACCCGGCGGCCTGCGCCAGCTTCACAGCTTCCGTGACGCATTCGCGCTCGGTCTTGCCTGCGTTCAAAAACGCGATATAACGCTTGCTCAACGCTTCCATGGCCTGCAGCTGGGGCGCGTCGTAGGCGGCCCAGGCGTTCTTCTTATACATAACGAAATGCCTCCCTTTCTGCGGGCGTACGGCCTTTTTTCAGCAACGCGCCGCTGCTTTCATTATAGCCAACTTTGAACGAATGTGCAAGTATTCCAACAGACGTTTGCTTACGTAGGATAGACAGATGGTTAATTTTCTTTGAGGGGATTTTTTGCTCCTGTTTCTTCATGATGAACGGGCATTTCTGACGCGGAAGCATCAAAGGCTGCAAGCATGAGCAGCAAAAAAGGAGGACATTCATTGTCCTCCTTTTTGTGTATGCTGATAAACAAAAAACCCGCCGAAGATGATCTTCGTCAGGCTTTTTGCAGTGCGACCGACGGGACTTGAACCCGTACCCATTGCTGGACACGCCCCTCAAACGTGCGCGTATGCCAATTCCGCCACGGTCGCATGCGGTAAAACAGCAGAGTTAATTATAGGTGAAAGAAAGAGATTTGTCAAGGACTTTTCTGGAATTTTCTGAAAAAGCATGCCGCGTATGCCGAAAACGTGAAGGACGCATACTTCCTTCAGGAGGCGAGCATATGCGAAATGTACGGACGGATCTTGCCATGGAGCGCACGGCTGGCATGTCGGAGGCACTCCCGGGGCTGGAGGTTCAAAGCTATTGCCGGGGCGCAGCAGAGGTCACCTTTGTGCGTGTGGAAAACGAGGACGCGGCGCAAAAGCTCGGCAAGCCCCGGGGAGACTACTGGACCCTGCAGCACCCCTGCATGCCGCAGCTATCGCCTGAGGAGCGCATGCGGCTGGCTGGCATGACGGCGCAGGAGTTACGTCGTCTGCTGCCCCGCGAGGGTGAGGTGCTGGTGGTGGGACTGGGTAACCGCTACATGACAGCGGATGCACTGGGAAGCCGAACGGTGGAGGGCATCTTCGTTACCCGCCACTTAAAGGAAGGGGAGCGGCGGCATTTGCGTCCCGTCAGTGCCATGGCGCCCGGTGTGCTGGGATTGACGGGTGTGGAAACGGCGGAAATGGTGCGCGGCGTGGTGGAGCGTGTGCATCCTGCGGCGGTGCTGGCGGTGGATTCGCTGGCGGCAATGGAGACGGCGCGCATCTGCACGACGATCCAGGTGACGAATACGGGGATTCAGCCGGGGAGCGGCGTGGGCAACCATCGCGCAGGGCTGACGCAGGAGAATCTGGGCGTTCCTGTCATCGCGCTGGGAGTGCCGATGGTGGTGTATGCCTCCACCATTGTGCGGGACGCGCTGCGGCAGATTTTAGGCCAGCAGGAAGCTGTGGAGGATGCCGACGCGGTGGCGGAAGCCCTGGTAAGGGATATACAGTCAGAGCTGGTGGTCACGCCGCGCAGCATTGATGAGCTTGTGGCGCACCTTGCCGATACGCTGGCGCTTGCCATCAACACGGCGCTTCAGCCGGAATTTTCTCAGGAGGAGCTGGCCCATCGGCTGCATTGACGCATATTCATATGCCCGCCCTCATACCTTGTACCAATTCACGGAGGCGAGGTGCAAGGCATATGCGATGGATCGTGTGGACAAGGCGGCAGGCATTGACGAGACTGGCGGCGCTCCTGCTGACGACCGTTGCCGCAACGGTGGGGGCAATGTATGCTTATGGTTCGGGAGCAGGGCAGGAGATGGAGGAGGAAGCCGTCGCGGCCTTTGCGGCGGGAAGTCTTTTCGGCATATCGGAGGAACCGACGGAGCAGCCAACGGAAGCGCCGTCACCGGCACCTGCGCCGACGGAAGCTGAACCTTCGCCTGCACCAACTGCAGACCGCAGCCTGCATGTGGAGGTCATTCGGGATACACCTGCACCCAAGCGCGAAAAAACTGTGCTGATCTATCACACGCACACCTGGGAGGCCTATGCGCAGGTGGAGGATGCGCCTTATGTGGAGACGGAAAAATGGCGCACCAAGGATAGCCGCGCAAATGTTGTGGCGGTGGGCGATGCATTAACGGCAGCGCTGCAGGCGATGGGGTATCAGGTAGTGCATGATGATACCGCCTTTGAGCCGCCTAAGCTCAGCGACGCATATACCCGCTCTCTCATGATGCTGGAGGAGCGGGTACAACGCGGTGAAAGTTATGACTTATATATTGATCTGCATCGGGATGCGTATGTAAAAAATTCCGGCGTGGAGCAGACGGTGAACATCGGCGGCGAGCCGGTGGCACGGTTGATGCTGCTCATTGGCAAGGGGACAAGCGCGTCCTATGCCGTCAAGCCGGATTGGGAGGCAAACTATGCCATTGCGGAAGCACTGATGGGCTATCTAAATGATATGCAGGCAGGGCTGTGTCGCCGCATCAGCCTGAAAAATGGGCGCTTTAATCAGCAGATCGCGCCCCGGTGCATTTTGGTGGAGTGCGGCAACAATATGAACACGCTGGAGGAGGTGCTGCGCAGCATTCCTTACCTTGCGCAGGCCATCGACCAGTATTTTGAAGCGCAGGAGGAATAAGGCTTACAGCAGTGTCACGATGCCTGCGGACAGCGCGGCAATGGCTGCAAACAGCGGGACGCCCCGCACGAAGGAACCGATGTGCGTGGCCGGGTCCTGATAGAGCTGCTTTTCCGGCAGGAAGGAAAAACGAATGCGCCGGGTATTGCGCCACCAAAGCAGGTCGATCACCAGCAGGTCGAACAGTCCCAGCCCTTCACCCAGCGCCAGCAGATACCAGAACGCGGAGCCGTAATCCGTCAACCCCAGCGGGCCGCGAAGCGTCCGTCCCAGCACGCTGAAAATAACGGTGAACATCAGCAGGTTGCTGAGCAGAATTTTCCAGAGCGGCTGGGGCTTTGGCGCAGCGGCAGCCAGCGCAGGCTGCTTGCGTACAGCGTTCTGCACGGCCTGCGGGTAAGAACGCAGGCCTATCAGGTTTTTCTTGTCTGTGCCGGTCCCGAGAAAGCAGCAGCCCCAATAGAGCAAATAGAACAGGCAGGCAGTGAGCAGCTTCATCATACCGTCCCCTTTCGATGGTATCCGCAGTCGCAATAAGGGCCGCCGGAGGCAAGAGTGTAGTCGCGAATGAAGGTCGATGCGCCGCCAGCCTCACTCATAGTGTAGTCCAGGTGACACAGTGCAGGAGTCAGGTCATACAGGCCCAGCTTCTGCATCAGCACACAGATGCCGCACTTGCTGAAGCGGGCTTCATAGCCGGTGCCGTCCGGGTATTCAAAATATTCCATGTTCCAGGAGTAAGGATTGCGGTCAGCGGCGCGCAGTTTGGCGGTGGCCTGCATGCGGGCCTTATCCTTGTCCGTGAACTTGTTTTTGCCGCTCTTGCGGCAGAACCAGCGCATGGGCGGGGTCATCATGGATCTGGCATAATAGTCCGTCAGCGGCCCGACTTCGGGACGCTTAGGCATGGACAGGATGAACGCACCAATCATGGCGCAGTTCACGATGTTCATTTTGAATTGATCCGCACGTTCAAATTCGGGCAGGGTGCTGATGATCTCCTTATATTTGGGCTTGGCCTTTTGCGTAATGGCTCGAGCCGTCGCAGTGTCATAGCCAAAGACCTCGGTCAGCTGCTGCCGAAAGGATTTCGAAAACAGAGCCCACATGCCCATGGGCATTCCAAAGTATTTCATACGGGATCGCTCCTTTAGCTGTTTTTCCAGGTGTTGATGGCGTGGACGATGCGGCGGTCTATATCCTGACGGGCGGCGCGGCATTCCTTGGGATACTTTTTTGCGGCACTGAAAGCCATGCGGACGAACAGTCCCGAGCCGACAGGCAGCATGGTTTTCAGCAGGCTTTCCGGGAAAACAAAGTGCGTCCCATGCGGATAGACGACGCTTTCTACTTCGCAGGTATGAACGTGGGAGGCAAGGCGGGCCTCCATGCGGCGGATGTACTTGCCGACGTCCCATAGGGGATCGTCATCCGCACCGATGAGGATCAGCTTACCCTGAATGTTTTCAACCTTGATGGTCTCCTCCTCGGTGATGGGATGCGCGGCCTCGGAATCGTCAAAGATCTTTCGGGAAGCGATCATGTTTCCTGTCCGCTTGGATTCATCTGTCATCATCTGATAGTATTGCGGATGCGCGTAGCAGAAGGGCATAAATGGAAGGGGCTTGCCATGATAGGAGAAAAGCGATTCGCCGGGCACGGGCCACTCCTTGCAGCCGTCCTTATCGCCCTGCATGAAGCCCTGCCAGATGAAATCGCTGGGCGTCATGGCAATGGTCAGCGTAAGCTCCGGGAACATGGAGGCAGTGGTAAGTGCCAGCGTCCCCGTGGTGGAAGCGCCTGCGATGCCAATGCGGCGGGTGCCATGGGCCTTCAGCCAGTGTATGGCGGTCTCCATCCGCTCCAGCGGGTAATTGTGATGACTGTAGTCCTTTTTTCCGGGGGACATGGTGAGTACGTTGACGCCAAGGCGCAGCAGCCATTTTACGGCGGAACGTGCCATGTAATCCTCGGAGTCATCGCCCAGCATGGCAATGATGGTGCTGTCCGTGCTTTGCTTGCAGGGCCAATAGGCACCGTAAAAGCCATCGGGCACGACGTCAAAGTGAAGATGCTTCATGAAGAAATGTCCCCCTCTCACTTTATGCGTTAGAACAGACTAACTATCTCGCACGAAAAAAGCCGCATTTGTGCTGCGGCACAAGGATATTGTAGCACGCATGGGGGCGGAAATCAATCTGCCGTGCAGACAAAAAACAGCCGCGGCGTTCGGGATACACATCAAAAGCATGTTCCAAACGCTGCGGCTGCTTATGCCTTACACGTCAATGAACTTCCGAAACTCCGGGAGGATGCCGATGCCGTCCGGGTAATGGGCGGCAAACTGCGGCACTGCATGGCTGGGGAAGGAGTTGCCCTCGATGAAGGTGGGGCCATCGGGGGTAATGGCAACGTCCCAGGCCACAAAGCGCATTTGCGGCACTTTCTGCGCCGCTTCCAGGCACATGGCCTTGGCTTCCTCCCAATAGGGGATGGTGAAGCCGACGATAGGTGTGCCGGTGATGGGATGGTTGGTGTAGGTGTTGCCCTGCTTGTCAGCACCTACGGTGAGCAGCTTGCCGCTGTCCAGATCAATGCGCGCCGCCATGCCGCCGCAGTCCACGTTGTCCATCACCTTGCCGTTGCCAATGCGCAGGAAGGCATAGACGATGCCCTGCTGCTTGTCACCCAGCAGGGTCGCAATGCGGCAGGTATTCACGGAGGTGGGGCAGAGCTTGGACATTTCAGGGTGCTGCACAACGATCTCTTCCAGGATGCCGATGTTCTTTTCCAGCAGCAGCGCCTTGAACATCGCAGGCCCCTCGGCCCAGTCGGCTTCCGTAAACTTCAGAATGCCCTGACCGCTGGAGCCTTCCAGCGGCTTGCCGATAAGCTGGGTCTGCCCCTCCGTCAGTGCGGAAAGCGCCTCCAGCGTGGTATCATCGGTGATCAGCAGCCACTTGCGGGGAATGTACTCCTTGAACAGGGTGTTGAACTGGGTCTTGTCATCGAAAAAGTGCCAATAGGCCTTGTCATTCATGCGGCGGACGATACTGTTGGAAATACCGCGGGTGATGACTGTGGCCCGCTGAGCGTCGTTCAGGCGGTACATCTGCGCGATCTTATAATCCACATAGCCTGCGTTGTATTTCAGTGCGCAGTGGAGCATATCGCACATGAGCCAAAGGCGGCTTTTGCCGCTGCGCTCCTTGAGCAGCCCGGTAGTCTTCCACATGGCTTTCCAGTCCATCTTGAACAGACGCTTGAAGAAATAGCTCAGTCGGCTCATGAAGGTCTGCCTCCTTGCAGGTGTGTCAGACGTTGAAACGGAACAGGGTCACGTCGCCGTCCTTCATCACGTAGTCCTTGCCCTCGCTGCGCACCAGGCCTTTCTCCTTGCAGGCAGCCATGGAGCCCAGCTCCTTCAGGGTCTCGAAGGGAACGATCTCGGCACGGATGAAGCCCTTTTCAAAGTCGGTGTGAATCTTACCGGCGGCCTGGGGGGCCTTGGTGCCTTCCTTGATGGTCCAGGCGCGGCACTCGTCCTCACCGGCGGTCAGGAAGGAAATGAGTCCCAGCAGGCGATAGCAGGCGGTGATCAGACGATCCAGACCGCTCTGACCAATGCCCAGTTCCTCAATGAACTCCGCCTTTTCGTCAGGATCCATCTGCGCGATCTCCTCCTCAATGGCGGCGGAGATGACCAGCATTTCGGCATGCTCGGCCTTGGCGATGGCCTGCACCTTGTCCAGGCCGGGGATCTCAGAAATATCCTTCCCCAAATCGTCCTCGGCAATGTTGGCGGCATAGATCACGGGCTTGGTGGTCAGCAGGAACCAGCCGTCCACGATCTCGCGCTCCTCATCGGTGTAGGGATAGGTGCGGGCAGGCTTGCCGGACTCCAGGTGCGCATAGAGCTTTTCGGAAAGTTCCACCTCGGCAGCGGCCTTTTTGTCGCCGCCGCGCATGTTTTTCACGGCCTTGTCCCGGCGGCGGCTCACGGTGTCCATGTCCGCGAAGATCAGCTCCAGGTTGATGGTCTCAATATCCCGGGCGGGGTCGATGGAGCCATCCACATGGATGATGTTTTCATCCTCAAAGCAGCGCACCACATGCACAATGGCGTCCACCTCGCGGATGTGGCTGAGGAACTTATTGCCCAGGCCCTCGCCATGGCTTGCGCCCTTCACCAGGCCAGCGATGTCCACAAATTCAATGGTGGTGGGCGTGACCTTCTTGGGGTGATACATGGCGGCAAGATCGTCCAGACGGCTGTCCGGCACCAGCACCACGCCGGTGTTCGGCTCGATAGTGCAGAAGGGATAATTTGCGGCCTGTGCGCCTGCCTTGGTGATCGCGTTAAAAAGGGTGCTTTTCCCAACGTTGGGAAGACCCACAACTCCGAGCTTCATCTGCATTCTCCTTTTTCTGTCAGCTTCCAATGCAACCATGCTATTATACCCGTTTATGCAGGGAAATGCAACCGTGCGGCGGCGGAAAAGCGCGGAAGCAGCGCAAAAAAGACGGGCGCGTACCGTGTAAACTTTCCGCAAAACAGGTGACAGGCGCGGGAAAATATGGTATAATCCCTCGACGGTACGGATAATTGAAAGGAGTTCACTTCATGAATATTTTTCAAGCCGCAGTGCTTGGCCTGGTGCAGGGCCTGGCGGAGTTTCTGCCGATCTCGTCCAGCGGTCATCTGATCCTGGCGCGGCTGCTGATGGGCATTTCCGACGCAGAGGCTGCGATGGGCAAGTACATCATCTTTGACGTGCTGCTTCACGCAGGCACGCTGCTGGCGGTGGTGGTGGTCTTCTGGAAGGACTGGTGGGGCATCCTGAAAAATCCCTTTAAGTCCAAGACGCTGCTGCTGCTGATCATCGCATCCCTGCCCGCACTGGTGGTGGTCGTGCTGTTCAACGATCTGGTGGAGCAGTTCTTCACAGGCTGGTTCCTTGGCGTGAGCTTCCTGATCACGGCGGTGTTCCTGCTGATTGCGGAAAGCGTCAGCGCAAAGCCCGGCGTTCGCGCCCAGAAGCCCAGCTTTAAGCATGCCATTGTGATGGGCATCATGCAGGCCATCTCGCTGCTGCCGGGCGTGAGCCGCAGCGGCTCCACGCTGACCGGCGGCCTTTGCTCCAAGCTGGATCGCAAGGCGGCGGCAAAGTTTGCCTTCATGATGAGCGCCCCGGCCATTCTGGGCAGCCTGATCTTCGAGGGTAAGAGCGCCATTGAAAACGGCTATCTGGCGGAGCTGGATCTGGTGCCGACAATCGTTGGCGTGGTCATCGCAGCGGTGAGCGGCTATCTGGCGATCCGTTTTATGCTGAAGCTGATCCAGAAGGTCTCGCTGAACTGGTTTGCCCTGTATGTTGCCATTGTGGGCGTGGTGGTGCTGGCCCTGCAGCTGGCGGGCGTTCCCGGCGTTCCGGCCTTTGAGATCCCGGCGCTAGGTGCGGTGCAGATGGCGACGCGGCTGGTATAACAAATAAGCGGACAGTCGGTTCAAACGGCTGTCCGTTTGCGCTTTTGGGGAGGAATCGCTATGCGGGAAAAGCTCAAAACCTATCGCGCATCCCTCATTATGCTGGGCATTTTTGAAACGGTGGCGGTGACGCTCTGGCTGTGCCTGGGGAATGTGTTCTATCTGCTCAACTTCAGCTACATCGGCATTTGCCTTGCCGTGGGGCTGGCACTCTATACCCGGCATTATCGCCATGCGCGGCGGGTGGTTCAGCTGGCAGTAGGGCTGTATATGCTGGTGTATCTGGGCATCATGAGCCGGGAAAACATGCAGCTTGAGGGCTTTTGGTATTACCTTTTTCTGGGTGTGTTCGAGGCGGCAACCATCCACTATGCCGTGGCAAAAATCTTCGGGCCGCTGCTGTTTGGACGCGGCTGGTGCGGCTATGCCTGCTGGACAGCCATGGTGCTAGACTGGCTGCCTTATAAGCATCCGCAGGGTTCGCGCAAAAATTTCGGCTGGGTGCGATATGTGATGTTCGGCCTGTCGCTGACCTTTGTGGCAGCGCTGTTTCTACTTCATGTGCCGGGACTGGAAAATATCATGTTCATCAGCTTTCTGGTGGGCAACGGCGTGTATTATGCCGTAGGGATTGCGCTGGCGTTTTTGTTGAAGGATAACCGGGCATTCTGTAAGTACGTCTGCCCGATCACGGTGTTTTTGAAGCCTGCAAGCTATTTTTCACGTATGCGTATTACCGTGGATGCAGAAAAATGCGTGCATTGCGGGAAGTGCGTGCGCACCTGCCCCATGGAGGTGGATCTGCTGGACCCGAAGCGCAGCCGCAGAAACGGCACGGAGTGCATCCTGTGCATGGAGTGCGTGGACGGCTGCCCGAAAAAGGCCGTGAAGCTGTAACGTGCATAAGCGCCGCCTGTCTGACACATGCTGTAGGCAGAGGGGGGGACGGCGCATGGGACGGCATACGGTCATTTGGGTGAGCCTGGTTTGTGTGATGAGTATTTTGATGTGCATCCTCTGGGGCGAAAGGGATGCAGAGCGAACCCTGCGGCAGCGTGCCGAACAGCGCCTTGTGGAAACGCAGGAGAAGCTCGGACTATCGGAACAGGCGAGAAAGGATGCAGAGGATACATTGACGACGGAAAAGCGCCAGTGGAAGAACGCTCTGGACAAAGCACTTCAGGAGCGGGACGCGCTGCTGGCGGAAGCTTTTTCCGCGACACCAACCGACCTGCAGTAGGACAAACGCCATTGCTCCCACGATAGGGGGAGCTGTCGCCGAAGGCGACTGAGGGGTCGAAGTAAAACCGGTATCCATATACACAAATTAAGCCCGAGCGCTCCTTCAGCGTTCGGGCGTCCTTGCGTAAAGCTGCAGGTTCCAAATGGTCTGCTTTACCCTTATATATTTTTTACAACCATGGTCTTCGGGAGGGAGCGCGAGGGAGGGGCTTCTGGCACAGAAGCCGCCTCCCTCGCATCTCTTTACCGTAATATTTGGAAAATGCCGCACTTAAGGTATTGGGTTTCGGGGGCGGCGGGGAGAATGGGGTGGTCCTTGCCCTGGGTGCGGTATTCGACCTGACGAAGCTGAACGTGCGCATCACGGGCAGCATCGCGTACAATGTCCAGGAACGCGGCGGGGAGAATGTGCTGCGAGCAGGAACAGGTCACCAGGAAACCACCATCGCGGATCATCTTCATTGCGCGGAGATTGATCTCCTTGTAACCGCGGGTGGCGCTGGCAACCGCAGAACGGGTCTTGGTGAAAGCGGGCGGGTCCAGAATGATCGTGTCGTATTTCTCACCCTCGCGGCTTTCCTCACTGAGCAGATCGAAAGCGTTCGCCTCCACAAAGCGTACCCGATCCTCCAAATGATTCAGACGGGCGTTTTCCGTGGCAAACTGACAAGCATAATCGGAAATGTCCACACCTGTGACCTCACGCGCACCAAAATGTCCCGCATGCAGCGCAAAGCTGCCCGTGTGCGTGAAGCAGTCCAATACCCGTGCATCCTTTACAAAGGGCGCAATGGCGGCGCGGTTTTCCTTCTGATCCAGGAAGAAGCCGGTCTTTTGCCCTTCCTTTACATCCACCCAAAAGTGAACGCCGTTTTCCACCATCTCCACCCGATCGGGAACTTCACCATAGAGTAAACCCTTGGTCAGCTCCATGCCCTCCAGCGTGCGTACGGGAACGTCGCTCCGCTCATAAATGCCCGCAGGGTGCAGTAGCTCCTGCAAAGCGTCCGCAACGTCCTGCTTGAAGCGCTCCATACCCAGCGCAAGACACTGCATCACCAGCACATCGCCAAAGCTGTCCACGATCATGGCGGGCAGCCGGTCGCTCTCGGCAAAGATCATGCGGCAGGAATGCAGGTCGGCAAAGGTGCGGCGGTAGTCCACAGCCTCCTTGACACGGCGGAAAATGAAGTCATGATCCACAGGCTCATCGTGCAGGGTCATCATGCGCAGGGAAATCTGCGACTGCGGATTGTAAAACGCGCGGCCCAGAAAACGCCCGCGGCTGGAAACCACGTCCACCACATCGCCGGGGACAAAGCTGCCCTGTACCTCGTGAATGTCGCTGCGGAAAACCCAGGGATGCCCGCCCAGCACACGCTTTTCCTTGCCGGGGATTAAAATGGCCTTTGCCATGAAATACCTCCTAAAATGGCGAAATTGTTGAAGTTTCAGCTTATGATACAGCCGCGGGAGAAAAATGTAAAGGGAGGCAGGCAGAAAAAACCTGCTGGATACATTTGCAAATTCTCTTGACAGCATCGGGACGGACGCATATAATAAGCATCGAGAGTGATGCTCCTGGGGTGTTCGCCAGCGCTCTTGTTTTTACCCACATTTCATAAAATGGAACCCGTGTTCGTGCGAGGATGTCACGCCCCCGTCGTGAGACGCCAGGGGACGGCAGAGCCAAGCGACAGGGCACCAGCCTGCTTTAACATAGCGGGTGAAAAAACGGGGTGCAACGGCACTTTGGGGCATCAGTTCGTTCGAAAAAGATCGGCAGGGAAACCTGCACGGTCTTTTTCTTTTGCGGGCGGCGCGGAAGACGGCGCATCAGCGCCTTGCAGCGGGCACAGCATGCCATGACGACTGCTGCCTGCGGCGATTTGCTGGACACTTGCTGGGCAATCTGGGAAAAAGTGTTACATAGATGACAAAATTTTGTTTCACAGGCAGGAAATAGGAGGATTGCGCAGAATAAGCGAAAGTGGGTAAAGTTTGAACCATCCAATTTTCCTTGACCGCAAGGCCAAGATCGCAGGATTCATGGAAGGAGATCGGACATGAACAACACGCAAGACCTGAAGCAGGTGCTGCAAAAGAAGCAGGAGATCCTGCAGGGGAACGCTGAGCGCGT
>CAKTYE010000037.1 GCA_934631985.1 uncultured Clostridia bacterium | reverse complement strand
CAATGGTGCTTCGACCCGGTGACCATCATGCCGACCCTTGCCACCTGTGAGGACAGCCCGCTGCTGACCGCGCTGCGCGACGGTACGCTTGTCTGCGAGGGCCAGGCGCTGTCCATTCTGCTGGAATGCGCCCCGGGGGATATTGTGCTTTCCGGCCCGCACGGTGAAACTGTCTGCCGCTATGACGCAGCGCTGCCCTTTGTGATGCTGTGGAACGGCGGCGGCACCCAGGGCTTCGTCTGCCCCGAGCCGCAAAGCTGGCTGGTGGACGCACCCAATCTGCCGCTCCCGCCTAATGTCAGCGGCATGCGCAGCCTTGCGCCAGGGGCATCGGCAGTGTATCAGGTGCAATACAGCTATCGGGAAAAATAAGCGCAGCCTAAGGCATCACGATATGCAAATGGGGAGACGGCTCCATTCAGAACCGTCTCCCCATCTTTCTTTATTTTTGCTTATGCCTTCCAAACCACGAAGGTCTGCGCAGCCAGCTTCTTGCCCTCAGCCTTGCCGTGCAGGAACAGCGGCGCACCCACCTCCATGGGCAGCTCTACCTCATGGTCTGTCACGTTTAGGGCCAGCAGCGTGTCGCCGCGGCGATACACAAAGGGATAGCCGTCGCGGCCCATCCAGACCGGCTCAAAAGGCGCATCCGCCTGCAGATCCGGCGTAGCCTGACGCAGCGCCAGCAGCGCACGGACATAGTTCAGCAGGGAATCCTTGTCCGCCTCCTGATCCGCCACCGTGGGCGCGTCCGCAGACAGGTCCTGGGGCAGGTACATTTCAGGATTGGTGGAGAAGCCGTACTGCGGCCCCTGCTTCCACTGCATGGGGGTGCGGTCGCCGGTACGGTCATAGCCGCCCTCCTTGCTGTCCAGGTTCAGGTGACGGGTGCCGATCTCGTCGCCCGCATACAGGAAGGGAACGCCCGGCAGCGTGAACAGCAGGCTGTAGGCGATCTTCAGCTCCTCGGTATCCAGCTCCAGCGCCGCGCGGCGGGTGTCGTGGTTGCCGGTGATCATGCAGATATAGCCGCTGTCACGGGTGTTCAGGTAACGGCTCAGGTATTCGTTCAGGAAGCGGTTCAGGTTGCCCCGGGCCTCCTTGCGGAAGTAGCTGTGTTCGCCGTCGCGCATCAGCGTGCGGTAACCGCCGCCGTATTCGCCGCCATGGTTCAGATAGAAGTCGCCCTGGAAGTGCGCCTTGCTCAGCGCCTGCTCCGGGTCGCTCCACTCCGCCACCATGACCGCCTCGGGGAACTCCTTGGCGAGCATATCCTGGGCCTTGCGCCACAGGGCGGAGGTAGCCTCCTTGCCGGGGTCGTTCTTGACCAGGCTGCTTGCCATGTCTACACGGAAGCCGTCGCAGCCCTTTTGCAGCCAGAAGCGCATCACATCGATGATCGCGTCCATGGTGGCCTGGCAGCGGGGATCGCGCCAGCTCATCTGCCAGGGCTGGGTCACCTCGCCAAAGCCATAGTTCAAGGCAGGCTGCATGTAGAAGAAGTTGATCAGCGCGCAGCCGTTGCGGTCGGTGGTGCCGCAGATCCAGTTATAGCCCTCAGGCTTGTGGAACGCATTGTCCGTCCACACAAAGCGGTCGCTGTATTCATTGCGGCTCGGCTGCTGGCTCATGCGGAACCACTCATGCTGATCGCTGGTGTGACCAGGCACCAGGTCCAGCAGAACGTGCATGCCCTTCGCATGCGCCTGACGGAACAGCTCCTCCAGATCCTCGTTGGTGCCGTAGCGGGGCGCGACCTTGCGGTAATCCCGCACGTCGTAGCCTGCATCCTGCATGGGAGAATCAAAGCAGGGGTTCAGCCAGATGGTGTCGCAGCCCAGAGACTTGACATAGTCCAGCTTGTCGATCACGCCCTGCAAATCGCCGATGCCGTCGCCGTTGGCGTCCAGAAAGCTTTGGGGATAGATTTCGTAGGCAATTGCTTGACGAAACCATGCCGGAATGCGTATCATAGATGAGTACCTCCTCTAAATATCTGCACGGCGCATGGGCCGTGAATCTTGTCGGATGGTACATTCGTGAAAGGGATGGCTTCCTCCTTCCCTAAAATTCAATAAAAGTAGCCTAATTTTCTGACGAAGGAGGTCCCTATGGACTACTTATATGCCAGCGATGAAAATTACCTGCGCCACGCCGCTGCCTCCATGGTTTCCCTGTGCGAGCATCAACCTGCCGGGGCGCAGGTGCATATCCACCTGCTGGACACGGGCGCGAAGCCGGAGAGCATCGCCCAATTGAAGGCGCTGGTGGCAGGCTATGGCCGGGAGCTGACCGTGTGGCCCCTGGGCGATCTGCGCCGCTGGTTTGATTTTGAGATTTTCGCGGGCGGGTTCACCGTCAGCGCCATGGGACGGCTGCTGGCAGGGCGCGTACTGCCCGAGGAAGTGCATCGGGTGCTGTACCTAGACTGCGACACCATCGTGCTGGACGATCTGTCTCCGCTGGAAACGCTGGACATGCAGGGCTGCCCTGTGGGCATGGTGCAGGAGCCGACGGTCAGCCACAAGCGCCTGCCGGTGCTGGGCCTGCCCGAGACCAGCCGCTACTGCAATTCCGGCGTGCTTCTGATGGACCTGGACCGCTGGCGTGCCGAGGAAACCGAAAAGACCATTTTCGACTACTACCGGGCGAAGGGCGCGCAGCTCATCGCCCCGGATCAGGATGCGCTGAACGGCGCGCTGCCGGGACACATTTACATTCTGCCGCCCCGGTACAACTTCGGCTCGGTGCAAATCTACTACGGCTATGCCGCGCAGAAAAAGATGTGCGCCCCGGCGCCCTTCTATGCCGCCAAGGCGGACTATGAAGCGGCGGCGTTCCCCCCTGCCATTGTGCATTTTCTGGGGGAGGAGCGCCCCTGGCGGGCTGGCAATCGCCACCCCTACCGCAAGGCCTATGAGGAAGCGCTGGCAAAAACGCCCTGGAAGAACGCGCCCCAGGAGCAGGGCTGGCAGACCTATTTTCGCTGCTTCGGGCTATTCAATGCCGTGACGAAGCCCTTCCCTCTGCTGCGCTGGCGCATCATCAATTCCCTGATTCCCGCATTCATGCGCATGCGGGAGAAAAAGAGGGTCAAGGCCAATGGAAAATAAGCAGCGCTCCATCGGGCGCAACATGATCTTCAACTCCGTCGGTTCGCTGTTCTATCTGGCTTGTCAATGGCTACTGACGGTGCTGGTGGTACCCCTCGGTTCCTTTGAGATGGCGGGTACGCTGACGCTGGCGATCTCTCTGACGAATTTCTTCTACACGGTGGCGTATTTCGGCCTTCGGAATTTTCAGGTATCCGACGGGCAGAGTAAATATTCCGCAAGCCTGTATGTTTCCACGCGCTTGCTCACCTGCATGCTGGCCTTTGGCATGTGTGTGGTGTTCACCCTGTGCAATCGGCAGTATGACGCGGTGCAGATGCGCTGCATCGTGTTCTACATGGTGTTCCGCGTAGCCGAGGCGCTGGTGGACGTGCTGGCGGGCGAGGAGCAGAAGGCCTACCGCTTTGACTATGTGGGCCTGTCCTTCGTGCTGCGGGGCGCGGCGATGCTGGGCAGCTTCTCCCTGATGCTGTGCTTCACACACAATCTGCCCCTGACGCTGCTGGTGATGGGGCTGGTCACCCTGGCGGTGACGCTGCTGTTCGACTGGCCCCGGGTCAAGGCGCTGACCGGTTTCCGGCTACATTTTTCCCCGCGGGAAAGCAAGTCGCTGCTTGCCGAGGTCTGGCCCATGATGGTGAACGCGGCGCTCCTGACGCTGCTGGCAGCGATCCCCCGCTATTTTCTGGAGCTTTTCCACGGCAGTGAAGTGCTGGGCTATTTCGGCTCCGTGTCCACCCCGGCAGTCATCATTCAGGCAGGTTGCTCCTTCATTTACACGCCGCTGGTCGCGCCCCTGACCGAGCGCTATCTGGGACATCGCTGGGCAGCCTTGCGCAGCATGCTGCTGCGGGCGCTCATCGGCATTCTGGGCTTTGCGGTCTGCATGTTCCTTGGTGCGGCGCTGCTGGGGCGCTGGGGACTGACGCTGCTGTTTGGGGAAGCCATTCTGCCCTATGCGTCCCTGCTGCTGCCTGTGCTGGGTACGACGTTGTGCATTTCGTTGATTTACTTTTTTGACGTGCTGCTGACCATTGGGCGGCGCTTGAAGCTGATGACTGTCATTCACCTGTGCGCAGTAGCGGTGGCAACGGCGGTTTCGCTACTGGCGATCCCGACCATGGACATGGAGGGCGTGCTGCTGGCGCTGTATATCAGTGCAGGCGGAGACATGGCTGCCATGGGCGTGGCGGTCATGGTCATGCTGCGGAAGGATGCAGCGAAGGGGTAAGAAGCAGATTGTTCGTTTATCGGCAAAGGAAGTTAAGTCCTTTGCCGATTTTTTGTACAGACAGCGGCCCATTTTACACTTGAATCAAAGTGGATAAAGCCGCATGCCGCGCCCACGCCCAAAAGCCTCCCTCCGCAGAGGGAGGACAGCCGCCCCGAGGGCGGCAGGAGGATATTCTCTCAAGTCGCTCCTTCCCGCCTTCCCATCAAAGCGCACCCTTGCCCCCTTCCGCAGAAGGGGGACAGCCGTCCCAAGGGCGGCAGAAGGATACTCTCTCAAGCTGCTTCTCCCCATCACTGCATCAAAACGCATGCTTTTCCCGTTTCCCGTGCATGCTGTCCATGAGGTGATTTCATGCTGACGGTGTTTGTACGGGCAGTGATCCTGTATGTGGCCTCGGTCGCCGCCATGCGGCTGATGGGTAAACGGCAGGTGGGGCAGCTCCAACCCTTCGAACTGGTAGTGGTTATCATGATCGCAGAGCTGGCGGCAACGCCCATGGGCAGCGTCGGCGTACCGCTGCTCTATGGCATTTTACCCATGGCGGCGCTCATTATCTGCCACGGGCTGCTGACGTATTTTTCCATGAAAAGCGAGCGGCTGCGGGTATGGCTCTGCGGGCGGCCCACCGTGCTGATGCGCAACGGCGTGATCTGCGAAAAACAGCTGCGCAAAATGAGCTTCACCCTCAACGACCTGATGGAGGAGCTGCGCATGGGCGGCATTCAGGATCCCGCGCAGGTCGGCACGGCAGTGCTGGAAACCAGCGGCGCAGTCAGCGTTTTTCCCAAGGCGGACAGCCGCCCCGTCTCCCCTGCCGATCTGGGCATCGAGGTACCCGCCGAAGGGCTTCCCCTGCCCCTTGTGCTGGATGGGCATGTAAACCGCGCCAATTTGCAGCGGGGCGGATTAACAGAAAGCTGGCTGCAAAAGTCCCTGCACGCGCTGGGCTACGGCACGCCCCGTCAGGTGCTGTTCTGCTGCCTGAACACCCAGGGACAGATGATGGTGCAGGGCAAGGGCAAGGAGCAAATGCAGTTCCTCCAGGCATTGGAGGAAGGCAAGGCGGGGTGGTGACAGCATGCGTTCACACCTGACCCTTGCGCTGATCCTGCTTGTGGTGGTGCTGGTGGGCGGAGCTGCGCTGTCCATGCAGGCCAGCCACGTTTCCGACACCTTTGTGGAGGCCTCTGAGGACCTTCGCACCCACGTTCTTTCCGAGCAATGGGACGAAGCCGCCCGCCGTCTCACTGCCTATCGGCTGGCCTGGGAGGAGCTGCTTCCTGGGCTGCAAATGCAGATCGACCACGACGCCGCAGACGATGTGACCCTTGCCATGGAGACCATTGACGCAGGACTGCGCGCCCACGATATGTCCCTTGCACTGCTGGGCTGCAATCAACTGGAGGAAAGCGCCCGGCATTTGTATCACCGAGACGCCTTTACGCTGTCTAATATTCTATAAAAAGCCGAAGCGCCGGGACACATGCAGGTCGTCCGGTGCTTCGGCTTTTTCTTATGTTTTTTCCGACTGAAGCTCCAGCCAGAAGCGCTTTGTTTCACCCGGAACCAGCATGGGCAGTCGGTCATGCTTCGCCGCGATAGGCTCCCGTGGTGATCCAGAAGCCCAGATAAGGCAGCGCTGCCCCATCCCTTTTATTCCATCCCCGTCTCCGCGCTCAACGTAAACGCCTTGCGCTCCACCTCCAGCAGCCCTTCCCGGCGCATTTTGCTCAGTTCATTGGATAGGGCGCTGCGGTCTACCTCCAAATAGTCTGCCAGCTCCTGGCGATTAAAGGGAATCACAAAGGTGTTGCTCCCCTGCCGCGTGGCCTGGTCGGACAGATAGACCGTCAGGCGCTCCCGGATGGTACGCGGCGCGGTGCAGCGCATGCGCTGGCTTAATTGCAGGTTCTTCCGCGCCATCACCATCAGCAGATTGCGAAGCAGCTGCGCGTGGAAGGGGCAAGTCGTGGGGCAGGTCCCCAGCATGCGGTCCGTACGCAGGAAAAGCGCTTCCGTTGGCTCTGCGGCAATGACGCTTACCTGCATGGGTTCCTCCGGAACGCATGCATAGACTTCCGCGAAAATTTGCCCTGCCTGCACAACGCCCAGCAGGCTGCGCTTGCCCCATGCATCGCAGCTTTCGATATGCGCAGACCCGGACAGCACCAGGCCCAGCGCCTGCGCCGTGTCGCCCATGCGATAAATGGCCTGTCCCTTGCGAAAGCTGCGCCGTTCACCCTGCAAACATTGCAGCAGCTTGTCTGCGTCGGCCTCCGTCAGGCCCGCAAACAGCGGCGTTTTGAGCCATGCAGATTCCGTCATGACGGTTCACCTCCGTTGTGATTCCAACAATTCCTTTTGATGCTACTATAAAGCGGCAGCACCTGTCAAGGTATAGCGGCCTGTTGACACGATTTTGCAGAACTGATAAACTAAACACACAGGGAGGGAAAATTGCATGAAGAAGTGGCTGATAGGAATACTCACAGCGGCATTGGCCCTGCTGCTCGGCGCGGCGCTCGCGGAAGAAGCGGACATTCTGACCAGCGGCGATTGGGAATATCGGATATTGGCAAACGGCACAGCGGAAATAACAGGGTACAATAACATCGTCAACGGCATGACTCCCCTGGAGATTCACATTCCTGATATACTGGACAGCTATGTCGTTTCCAGCATCGAAAGCAATCCTTTCTGCGTCTACAATGCCACCGCGTTTACCGTATCGCCTGACCATCCCTATTTTGAGGTGCGGGACGGCGTGCTATTCAGCAAGGCGGAGAAGCGGCTCATTGCCTACCCGCTTGTGAAGGAGGACACCGCTTACACGATCCCCGAGGGCACGGAAAGCATCGGAGAAAGCGCGTTTTTCCTTTGCGGCAATCTGACCAGCATTACCATTCCTGACAGCGTGAAGCAGATCGGAAACGGCGCGTTTTTCTATTGTGCAGCGCTGACCAGCATTCGTATTCCGGACGGGGTGACCAGCATCGGCGAGTGTACCTTCTATGGCTGCAATGCGCTTACCAGCGTCGCCCTTCCCGACAGTGTGACCAGCATTGGGGCCCTTGCCTTTGCCTACTGCTGGGATCTGACGCTCCTCCACCTTCCCAACAGCATCACAAGCATGGACGTTAATCCTTTTCTGGACTGCGATCAGCTGGTGCTGACGCTATCTCCCGATCATCCCACGCTTGAGATCAGAGACGGCGTGCTGTTCAGCAAAACGGAAAAGCGGCTGATACGCTATCCCCGCATGAAAAGAGATGCCACATATGCCGTTCCCGAAGGAATCCAAACCATCGATGCTTATGCGTTTTCGAACTGCAATGCGCTGACGTACATCACCCTCCCGGATAGCCTGACAAGCATCCAATACGGCGCGTTTTGGAGCTGTACCGCGCTGACGGACATCGTCATCCCGGATGGTGTGACCTGCATTGAGGATGAGGTATTTTCCCTGTGTACTTCCCTGCGCAGCGTTATCCTCCCGGACGGCATAACAGCCATCGGTGCAGGCGCATTTCAGCAGTGCAATGCACTCACCAGCATCAACCTTCCTGACAGCGTGACCAGCATCGGGGAAAGTGCCTTTGCTGTATGCATGTCGCTGACCAGCATCAACATCCCGGACGGCGTGACCCGTATCGAAAACAACACGTTTGCGGGCTGTGACGCGCTCACTGACCTCAGCATTCCTGACAGCGTAACAGCCCTCGGCGACTGGGCGTTCAGGGGCTGTACAGCGCTGACCAGGCTTGCCATCCCGGACAGTGTGACTTCTATCGGATACGACACCTTTGGAAGCTGTCCTGATCTCACCCTCACCGTGGGCCGCGGCTCCTATGCGGCGCAGTACGCCGAGGAAAACAGCATTCCTTATGCGTTCGCAAATGCTGGCAGCTAAGCACACCGCGCATTCCCGCAGCAGCTTTCCGCAAATGTTGTCATTCCAACAGACAATTGATGCTTCCGCTATTATACTGCCCATGTAAAGTCAATCCGCCAGCGATGGCGTGTAGGAGGAATTTCATGATTCGCAAGATCATTCACATTGACGAAGAAAAGTGCAACGGCTGCGGCCTGTGCGCAAAGGCCTGTCAGGAGGGCGCTATCGGCATGGTAAACGGCAAGGCCAAGCTGCTTCGGGACGACTACTGCGATGGGCTGGGCAATTGTCTGCCCGCCTGCCCTGCCGGGGCCATCAGCTTTATTGAGCGTGAAGCCGCCGCCTTTGATGAGGAAGCCGTCAAGGCACACATGGCGAGCCGTGCGGAAGCGCCTGCAGGCGGTTGTCCCGGCAGCCGTGCGCGAGTACTGCATCCCGTCTCCGGCGGATGCCCCGGCAGTCAGGCACGGATGCTGCATCGGGAAAGCGCACCGCAGACAGCGGAAACCGTACCGTCACAGCTGCGTCAGTGGCCCGTGCAGATCCAGCTTGCCCCCCTGCACGCCCCGTATTTTGGCGGCGCGCATCTGCTGATCGCCGCGGACTGCACGGCATACGCCTACGGCAATTTTCATCAGGATTTCATGCGCAACCGTGTTACGCTAATCGGCTGTCCGAAGCTCGATGAGGTGGACTACACCGAAAAGCTGACGGAGATCATTCGCCGCAACGACATTCGCAGCCTGACCATCGTCCGCATGGAGGTTCCCTGCTGCGGCGGGCTGGAGCGCGCTGCGGTAGCTGCGCTGCAAGCCAGCGGAAAGTTTATTCCGTGGCAGGTAGTAGTGATCTCCACGGATGGGAAGATTTTAGACAGATAAATCTTCTTTTGCGGCAAAAAGCATGTGCAAACCGCATTAACACCAAAAGCCTCCCCTGAAAGGGGAGGTATCCCGAAGGGACGGAGTGTTTCCGTCCCCTCACAAGCCATCCCCACGCCTCAAAAACGAGCTGCCCTCCCGCCATTTTTTGCAGAGGGCAGCTCGTTATTTTCACATTTTCATTCTTCCGCAGACGCCATTTCCACAGCTTCCGTTTGCTTTTTGCACAAAGCGCTATGTCGATAGCACAGGGTGATCAGTGCGGAGCAGACGGCCCAGCCGAGGGGATAGGCCAGGGATACGCCCAGAAAGCTATTGCCCAGCAGCTTATTCACCATCAGATAGATTTGGCGGAACACCACGAAGGACCCCAGCATGATGACCATGGGACGCTTCGCTTCGCCAATGCCGCGCAGCGCGCCGCCGAACACCTGGTTAAAGCAGATCAGCACATAGAAGGGCGAAATGACCTTCACGAAGTATGCGCCGTATTCGAGGGTCGCTTCATCGTTGCCGAAGAAACTCAGCGCCGTGCGGGACAGCAGCATCAGCAGGCCTGCAAGCACTGCCGTGATGCCCAAGCTGATGAACAGCGTCTTGCGCACACCGCTTCGTGCGCGTTCCAGCTTGCCCGCGCCCCAGTTCTGGCCCACAAAGGTGGTGGATGCCAGCGCCAGGCTCTGCACGGGGATCAGGATGAAAGCGTCCAGCTTATTATAGCTGCTCCACCCCGCCATGCAGGCCGAGCCAAAGGCATTGATATAGGACTGGACAAACACGTTGGAGAAGGACGTGACCGCCTGCTGGATGCCCGAGGGCAGGCCGATATTGAAGATATTGAGCAGCACATCCTTGCGGATGCACAGCTCTCGCCAGCGAATGCCGTAGGACGCATGGTCGTGGGTCAGCGAAAACAGCACCAGCGCTGCCGAGAAAAACTGGCTGAGGATGGTTGCATAGGCCGCGCCCGCAACGCCCATTTTGAATGTGACCACAAACAGCAAGTCGAACACGATATTCGTCAGTGCGGAAAAGCACAGGAAGTACAATGGGCGGCGGCTATCGCCCACGGCGCGAAGCACGGCGGAGCCCATGTTATACAGCAGCAGTCCGCTGATGCCTGCAAAATACACAGTCAGGTAATTTTCCGCTTCCTGATAAACGTCCGCGGGGGTGGACATCATGTCCAGCATCGGGCGAACGATGGCAAGGCCCAGTACGGTCATGACGGCGCAGAGGATCAGGGTAATGGAGATGGTGGTATGCACCGCGTCGTGCAGTCCCTTGTTATCATGTGCGCCATACCGCTGGGAAATCAGGACGCTTGCGCCGGTGGACAGGCCCGCGCACAGGCCCACCAGCATATTGATAATGCTGCCTGTTGATCCGACGGCAGCCAACGCTTCCTTGCCCACAAAGTTACCGACCACCACTGCGTCCACGGTATTATAGAGCTGTTGGAACAGCAGTCCGATGGCCATGGGGACAGCAAATTGCAGCAATTGCTTCCAGATCACGCCTTCCGTCATATCCGAAGCGCCGCGAGAAAATAAGTGTGCCGTAAGCCCGCCTCCTTTGGGGGTCGTTGAGTGCTGCGGCGGTGGGCCGCAGGTTTTGGGGAAATTAGATGTATGGTTTTAGTGTAGCACAATTGCAAAGGGAATGTAAAGTTGAAAAAAGAGAAAGAAAATGGGGGGATCATAGGGATGGCGGCACACAAGCGCGCCGAGATTCCAGCTAGAGAGCGTTTCGTCCGTCTGCGGACGGACGACCTACTTTGCTCTCGGGCAAAGTAGGCAAAGCCGACCGGGGGCCGGCAAAATTTCCATGCAGCGTGCCGGCCCCCGGACTCCTCGTGCCGAAATTGCGCCTGGCGTGGAGCCTTCCCGGGGGGATGCAAACCGAGCCGCTTTCGCTTCCGCCCTAACGGCCCAATTTTCGGAAACGGCACTGCGTGCGTTGCCGAACATTGGGCCTGTGCTTGTGTTTGGATAGCGTTTCTTGTGAGTACGGCGGGGCGCGCTTCGCGCGCTGTGCTTTCTGTCGGTTTTTACTGTTGCTCTGTTAGATAGGCCATGAAATCCACATATACGCCTGCGGTCCAGCCCAACATCGGCGGCATTTCGTATTCGTCCGTTACGTTTAATGAGCCGTCAGTCACATTGTATTTTTCCCACAGTGTCCCGGTCTGCCGGAACGTTTTGTCGATGGCCCGCACATATTTCTCTGCAATGCGTTTTGCTTCGGTTTGGTAGTCATACCGCGCCAGACCATGGACGGCAATATAGTGCAGGGGCGCCCAACCGTTGGGAAAATCCCACGGATAGGGCGTTCTCCGCGCGCCCGCTTCGCAGGTTGCCAGGCCGCAGGGATATTCCAGGCGGGGAAGCTGCTTTACGGTGCTGGCGGCCTGTTCCGGCGTAGCCACACCTGCCCACAGCGGGTAAAAGGAAGCGATGGAGAAGATGGGGCTATGCTGCTTCGTCGCTTCGTTATAGTCTCGGTAGACCTCGCCATCAAACAGCAGCGTTCGCATCAGATGCAAGCGCTTTTCCGCCGCCTCCTGCCATGCGGGAGCTTCACCATTATCAAGGATTTGGGCGAAAGCCGCCATGTTGCGCTCCATGCCGTATAAGATGGCATTCAGATCGACATAGGCGCAGTCCAATTGCTGCTGCTCACAGCGCGGGGAAAAATCCCAACCGCTTTCTGCATCTGCCATGATGCTCTCGGCAATCTTCTCCTGCGTCCAGCCGGTATAATCCAGTCCCGGCACCCGCTGGGCCACGCGAAGGCCCAGGTCCGTCCCCTGCTCCGCCACTTCATAGCCATAGCGGTTCAGACCACAGGACAGCAGGCAGCGCGTCATCCAGAAGGAATGCTCCCGCTTCAGTTGAATATACGCGCCTGCCAGCCATGCCCGATCCTGATAAATCGCATACAGCTGCCTGACCAGCTCGCTCAAAAAAGGCGGCTGGGAGCGGCCCATCAGGCCCTCAGCGTTGCCGTTGGGCATATAGCCGTAACGGTCGATCAGGCAGAGCATATCATCAACCGTGCTTTTGACCAGCGCTTCCTGCCCCTGGCGCAGCATGCCCTGCGCCATGAAAAAGGAATCCCAATAATACAGGTTGGTAAAGCCGCCCGTGATGCTCGGCACGAAGCAGGGATATGGCAGCCCGATATTCCCCTCCCGGCTTTCCCGGCAGGCGCGGACGGTATTGCCCCCATTCTCACAGATGAAGGTCATGGTGTCCATTGCCGTATCTCCTTCGCTTTTATCGGCTGCACATTGCAAAAGCTGCGCAGGGACAGCTTTTCCCCGCGCAGCGCAGCCACCAGCCTATCCTTTTTTCGTATGGTTTCCCGCCTCAGCCGTCGATCTTCTGCCGCAGCAGCTTGCCAATATCCATCAGCAGGCGCAGCAGCGAAGGGGTCAGCGCCGGGTCGGAAAGTCCCAGGGCGCGGAAGGTCTCAAAGCTCAGGTCGCCCTGATAATCGATCTCCCGCAGGGCCTGACAGAAGCGATCCCAGTCGATAATGCCCATATATGGGAAAAGGTGCTCGTCCTCCAGGCCGTCGTTATCGTGGACATGCAGCACCTTCACACGCTTGCCCAGGGACTTGATGAAGCTGTACAGATCCATGCACAGCAGATTGATATGGCCCGTATCCACGCAGAAGCCGAAGCATTCCGCCCCCGCCAAGGCATTCAGGTCATCCACATAGGCGCAGGCTGTGTGTGGATCGGCACAGAAGCCCTCCATCTTGCGCCCGCGATGACGCAGGAACAGATTCTCCAGGCAGCAGGTCACCCCATACTGCTTCAGAACAGGGATGAAGGAGCTGTACATTGCCATGTTAGCCTCCCGCTCCTCCTCGCGGGTCATCATGCCATCCTCATAGGGGCGGGTGCGTCCATGCACCACCAGGTTCGGGCATTCCAGATAGTCGCACAGGCGGATGGTGGTCTTCACCGCCTCCTGCACAAAGTCCTGCATCTCCGGCGTGGGGCCGTAGTTCGGGAAGGGCGCGTGAGCCTGTGCAAAACGCAGCCCGTAACGCTTCGCCGCTTCCTTATAGGGGCGCAGGATCTCCAGCATGTCCTTTTCAGGCAGCGTGAAGAAGCCGCCCACCCGGCCCGACTTGATCTGCACCGCCGCCAGGAAATTGTTGATGTTGAAGTCGATGCCGTCAAAGCCCGTTTCGTGAAGCAGCGCCATGCCCTCGTCAATGGACATGGGCGCAGGGCCGACAACGTATTCTCCATCCGCCAGACGGCACGAGGGCCCAAAGATGTTCCCGCTTTGCACAACGATCTGCCGCATAGCGTTTCCTCCTTTATTGCAGCACATGGCGCTCTATGTACACGCCAACGCCATCTTCTTCATTGCTTAAGGTCACTGCGTCCGCCGCCGCAAGCGTCTCCGGCCTGCTGTTTGCCATGGCTACGCCCACACCTGCCTGCGCCAGCAGCACTGCATCGTTGCCGCCGTCGCCAAAGGCCACGGTCGTCTCCATGGGAATGCCCAGCATATCGCACAGCTGCCGCATACCTGTGGCCTTGGTGGTCTCCAGGCCAGTGATCTCCATATTGTTGCCCAGCGAGCCGGGCCAGGTGAACTCCCCCGTGGCGGCAAGCAGCGGCGCAAGACGCTCCATCTGCGCATCCGTCATGCTCATGACGTTGATCTTTTCCAGCAGCGGCGCACCCATTTGGAAATATTCGTGAATATCCTCCACCACCGTGGCGCGTCCCGCTTGAATATAGGCCACATGCCACGGCGTGCGCACCTTCTCCTGCCAGCGGTCGAAGTTATGCCGGTCCAGCAGCAGGCCGCCGTTCACAAACCATTCCACCATGGGATCCTCCGCTTGCAGGATGCTCCATCCCAGCGCCGCCCGTTCAGGGGAAAGATACATGCTGAACAGCGTTTTGCCTGTTGCCAGCTCCACACAGCATGCGCCGTTGGAGGTGATGGCATAATCGAACAGCCCCGGCTCCAACACGCTTTCGGGCATCAGGTGCAGGCATCGGCCTGTGCAGATGCTCAGCTTGACCCCCTGTGCCTTGGCTGCAAGCAGCGCGGCGCGGGTACGCGGGCTGATGGTGCAGTGGTCGTTCCGCAAAAGCGTACCGTCCAGGTCGGTCAGAATCAGCTTTGCGTCCGACATGCTTCCTCCCCTTCCCCCGCCAAGGTGCGAATGGTGCGCAGGGTCTCCTGTGCGCCGCGTGCAATGAAAGAAATGTCATCGCCGCAACTCAGCACCTGAATGCCGCGGGCGATCCATTCCCGCATGGCAGTCGTATCGTCTGGGCCGATGGACACGCCGAAGGGCATGCCCTTGCGCTTGCAAACCTCCGCAATGCGGTCATACAGGGGCAGCATGCAGGGCGCATGGGTATCCGTCAGCGTTCCCATGGAGGCGGAAAGGTCGTTCGGCCCCACGATCAGCAGATCAATGCCCGGCACATCGCAGATCGCTTCCAAATTTTCCACCGCACGGATATGCTCGATCTGCACAATGTGCAGCATGCGCTCCATCGCTGTGCGGACGTACGTCTCCTTGGAGATCGCGCCGTAGCGGGAGGCCCGGCGGGGGCCGTAGCCCCGAATGCCCTCCGGCGGATAGGCGCAGGCGCTGATGAAGGCCCGCGCCTCCTCCGCCGTGGTGACCATGGGCGCAATAATGCCGTCCGGCCCCATTTCCAGAATGGGCTTCAAAATGACCGGATCGTTCCACGGCACACGGACAAAGGATGCGCAGCCGCCGGAGGCCGCCGCCATAATATGGTCCAGCGTCCGCTTTTTGTCAAAGGGGCCGTGCTCCCCGTCGATCCACACAAATTCATAGCCATGATAGCCCAGCATTTCCGTAATGGCAGGATCATCCAGGAAGGTATGACCGCCCTTCAGCAGCGGGCCGGTGCGCATGCGCTGCCGAAGCTGCTGCGCCAAACAGGTCATTTTTTCGCCACCCCCCGGTCAAAGCTCAGCTCGTTCAGCTTGTCCTCCAATCGACGATGCTCGTCAAAGGGCAGGTGGAAAAAGGGCGATGCGCGCAGGGTGCGCATGGTCGTCTTCCCTGTGTCGCCGATGCTGTCCAGCAGCTCAGGCAGATGGGGCGCAGCCTCCAGCAGCTCGGGCGCAAGTTCCGGGTCGTCCAGCATGGCCCGCAAGGAACGACCGATAGGCTGCTCCTGCCACGGCGCTTTCTCAAAGCGGCATTCCGCCGTATAGTGTCCCGGGCCGATCACGCCGCGCAGCATGCCGTCCTGCATTTCCAGCGGCAGGCCGGTGCAAACGCCTGCAGGCAGCAGCACCTCGGCCTCGCAGCCAAAGGGGACGTCGATCTGCCAGTGGAACACCTGCTCGTCATCCAGCGTCCACGCGGAACGGTAGGTACCCGCAGGAGATTCATAGCGGAAGTTCACCTCGGACAGCCGGGGATCGGGATGCGGCACCAGCGCCACGCGGCGGAAGCCGGGATGGCTTTCCAGCGGACGCAGACCTGCCGCATCGGCGTAGACCCACTCCATTACCGCGCCATAAGCGTAGTGGTTCAGCGAGTTCATGCCCGTGTCAGACATGTGACCGTCCGGCATGATGGAATTCCAGCGCTCCCACACCGTGGTCGCACCCATGTTGACCTCATAGAGCCAGCCGGGATAACCCTCCCGCAGGAACAGGCTGTAGGCCAGCGCGCCCATGCCGTTCTCCGTCAGCACACGGCACAGATACGCCGTACCCACAAAGCCCGTGCGCAGCTCGCTGCGGGAATCCTCAAAGCAGTGATCCAGCGCCGCGCGCATGGCAGGCTCGTCCTCCGGGGCAGCAATGTGCAGCATCAGCGCCAGAATGTAGCCGGTCTGCGTGCTGATCGCCAGCCGATGGCTGGGGGTCATATATTCCCGGCGGATGGCAGCGCGAATCTCCTCGGTGCGGCGGGCATATTTTGCCGCATCCTCCGCCAGACCCAGCACCTCCGCTGCCTTGCCTGCCAGCTCGGTGGAATACAGATAATAGCAGGAGGCGATGAAATACGGCTCGGTGCCGCCGGTGCAGGAGGAGGGATAGGCTGCGTCCAGCGCCAGCCAGTCCGCAAAGTGGAAGCCCGTGCGCCACAGCCGTGCGCCGCCGGTGCTTTCATCTGTGCGATAGATCCACTCGGCCCATTCCCGCATGTTGGGATACTGCCTTGCCAGCAGCGCCTTATCGCCATAGAACAGATAAGTCGTCCACGGAATGATGGACGCTGCATCCGCCCATGCGCAGCTGGGTTCACCCGGCATGGCGAAGGAGGGGATCACATGCGGCACCGCGCCGTCATGGGCCTTCTGCTCCTGGTACATGTCGTGCATATATTTATTCAGGAAGGCCGCCGCATCCATCTGATAATAGGCCGTGGCACAGAAAGCCTGCGCGTCGCCCGTCCAGCCCATGCGCTCATCACGCTGGGGACAGTCGGTGGGAACATCCAGATAATTGTCCCGCTGGCTCCACAGCACGTTTTCGGCAAAGCGGTTTACCTTGTCGCTGCTGCTATGGAAGAAGCCCACGCGCTCAATATCCGAATACAGGGACTCGCCCACAAAATCCATCACATCCGGCTTTTCAAAGCCCTCCAGCTTCACATAGCGGAAGCCGTAGAAGGTGAAGTGCGGACGCACCCACGCGCCGCTGCCGTCGGAAATATAGGTATACTCGCCCTTGGCAGAGCGCAGGTTCTTATTATAGAAGCAGCCGTCCTGAAGCACCTCGCCGTACATCAGGTGATACTTTACCCCTGCCACGCCGGGGTCACGGAAAGCCAGATGTCCGGTGATGATCTGTCCCAGATCGACAACGGTCTCCCCCTTGGGCGTGATGAGGATGCTTGCAGGCCGCAGGGTGTGCATCACGCGCACAGGCACGCTCAGGCGGTCGCACAGGCGCTCCATGTCCATGTCTGCCAGACGCGCAGGCGTTTCCGGGGTCAGGTCGATGGTCGCATCGTCGATCTCGCCATCATAAATGTTGGAGAACACCACGGGCGAGGGCGTGATCTTCCATTCCTCATCGGAATTGACAACCACCTCGCTGCCATCCTCCAGCTCTGCATGCAGTTCGCACAGCAGCAGCTGACGGTCACCATAAATTTCCTTCTGTCCGCGGAAGCCGAAGCGGCCCTTGTACCAGCCGTCGCCCAGCAGCACGCACAGCTCATTTTTTTCCGCCAGCTGCGCCGTCACGTCATAGGTTTGCACCTGGATCCAGCTGCTGTAGTCATTGCAGCCGGGGGCAAAATATTCGTCGCCCACCCGCTCGCCGTTCAGCTCTGCTTCATACAGGCCCAGGCCGCACATATACAGCCGCGCCTTGCGCACCTTGCCCTTCAGATCGAAGCGGCGCACCAGACGCAGGCTGGCCTTGGGGTCTTCCCCGGTGATCCAGCGGCCCGTCCACAGCTCGTCCAGCTTGCCCGTTTCAAAGCTGGCACGGGGGCTGAGGCAGGTCTCCCCCGCGTCCGTCTCCACCGTGACCTCCCAGGTATAGCGGTGACGGGGCACAAGCGTCATGGGAACTGTGAAGCCCAGGGAATCAATGTCCTCCCGGCGGCCGGAGGTGTATACCGCCTGCTCTGCCTCGTCATAGATGGTGATGCAGGCGGCGGTCTGCCGAACGCCCTGCGCGTCCAGCACCTTATAGCTCAGGGTCAGGGGCGACAGAGCAAAGCCCATCGGCTCCACAAGATGATTGGCGCGCATTCCATAAATTCTCATCATCAATATTCCTCTCTAAACTGCGCGGGATAGCGCAGGAAATAGCAGCGTAAATTCATTGTGCGGCAAAGGGATCATAGCAGCTGACCTGTACGGTACCATCCTGCAAGGTGATGCAGGCGGTGCCGTCCTTCGCCACCACATGGCGGCGAACGCTCAGCGCGTTCATGGTGCGGCGCACCAGCAAAATATCCCAATAACCGGAGTCATAGCCGCGGTGGCCCTGGTCGCAGCGCCAGAGCCAGTCCGGCGTACACCACAGGCACATCTGCGGACGGATGGCCTCATAAACGTCCATCGCCACGGCGCTTTGACCGTGGTGAGCCATCTGCACCACCTGACTGGGCAGCTCCCCGCGGTGACCCCGCAGGAGGATCTCGCCGCCCTCCCGGCCCAGGTCGCCCAGGAACAGCACATCCACGCCCGCAACGGTCAGCTTCAGCACGCAGGAGGAGTTGTTGCTGGCGTTATGGTACAGATTCGGTTCGGATACATACAATACCTTCCAATGGGTCTCGCCGATTTGCAGCGTCATGTTCTCCGCCAGGATAGTCTCCTGCAGGCGGGGACGCAGACGCTCAAAGTCGTCGTAAATGGTCAGGGCGCCCGGTTCGCCCTTTTCCAGCAGCTGCCGGGAAGGGAAGCAATGATAAACCTGTTCGACCACCGGCGCGTCGGGACCTTCCATCAGCGCGACGAATGCGCCCACATGGTCGTGATGGGGATGGGTCAGAAACCACGCGGTAATGTGCGGCTGCGCCCCGCCCAGGCGGTGAAGCAGCTCCCGCAGAAAAGGGGCATCCCCGGCGGTGCCGCCGTCAAGGACGATCAGCGCATCGTCCGTTTGCAGCACATAGCCCATCATTTGGGTATGCGTCTGGGGTGCAAGCTGATAAAGCTGACAGCTCATGGGGCGATCCTCCTCAAAAAAGGCCTGTCCTGCGGCGCACACAGCCGCGCACGGCTTTTGAAGCGTTTTGTAAAGCAATTTCCACAAAAAAGCAGGAGGGGGGACGCGGCGTCCCCCCTCCCTTCGTGTGTTTGTTTTAGGGAATCTGCCGCTTATCTGGTGTAGATCACTTGCCGGAGTAGCGGTCGTAGGCCTGCTGCGCCAGCTCAACATAGCGAGCCAGACCGTAGCCTTCCATGGTCTTGACCATCTCTTCGAAGCCGGCGTCGATGTCCAGGTCGCCGATGATCATCTTGGACTCATAGGTGGCGATGCAGTTCTCCAGATCGGTGGAGATCAGACCCATCTCATCGTTTTCCTCGCTGGTGTACTTCAGGGTGCTGGGATAGCCCACCTTGTAGTACGGCGCGCAGAAGGTGTTGATGTTGTAGCTCAGGTTGTAGCTGGTGCTGGCGGGGTTCGCGTTGTCATCACGGGAGGGGATGGTCGCGTAGGGCCAGTAGTTGTTCTCGGGCTTCACCTTGGCGGTCTGCCAGGCAGCAGCGGACGCATAGTCATCCGTGGGATAGGCCCACTTGCGCACCAGATAGCCGAGGTTGTCCTCGTCCAGGGGCACAAAGTAGTAGCCGGTGTCGGGATATTCTTCCCAGGAGCCCAGGGCATAGCCGCGCCACAGCAGCTCGGTACCCTGCGCGGAGTAGCACCAGTCAACGAACTTGATCAGGCGCTGAATGGCTTCCTCGTTGCCCTCCAGGTTGCTGGTGATGGACAGGCCGCCGTAGTAGATGGCTTCCTTGGCGGGCCACATCTTTTCGGTGTTGTACTCGCTGGTGTAAGGCTCCACGGAGCTGTACTGCATGTAGAACGCCGGGTCGGAGTTGTTCAGCCAGGACGCATAGTCGGTGAAGGACGCGACCACGCCGGAGGCTTCCTTGGCGCTGTACTGGTCAGAGGTCTGGGTGAAGTAGGTGGAGTCCAGCAGGCCCTCAGCGTAGAGCTTGTGCATGAACTTCAGGAACTCCTTGTAGTTCTCATGGGCGGGGACGAAGAACACGTTGCCGTTCTCATCCGCCTGCAGGCGCTTTTCCAGGAAGCCGAAAGCCACCAGGATGGGCGCGAAGTGGTCGGTGTACTTGCCGTACACGCCGCTGATCGGGATCTCGTTGTTGGGATCGCCGTCCAGGTCTGCGTCGCCGTCGCGCACAGCCACCAGGTAGTCATAGAACTCATCCAGCGTGGTGGGGATCTTCACGCCCAGGTTCTCGGCCCACTGGGTGTTGATGAAGTAACGGGACTTAGCGTATTCACGCAGAGAGCCGTTCACGCCGTGGATGTTGTACACATGACCGTCCGGGAAGGTCATGCCCTTGATGAGGTCCGGGAAGCCTTCGTTTTCCATGACTTCATACATGTTGGGCATCATTTCCTTGGTCATGTACTGCTCCAGGGGCAGCAGATAGCCCTGGGAGCCGTAGTTGGACAGGTCTTCATCGGTCAGGTCGTTCAGGAACACATCGGGCAGCACGTCGGTGGCGAAGGCCAGGTTCTTCTTCTCCTGCCAGCCATCCTCGCTGACCTGCGTCACATGGAAGCGGATGCCGCAGTACTTTTCGATGGTGTCCAGCACCCAGAACTCGTTCCAGTCGCCATGGTTGGACTTTGCCGCCACCATCAGGTTCAGGTCCAGTACGTCGGTGTAGCCGGTGGCCTCAGCCCCGGCAACAGACACGCAGGAGAGCAGCAGGCACAGGGACAGGATAGCTGCTACCAGTTTCTTCATAGGGGTACCTCCTTTTATAATGGGTTTCCTATCTCATGGATGCACACGGCATCCTAAGATTCTTAAGAAAGCGCTTTGCAGGTTCTCAGCCCTTGACCGAGCCGATCATCACGCCCTTGACGAAGAACTTCTGCACGAAGGGGTAGATCAGCAGCATGGGAACGGAAGCCACCACGATCAGGGCATATTTCATGGTCTGCGCCATCTGGGTGCGCTCCACCATGGCGACCAGGTCCTCAGCATCCGTGGGGATGGAGACCGTCTGGTTCTCGATCAGGATCTCGCGCAGGAAGATCTGCAAAGGCATCAGCGAACGGTCATTCAGGTAGATCAACGCATTGTAGTAGCCGTTCCAGTGACCCAGCGCATAGTACAGGCCCAGGATCGCCAGCACGGGGCCGGACAGGGGGAAGATGATCTTCCAGACGATCTGAAAATCGTTCGCACCGTCGATGCGGGCGGCCTCCTGCAATTCGATCGGGATGGACCCGGAAATGAAGGAGCGGCAGATGATGCAGTTGTACATGGAGATCAGACCGAGGATCAGCAGCACCGCACGGGTGTTGACCAAGCCGAGACTCTTGACCACCAGGAAGGTCGGGATCAGACCGCCGCCGAACCACATGGTGAAGATCATGATGAAGGTGATCACGCCATGCCCGAACATGTCCTTGCGGGATAGGGAGTACGCCGCCATGAACGTGACCAGCACGTTCAGCACCGTACCCACCACGGTGTAGAACAGGGAGTTGGCATAGCCCGTCAGTACCCAGCTGTTGGAGAGAATGGCCTGATAGCCCTTGGTGTTAAAGCCGATGGGCCACAGTACCATCTCGCCGGAGTTGACGGCAACGGGGTCGCTGATGGAGGCCGACACAACGTAGATCAGCGGGTACAGCACCAGCAGGCCGAAAATCGTCAGCAGAATATAATTGACTCTGGCAAAGGCACGGTCGCCCCGGCTGGCGCGAATGCCGTTTTCCTTTGGGGTATCGATTTCAGATACGCGCATCATGTGCTGCACCTCCTTTAGAACAGACTGGTTTCGCTGACCTTGCCGGAGATCCAGTTCACGATCAGCAGCAGGATCACGTTGATCAGCGAGTTGAACAGACCAATCGCCGTAGTGTAGGAGAACTTGCCGTTCAGCAGACCCACCTTGTACACATAGGTGGAGATGATCTCGGAAACGGGCAGGTTCAGCGAGCGCTGCAGCAGGTACACTTTTTCGAAGCCCACGCTCATGATCTTGCCGCACTCCATGATGAACAGCAGGATGATGGTGCCGCGGATGCCCGGCAGGTTGATGTGCCACATGCGCTGCAGACGGCTCGCACCGTCGATCTGCGCCGATTCATGCAGCTGCGGGTCGATACCGGACAGCGCGCCCAGATAGATGATGGACGACCAGCCCGTGTTCTTCCAAATGTCGGAGATAATGTACAGGGGACGGAACCATTCCTCCTTGCCCAGGTAGTCCACGTTTTGACCGCCCAGGGCTCGGACGATGGTGTTGACAATGCCCGTGTCCGGCGCGACAAACAGCGCCACCATACCGCACAGCACCACCGTAGAGATAAAGTGCGGCGCGTAGGTGATGTTCTGCACCACCTTTTTGAAGTGGATGTTGTTGCACTCGTTCAGCAGCAGCGCCAGCACGATGGGCAGCGGGAAGGTGAAGATCATCGTTTCCACGCTCAACAGCACTGTGTTGATCAGCAGCGTGCTGAACTGCGGCGAGTTGATAAAATACTCAAAATGCTTCAGGCCCACCCACGGGCTGCCCCAGAAGCCCAGCTTCGCCCGATAATCGCGGAAAGCGATCTGCAGGCCATACATGGGAAAATAGTGGAAGACGATGATGTAGACAAGGGCCGGCAGCAGCAATACATAAAGCCGCCACGAGTGCGCCAGCTTGGAAAGAACGGTCTTCTTTCGGGGGCGCGGTGCGATCACCTGTTGCTTGGCTTGCAATACGATTCCTCCGTTTCATCCGGCATACGGCCGGGGATTTTCAATAAACCAGTGCTTCACGTTGGTGCGGTGCGCTTCATAGGCGTCCGACGCCTGGATCAGCAGCCGTTGCCGTTCCGCAGGATCAAAATGCCCCACGACGACGCTGTTGGCATAATAGCAGTTGCCCACATGGGGCAGGCGCTCGCACAGGTATAGCCCATCGTCCCAGTGCAGCCCGTCCAGCGAGGTATACAGGACGAAGTTCTGCGGGGGCGTATACTGCCCGGAGCGTCCATACAGGAAGTAATACCCGCCGAAGGCACGGAACTGCGGATTGCGGATCCGCTTAGCTAGGAAAGCCGTCTGCGGCGCTTCCCAGGTGCGTCCCCCATCGCGGCTGACCGTATAGGGCGCATGCGCCTCGTCGCGCTTATCGTAGATGTAGACCGCCAATGCGCCGTCCGCCAGGAAATCCATGGTACCATAGACCTTCTGCGTCGTGTCAAAGGGCAGGACGCTGCGCTCCTGAAAGCTCTTGCCTGCATCCTTGCTGACGTACAGCCGATACTGATGCTCCGGCAGCGTTCCCTCATCCATGATCTGACCGTCGTTGCAAAATTCCAGCACATAGATCGTGCCGTCCCGGTACGCCGCGTCAAAGATGCGCCCCTTAAACGGGAAGGTACCGCCCACGCACCAGCTTTCGCCGCCGTCGCGGCTCACCAGCCACTGCGGCTCCACCCACGGCCCCCAGTATTTGCCCCGGCTGTCGTTCCGCGTGGCGAACAGCACGATGGTGCCGTCCGCACAGGCCACCGCCTTTTCGCAGCTGACGGTGTACAGCCCATCCAGAAAAACCTTCCAGGAATAGTCCAGCCGATGCGGTGCGCTCCAGGTACGTCCGCCGTCGGTGGAGCGCTTGAACTCCATCCAGCCGAAGCCGTTATGGCCCTCGTTGCGCTTCCCGGAGCAGTTGGGATAAAAAGCCAGCAGACATTCCGGCGCATACTCCACCAGCGCATGGCCCAGATGACCGCTGCGCCCCGCCGGGCGATGATCCACAAACAGCATGCCCGGATTCGGCGCACCCGGAGGCGTTAAGTCAAAGTCCACCAGCTGCATTTCCTCACCTCATTGTGATGTCTCGTTCTTTCGCTTCCATCATTTCCCAAGATTTTTCTTGCATTTATTGTAGCATGGAGTACAATAGAATAAAACACGCGAATTTGCTAAGATTCGTGCTGTTTAGGGGGGTATTTTAAGATGCTGAACGGTTTACTGA
>CAKTYE010000036.1 GCA_934631985.1 uncultured Clostridia bacterium | reverse complement strand
TGCGACCCGGAAGGGGCTCGAACCCTCGACCTCCAGCGTGACAGGCTGGCGCTCTAACCAACTGAGCTACCGGGCCATGAAGTAGGCCTTCAGGGACTTGAACCCCGGACCAACCGGTTATGAGCCGGCCGCTCTAACCAACTGAGCTAAAGGCCCAAGTCCATCGAAAGCAGAAAATGGTGACCCCGCCGGGATTCGAACCCGGGTAGCCGCCGTGAAAGGGCGGTGTCTTAGGCCTCTTGACCACGGGGCCACGTCATTTCGTCGGAGTGAAGGTTTCTGGTCGGGGTGGCGAGATTCGAACTCGCGGCCCCATGCTCCCAAAGCACGTGCGCTACCAGGCTGCGCTACACCCCGGTGCCTTCTTCTGTGAGGCTTTCGTCTCACAGGCGACGCATTACATATTACACGAACTCCGCCCACTTGTCAACACCTTTTTTGAAATATTTTGAATATTTTTTCTTTGCCGCGTATTTTATCGCTTTCTATGCCCTGCGCCTGCATGTTCATGCAAGTTTCTTTCCCCGCCCTGCCTGCCAAATTTCCTTATAAAAAGAGTTGTTCCCCCTGCGCGATTGTGTTACAATTACACGCGGCGCACCTTGCTGCGCCAAACCCGAAAAGGAGTAAAGCATGAACACACAGCCGCGCATTCTTGCGCAGGAGCTCTCCTACACCTATGAGGATGCGGAGACCCCGGCGCTTCAAGGCCTGTCCGTCTCTGTGGCCCCGGGCGAATTTATCGCCGTGCTGGGCCACAACGGCTCCGGCAAATCCACCTTTGCCAAGCTGCTCAACGCCCTGTATATTCCCACGGGCGGCAAGCTGCTGGTCTGCGGACTGGACACCCAGAACGAGGAAAACGTCTGGGATGTTCGCCAGCATGCAGGCATGATCTTTCAAAACCCCGATAACCAGCTCGTCGCCACCGTGGTGCGCGAGGACGTGGCCTTTGGCCTGGAGAACCTCGGCGTTCCCACGGATGAAATGGTGCAGCGCATCGACAAGGCGCTGGAGGCCGTTCATATGACGGAGTTTGCCGCCGCCGCGCCCCACACCCTGTCCGGCGGACAAAAGCAGCGCATCGCCATTGCAGGCGTGCTTGCCATGGAGCCGGAAATTCTGATCGCTGACGAGGCCACCGCCATGCTGGATCCCTTTGGCCGCCGGGACGTGCTGGACACGGTGCGCCGCCTGAACAAGGAAAAAGGCATCACCGTTATGTGGATCACCCATTACATGGAGGAGGCTGCGCAGGCAGACCGTGTGCTGGTGGTCAGCGATGGTCAGCTTGTGCTGGAAGGCACCCCGCGCCAGGTCTTTACCCAGGTGGACAAAATGCGGCAGCTGCATTTGGACGTGCCGCCCATGACCGATCTGGACGATCAGCTGCGCAAGGCCGGCATGCCCCTGCCCGAGGGCATTCTGACCGTGGATGAAATGGCGGAGGAGGTGACCTGGCTGCTATGTCCATCGAAGTAAAGCACCTGACCCACACCTACAGCCCCGGCAGCGCATTCCAGTCTACCGCCATCGAGGATGTGAACCTGACCATCGGCGAGGGCGAATTTATCGGCGTGATCGGTCACACCGGCTCCGGCAAGTCCACGCTGGTGCAGCACCTGAACGGCCTGCTCTCCCCCACCTCCGGGCAGATTCTGGTGGACGGTGAGGATCTGTTTGCCAAGGGCGCCGACCGCCGCCGCATTCGTCAAAAGGTAGGCCTTGTGTTCCAGTATCCCGAATATCAGCTGTTTGAGGAAACCGTTGCCAAGGACATCGCCTTCGGCCCGAAAAATCTGGGCCTGTCCGCCGAGGAGATCGACCAGCGCGTCCGCCGCGCCATGGAATGGGTGCATCTGGACTACGACAAGTATGCCGCGCGTTCCCCCTTCGAGCTGTCCGGCGGACAAATGCGCCGGGTCGCCATTGCGGGCGTGCTTGCCATGGAAACGAAGTATCTCATTCTGGACGAGCCGACCGCCGGCCTTGACCCCCTGGGCCGCGATCGCATTCTGGGCATGGTGAAGGAGCTGCACCGCACGGGCGGCGTGACCGTCATCATGGTCAGCCACTCCATGGACGATATTTCCCGACTTGCCACGCGCCTGATCGTCATGAACAAGGGCAAACTTGTGGCAGACGGCACGCCCCGGGAGCTGTTCCGTCAGGTGGACATGATGGAGTCCGTGGGACTTGGCGTGCCGCAGGCCGCAAAGCTTTGCGCCGAGCTGCGCAAGCGCGGCGTCGAGCTGCCCGACAATCTGTATACCCTCGATGCGGTGCGCGATGCGCTGCTCCGCCTGTGGAAGGAGGCTCCCCATGCTTAACAACATCACCATGGGGCAGTATTACCCCACGGACAGCGTTGTCCATCGGCTTGATCCCCGCATCAAGATCGTGCTGACCATCGGCTTCATTGTCGGCGTGTTCATGATCCACACCCTGTGGGGCTATGTGCTGGCACTGGCCTTTGTGTATTTCATGTCCCGCATGGCGAACGTCCCCTTCAAAATGCTGATGAAGGGCCTGAAGCCCCTCCGCATCATTCTGGTGCTGACGTTCCTTTTGAACCTCTTTTTCTCCGGCGAGGGAACCACGCTGGTGCATTGGGGCTTTATCCTCATCACCCAGGAGGGGCTTACCCGGGCGGTGCATTACTGCCTGCGCCTGGTCTTTCTGGTCGTCGGCACGTCGCTGCTGACGCTGACCACCTCGCCCGTGTCCCTCTCCGACGGTCTGGAGCTGCTGCTGACGCCCCTGAAAAAGGTTCACTTTCCCGCTCACGAGCTTGCCATGATGATGACCATCGCCCTGCGCTTCATCCCGACGCTGCTGGACGAAACGGACAAGATCATGAAGGCGCAGATGGCCCGCGGCGCGGATTTTGAATCCGGCAATCTGTTTGCCCGTGCCAAGTCCATGGTGCCGCTGCTGGTGCCGCTGTTCGTCAGCGCATTCCGCCGTGCAGGCGACCTTGCCATGGCCATGGAATCCCGCTGCTATCGCGGCGGCGAGGGCCGCACCCGCCTGCGTGTGCTGAAGCTCACCCGCGCCGATCTGTATGCCTGCCTTGTCATGGCGGTGTTCATTGGGCTGATCGTGCTGGAAGGGCATCTGCTATGAGGCGCATTCTCTGCACCGTGGAATATGACGGCACAGGCTACGCCGGCTGGCAGCGTCAGCTCAACGGGCTGGCGGTGCAGCAGGTGCTGGAGGAGGCGCTGGCACGCGCCACGGGCAGTCCTACCGTCATCACCGGCGCAAGCCGTACCGATGCGGGCGTACATGCCCGGGGACAGGCGTTCCACTTTGACACGGAAAGCTCCATTCCCCCGGAAAAATACCCCTTTGTGCTGAACACCATGCTCCCGCGGGATATTCGCGTCCACACAGGCCGGGAGGTTCCCGCAGAGTTCCACGCAAGATTCATGACGGGCGGCAAGCGCTACACCTACCGCATCTGCAATAGCCGCCACGGCACGGCGCTGGGCCGCAACCTCTGCGCCCATGTGCCGCTTCCGCTGGATGAAGCGCTGATGCACACCGCCGCGCAGTCGCTGCTGGGTACTCACGATTTTGCGGCCTTTCAGGCCTCCGGCGGCACGGCAAAAACGACCGTCCGCACCCTGCACTGGGCAGAGGTCTCCCGCAGCGGCGAGGCTGTCACGCTAGTGGTGGAGGGCAATGCCTTTCTCTACAACATGGTGCGCATTATCGCAGGCACGTTGATCGAGATCGGCTTGCACCGCCGCGCCCCCGATGCTTTCGAACGCGCACTGGCATCAGGTGATCGCCTTGCGCTGGGCGTGACCGCCCCTGCCTGCGGGCTGGAGCTGACGGAGGTCTATTATCCTCCCGAAGCCTTTCAGGCCCCCGAAGATGTGCGCTGGCACGAGGAATAAGCCCTATGCCCCCTTTCATAGGTTGTACAAACCTGAAAGGGGGCTTTTTCGTGGGAGAAATTCCCGTTGTCACCTGCCCTTGCGACCTTTCCGAGCGATGTCTGCGCGTGGCGGACTATATGCTGACGCACCGTGCCACCGTGCGTCAGGCGGCCCGTGCCTTTGGTCTTTCCAAGTCCGCCGTCCACAAGGATATGCTGCGCCGCCTGCCCGGGCTGGATCGCTGCCTTGCGCGGCAGGTCGCGTCCCTGCTGCAATACAACAAGTCCGTGCGCCATCTGCGCGGCGGCGCCGCCACCCGGGAAAAGTTTCTCCACCAGCACGATGCCGACGCGCAGTAGCGCCCCTTTTCGGCATGGTTTACTTTACAGGCCAAACATGCTATAATACCAATGATATTCCATTTGCGAAGAAAAAGGGGAAGGTTTCGTGGCAGCAGTAAATGACATCGGCATTGATTTGGGCACCTCCAACGTGCTGATCTACATGAAGGGCAAGGGTATCGTCCTGCGGGAGCCTGCGGTGGTCGCCATCGAGCGGGAAAGCAAGAAAATTCTCGCCGTGGGCAGCGACGCTTACCGTATGATCGGTCGTACCCCGGGCAACGTGCTGGCGATCCGTCCCCTGCGGCAGGGTACCGTGACGGACTTCGACCTGACCAACACCCTGCTGAAATATTTCACCATGCATGTAATGGGCCGCCACTTTTTTTCGCGTCCCCGCTGCGTCATTTCCGTTCCCAGCGGCGTGAACGAGGTGGAAAAGCGCTCCATCATCAGCATCATGTTTGATGCGGGCATGCGCCGCACCCAGCTGCTGGACCGTCCCATTGCGGCGGCGCTGGGCGCAGGCGTGCAGTTTGAGGAACCGTATGGCTCCATGATCGTGGACATGGGCGCGGGCGTGACGGACATTGCCGTGCTGTCCCTGGGGCAGGTGACGGTGGCAAGCTGCATTCCCATCGGCGGCGACTATTTTGATGATGCGATCATCCGTCATCTGCGCAAGAAGTATAACCTGCTTATCGGCGAGCGCACGGCGGAGGAGTTGAAGATCAACATTGGCAGCGCCGTCCCCCGGCTGGAGGAGATTGCCATGGAGGTCACGGGCCGCAACCTCATTACGGGACTGCCCAAGACCATGAAGATTTCCTCCGTTGAAATTTATGAAGCCCTGAAGGATCCTGTGGGCGAGCTGATCGAAGCCATTCAGGCTGTGATCGAGCGCACACCGCCCCAGCTTGCTTCCGATATTTTCAACGACGGCATCGTTTTCACCGGCGGTGCTGCGGCCCTGACGGGCCTGTGCGAGGCCGTTTACGCTGTCATGAAGATTCCCTGCGGCGTTGCGGACGATCCGCAGACCTGCGTAGTCATGGGCTGCGGACGCGCCCTGGAGGATCTGAGCGGCATGAAGCATCTGCTGGGCAACGGCCGCGGACGGTAAAGGAGCAGCGCCATGGAACTGAAGGTCATTCCACAATCATTTTCCGTGTGTCAGGTAGCGGATTATTCCCAGGTGGACTGGTCTGCGCCCTTTTGCTTTCCTGGCAAAACGGACGAGGAAAATTCGCTGGTCTGTCCCAGCGATGCTGTGCCTGCAAACGTTTTGAAGTGGGACGACGGCTGGCGCGCCTTCCGCATTGAGGGAGTGCTGGACTTTTCGCTGATCGGCATTCTTTCCGCGATTTCCAGCCTGCTGGCAGCGCAGAAAATCGGCATTTTCGCTCTTTCCACCTACAACACCGATTATGTGCTGACCAAGGCGGCACAGTTTCCCCAGGCGCTTGCCACACTCCGGGAAGCCGGGTATACCATTTTGCTTTGAATTGTATGTCTCACGCCCTTCGCAGGTTTCCGCTGCGAGGGGCGCTTTTTATTGCGAAAAGGGAGCCTGCAATTCCTGCAAGCTCCCCTGCTTTTTTGGTTTTGTCTTCGTCACAGCTTCCGAATATCCAGCTCGTCATACCCTGTTTCCGGGTCAAATACCGCGCCAAAGGCCACATCGCCCAGCTCCAGCAGCACGATCTCCGCAGTGGTGTTTACGATGCACCCCACCGCCAGATGCCCGCCCAGCGTGGACAGATCCTCCCGGCTGGCGGAGAGGTGGACATGCAGCCGCTCTGCGCTGATCGTCCCCATGGCGGAAACGATCTCCACATGCTCCTCCCCGGACCGGATGTTCACACCGCTGGCGTCCCGCAGCCGCCATTTGCTCAGGCAGCCCACGCAGGAAAGCAGCACTGCACCCTGCAAATTTTGCTCCCGGGCGAATTTTTCCAGGCTCAGCCGCAGGTCATCGCCGCGATGCAGCCGAAACGCATAGGTCTTCATGTCTTTTGCTCCTTCGCCGCCTGAATCTCCTCATAGCGCTCCTGTAAGTACATCCAGCGCTCCATCGCTGCATCCAGCTCTGCCTGCGTCTTTTCCTGCGCCGCCATCAGCTCCGTCACCTTGGCATAGTCGGCGCTGTTTGCGTCCATGTCCTTTGCCAGCTGCTCCAGCTTCGCTTCCAGCTCCGCGATTACCCCGTCAATGGTGTCAAAGTCCCGCTGCTCCTTGAAGGTAAAGCGCTTCGCAGGTGTTTTCTCCCGGACAGGCTGTGCGGGCGCAGGCTTCTCAGCCTTGGGCGCAGCCGCATTTTCCTTCGCGGCCTTGTCCGCCAGATAATCCTCATAGCCGCCAATGTAGGGTACCAGCTCCCCATCCTCCAGCGCGAACAGCTTGCGCGTCACGCGGTCCAGAAAATAGCGATCGTGGCTCACCGCCACAATGGCCCCCTGGAAGCCGTCCAGATAATCCTCCAAGATGTTCAGCGTTTCCAGGTCAAGGTCGTTGGTCGGCTCATCCAGCAGCAGCACGTTCGGCGCAGCCATCAGCACCCGCAGCAGGTACAGCCGCCGCTGCTCGCCGCCGGAAAGGGAAGCGACCTTCTGATACTGCATGCCGGAAGGGAACAGAAATGTCTCCGCCATCTGCGAAGCGGAAAGCTCCCCATCGGGCGTATAGACCTTCACTGCCACATCCCGCACCGCGTCAATGATCCGGGTATCCGGGTCCAGCAGCGGGCAATGCTGTGCAAACACGCCCAGCCGAACAGTCTCGCCTCGCTCCACCAGCCCGCTGTCTGGCTGCCTTTCGCCGCTGAGCAGGCGCAGCAGCGTTGTTTTTCCCGCACCGTTGCCGCCGATAATGCCCACCCGGTCGTCCCGCAGCAGCGTATAGGAAAAGTCCTTCACCAGGGTACGCCCGCCCAGCTCACAATGCAGATGCTCGCAGGAGAGAATTTTCTTGCCCAGCCGGCTGGCGACGCTTTTCATTTGCAGCTGCGCTTCCGGCGGCGCTTCCTTCACGTTTTCCTTCAGCTCTTCAAAGCGGTCGATGCGGCCCTTGGCCTTGGTGCTGCGGGCGCGCGCGCCGCGCTGAATCCATGCCAGCTCTGTGCGGTACAAGCTTTTCTGCTTGCGCAGGGTAGATGCCGCCATCTCCTCCCGCTGGGCGCGTTCCTCCAAATAGCCGCTGTACCCGGTCTGATAGGTTTGCACCTGACCGCCGCCCACCTGAAAAATGCGTCCGAACACGCGCTCCAGCAGATAGCGGTCATGGGTGACGCAGATTAAGGTACCGCGATAGTCGATGAGCTTTTCCTCCAGCCATGCCGCCATGTCCAGGTCAATATGGTTGGTCGGCTCGTCCAGCAGCAGCACATCCGTGGGGCGGCACAGCACGCCCGCCAGCGCAACGCGCATTTTCTGTCCGCCGGAGAGAGTAGACACCCGCTGTCCGAAATCCGTGAAGCCCAAATGGGACAGGATGGTCTGCGCCTCATAAGCGGCAGCGTCGCGCTCCTCCTTCGAGGATGCGGGCAGGTAGCTCAACGCGGCCTGGGTAATGGTATCCTCGGGCTGTAGGGCAGGCGTTTGGGGCAGATATGCCACGGTCAGGCCGCGTCTGCGGGCGATCTCCCCCGCGTCGGCCTCCTCCGTGCCTGCCAGCAAGCGGAGAAGAGTAGACTTGCCCGCGCCGTTGCGGCCCACCACGCCGATTTTGTCCCCTTCCGAGATGGTCAGGTTCACATGGGTCAAGAGAGGTTTTTCGCTGTAGTGCAGCGACACATCCGTAAGCGTAAACGCAGCAGCCATGTTGCCTCCGTGTTTCATCGTATCAGTCGTGTTCTATTGTAGCACGGAAGGGCATGCACGTCAAAGCTCAAGTCGCTGCGTAGCTGCTGGTGGGGTTATAAAAGCAATGGTCGCCCACCCGCAGCACGAAGTAACCCACCGCGGAGGGGAAATTGTTCTGGCAGGTCGTGGAATACGGGTTAAAGAACCACAGCGCCTGTCCCAGGTTGGACAGGCGATTCCCCGCGATAGCCCAGTTGGCGATGTCATAATGCACCTGGGTCGGGTTCATATTATACACGTTCTGCAAATTGGTCTGCCCGCCCAGGGTCGTTCTGGCGCAGTTGAACTGTCCCGCCTGAAAGATCACGTCCCGAATGGTATTATACCGCCCATACTCGCCATAGGTGATACGAACGCGGTTCATGACCACACTGGCCACTGCCCGCATACCGTTATCCCCTTCTCCCCCCGCCTCACACTGAATCAGCCGTGCAAACAGCTCCAGCTCCGTCATACCTCCGCCTCCTGTCTGAAGGAGGCTATGTGCAGGGGGCGGGAATCATGCGAGGGAGGCAGCTTCTGTGCCAGAAGCTCCTCCCTCGCGCTCTCTCCCGAAGACCATGTGAGGGGGAAAGGTTATTATTCGCTTCGATGGGGCTATATGAATGATATGCGTTATGAAGGCTGCATGCGTGTGCGACAGGGACATCCAGACCAACCAAACGGGAAAGTGTGTCTGTGCCTACAGAATCGCCTGCATGTCATACAGCCCAGGTTCAGCCTGTGTCAGAAATGCTGCGGCCCGCAGCGCTCCCGCCGCAAAAATGCTTCGATTCTCCGCGCTGTGCCGCAGCACCAGCCGTTCCCCGGGGCCAAAAAAGCACACTGCATGCTCCCCTGCCGCCGTGCCGCCGCGCAGTGCATGCAGCCCGATCTCCCCTTCCGTGCGCAGGCACTGCATGCCATGCCTGTCCAGCTGCGGCTTCGCAGCTGGCTTCTGCACCGCTGCAACGGCCTCATAGAGCATCCAGGCCGTGCCGCTGGGCGCGTCTGCCTTGCGGCGGTGGTGGGCTTCCACGATCTCCACATCAAAGCCCGGGCCGAGGGCCTTTGCCGCCTGTTGGCACAGCCGCGCCAGCACCGCGACCCCAAGGCTCATATTCGCCGCGCGGAAAATGGGGATTTCCGCAGCGGTCTGCCGCGCAAGCGCTTCCTGCGCCACAGAATAGCCCGTTGTCGCCAGCACAGCAGGAAGCCGCTGCGCCGTGGCATAGGCCAGCAGCCCCGGCAGCAGCTCCGGGCGGGAAAAGTCGATCAGCACGGCATCCTGTACTGTGGGTGCTTCCGCAAAGGTCGAAAACAGTGGGAAGTCCGTTTCCCCCGTGCTGCTGTCCACACCAAAGACGATCTCATGCTGTGCTGCCCGGGCCTGCACCGCCACAGCCCGTCCCATCTGCCCCAAGGCCCCGCTGAGGATCAGTCGCACGGTGCGTTCCCCTCCTCTGCACAAAGGCCCATGCCTTGCAGCACCGCTGCCAGCAGCGCCTTATGCTTCGGCTGCAATGCGGTCAGCGGCAGGCGCAGCATCTCCTGCATGAACCCTGCAAGGGCAAGCGCCGCCTTGATGGGGCCGGGGTTCGTTTCGCAGAAAAGCGCGGCATGCAGTTCCTGCAAGGCCATCTGCAGCGCCGCCGCATGGGCGCAGTCTCCGTGCAGGGCCGCTTCCGTCAGCGCCGCGATGCGTTCCGGCACCAGATTGGACGCAACGGAGATCACCCCAACTGCGCCGCAAGCCATCAGGGGCCAGATCAGCTCATCATTGCCCGCATAAAAGGCAGTGTCCGCGCCGCAAAGGGCCAGCTTGCGCTGATTCTGTACCATATCCGTGTCGGCCTCCTTCACGCCGATCACCTGCGGCAGGGCGCAAATGGCCTGCATCGTCTCCGCAGACAGGTTCACGCCCGTGCGGGATGGCACGTTGTACACAATGATGGGCAGCGTATCCGCCGCCGCAAGGGCCGTGTAGTGCGCTCGCAGCCCCGCCGGCATGGGCCGACTGTAATAGGGCGTGACGCAAAGCTGTGCGTCTGCGCCGCATTCCCGCGCCATGCGGGCTTCCTCCAGCACTGCGGACGTGCTGCTGCCGCCCGTTCCTACAATGACCGGGACGCGGCGGCGCACCTGTGCCGTCACCCGCGACACCACCTGCCGCCGCTCCTTTGCCGTCAGGGTCAGCGGCTCGCCGGTGCTGCCCAGCACCACCAGCGCCTGCACCTTCCCGGCAAGCTGGCGCTCCACCAATTGCTCCAGGCTGGGCCAGTCAATGGCCCCATCCTGCTGAAAGGGCGTGACCAGCGCCGTTGCACATCCCTGAAAAAGCGGTTTTTTCCGCATGCTGCACAGCTCCCTTCGGGCATCCATCAAAAAAGGAGGAAGTCCGCTTTCGCAAGGAAAGCGTCTCCCTCCCAGCATGCCCCATAGGGCGCTGATTTATTTTGCGCGAATAACATCCTTGGCGCAGAGCAGCTCCGCCGTCAGGATGCCGCCGCCCGCCGCGCCGCGCACGGTGTTGTGGCTCAGGCACACGAATTTGTAGTCGAAAAGGCTATCCTCCCGCAGACGGCCGATGGATACGCCCATGCCGCCCTGGAAGTCCCGATCCAGCCGGGTCTGGGGGCGGGCCGGGTCTTCGAAATATTGCAGGAAGGGCTTCGGCGCGCTGGGCAGGCCCAAGCGCTGAGCCTCCGTCTCAAAGTGTGCCCAGCGATCCAGCATTTGTTCCTTGGTGGGCTTGTGCTTAAAGCTGACGGAGACTGCTGCCATGTGACCGTCCGAGGCCGCCACGCGCAGGCATTGTGCGCTGATGACCGGGGTCTTGGCGTTTTCAATGACCGGACCGTCCGCCGTTTCCTTCAGGTGACCCCACAGCTTCAGCGGCTCCTGCTCGCTCTTTTCATCCTCGCCGCCAATATAGGGGATCACATTGTCCACCATTTCAGGCCAGGTCTTGAAGGTCTTGCCTGCGCCGCTGATGGCCTGATAGGTACACACGCTGACCTTTTCAGGCTCAAAGTCCAGCAGGGGCGTCAGCGCGGGAACATAGCTCTGGATGGAGCAGTTGGGCTTCACCGCAATAAAGCCGTAGCTGCTGCCCAGCCGCTTGCGCTGGGTATCAATGACCGCAATGTGGTCGGCGTTGATCTCCGGGACGACCATTGGCACATCCGGCAGGCCGCGGCAGGCGCTGTTGTTGGAAACCACAGGCACCTCATGCCGGGCGTAGTTTTCCTCCAAGGCGCGAATCTCGTCCTTTTTCATGTCCACGGCGCAGAAAACGAAATCGACCTTCTCCGCCACTTTTTCCACGTCAGAAGCGTCCAGCACGGTCATGTCCGCCACTTCAGCCGGGATTTTCCAGTCAAATGCCCAGCGTTCCCCCACCGCTTCACGGTATGTCTTGCCTGCGCTGCGGCTGGACGCCGCCAGTGCGGTAATATGAAACCAGGGATGTCCCTGCAGCAGCGAAATAAACCGCTGACCCACCATGCCGGTAGCTCCCACGATCCCAACGCGATATGATCTCATGCTCCTCATCCTTTCCAACCTCGGCGCAGCGCCGTGCAATCTTTCTTTCAGGAGGTCATCGTACCACGGCGCAGGCGGCGCTGTCAATGGTATTTTCCGTTCTAAAGCACAGACCGCGCAGAAGCTCCGCGCGGTCTGAAAGCATATCTTTTGCAGTTTTACAGCACCTTTTCCAAAAAGCTGATCAGGCGCGGGCTTTCCGGGTGATTGAAAAGCTCCTTGGAGGGCTTATCCTCCTCGATGTGTCCGCCGTCCAGGAAGATGGTGCGGGTGCTGACCTCCCGGGCGAAGCGCATTTCATGGGTCACAACGATCATCGTCATGCCCTCCTCCGCCAGGCTCTTCATCACGTTCAGCACCTCGCCGATCATCTCGGGGTCCAGGGCGCTGGTCGGCTCGTCAAACAGCATGACCTCGGGGTTCATCATCAGTGCGCGGACAATGGCAATGCGCTGCTTCTGTCCGCCGGAAAGCTGGCTGGGGAAGGCGTTCAGCTTGTCCTCCAAGCCCACGCGGCGCACCAGCTCATGGGCCTTGCTTTCCGCCTCCGCCTTGTCCATTTTCAAAATCTTCATGGGCGCAACGGTGAGGTTCTTCATGATGTTCATGTTTTCAAACAGGTTGAACTGCTGGAACACCATGCCCATCTTCTGCCGATGGCGGTCAATATCCACCTTCTTGTCGCAGATATTCACCCCGTCAAAATAAATTTCGCCGGAGGTGGGCGTTTCCAGCAGGTTCAGGCACCGCAGAAAGGTGCTTTTGCCGCCGCCGGAGGGGCCGATGATGCTGACCACCTCGTTTTTTGCAAAGGTGGTGCTGATGTTGTCCAGCACGGTGAGCTTGCCGAATTTCTTGGTCAGGTCACAGACCTCGATCATCTTACTTTCTGCCATGAGACATCTTCCTTTCCATCAGCGCGATCAGCCGTCCACCCACAAAGGTGAGAACAAAGTAGATCAATGCGGCAATTGCCAGACATTCCAGGCTGTTGTAGGTCTTGGCAATAACGCCCTTGGTGCGGTACATCAGATCGGCAATGCCGATGACGGACACAATGGAGGACTCCTTGATGATGGTCACAAACTCGTTGCCCAGGGCCGGCAGAATGTTGCGCACGGCCTGGGGCAGAATGACCAGCCGCATGGCCTGCTTGTGGTGGAAGCCCAGGCTGCGGGCCGCCTCCATCTGTCCCTTATCCACCGCCTGAATGCCCGAGCGGATGACCTCCGCCACATAGGCGCAGCTGTTCAGGCTCATGGCGACCACACCCGCCGCAAAGCGGTCAAAGTCCGGCAAAAAACTCACCGAGGGGAAGGTCACGCCGATCATGGGCAGGCCGTAAAAGATGAACATCAGCTGCACCATCAGGGGTGTGCCGCGGAAAAACTCAATATAAGCCGTGGCAAGCCACTTGAACGGCTTGATCTTGCTCATGCGGGCCATCGCCATCAGCGTACCCAGAATGGTACCGAACAGCACCGTGAAGAAGGAAAGAATCAGCGTGTTCTCCACGCCCTCCACAAAGAACCCGCTGTATTTTGTTAGCATTTTGCCCATGGTTTCCAGAAACTGCATGACATTGCTCCTTCCGCTTGGTGACCGTTCAGGGAGATTTTATGGCAGAACATCACGAAACCGGAAAGCCGATGGACCGGCTTTCCGGTAAAAAATTCCGTTGGCTTGCTGTGCTTACTGCTCAGCGGGCGCCCAGATCGCGTTGTACTCCGCGAAGGCCTCCAGATAGGAGCCGTCCGCCACAACCTGATCCACGACCTTGTTCACAACCGCCATCAGGTCGTCGTTGCCCTTCGCCACGATGACGGCCTTGCCGAAGGAAGCTTCCTCCGCCGTGAAGGTCAGCTTGCTGATCTCCAGGTTGTCGTTCTGGGCCACCATGCCCTCGCCCACCGCAGCGTCGCACACGAAGCCGGCGATGTTGCCGTTAACGGTCTCCATTGCCAGGTTCGGATAGGTGTCCAGCTCAAACAACTCGGAATCGGTCAGCACATTGGTGATCAGCTTGGACTGCACGGTGCCCATCTGCGCGCCGACCTTCTTGCCCGCCAGGGATTCCTTGGTGGCATACACATCGGCGTTGCCCTTCTTAACGATGAGCAGCTGCTCACTCAGCTCGTACTGGTTGCTGAAGTCAATGACCTTGGCGCGCTCCTCATCCACGGTGAAGGCTGCGATGCCCAGATCCACCTGACCGGCCTGCACGGCGGGAATGATGCCGTCAAAGGCCATGTCGCTCACCTTCAGGGTCACGCCCAGCTCATCGGCGATCTTCTGGGCCAGCCAGATGTCGCAGCCGATGGGGTTCGAATCATCGTCCAGGAATTCGTAGGGGCCGTAGGTGGCCTCGGTGCCGATGACCAGCTCGCCAGCCGCCTTGATCTTATCTACCGCGCCTTCTGCGGAAGCGACCGCCACACAGGCAACCATCATGCACAGGGCAAGAACCAACGCAAGCATCTTCTTCATAGTTACTGCCTCCCATAAGGTTTTATTCAGGTTATGTGCATTATTATACACGCTTATGCTTGCTTGTCAACCCCTTTTTTGAAATAAATGCAGACTTTTTTGCAAAAGCATGCACCGCAGGGGGGCACAGCGTCCCGAAATCGGCCTGTTTTCCTGCAAGGCGGCGCATGATCCTCCCGGAATATGCAGCGCTATGCCGCGCAATTTTCCGAAAATGTATAAAGCAAAGGCCCTGTTTCGTCCGGAAACAGAGCCCTTGCAAAAAATATGCAGTTACTTTGCATATTCAGTGTATACACTGTTTGTACAGGATGCCTCAGGCAAAATACTTGCCCAGTGCCTCCAGCCGATCCATGGCCTCCGCCAGCTTTGCATCCGATACCGTGCAGGCAATGCGGAAATGCTTCTCCCCCGCACGACCGAACACATGGCCCGGGGCCACCAGCAGATGCGCCTTTTCCAGCAGGAAATTACAGAACGTGCCGTCCTCCATGCCCGTCTTCGCAATGCCCGGGAAGGCATAGAACGTGCCGCGGGGCCGCAGGATAGACAGATACGGCATCTGCTCGATCCGATCCGCCACATAATATACCCGGTCGCGATACTTGGTGATGTATTCCTCTGCGATCTCATTGCGCAGGGACAGCGCCTTCAGCGCGGCACGCTGGGAAATGGACGGCGCAACGTAGGTTAGGCCCTCATTCACATGCTGGAACACGGCGATCAGCTCCGGGTGCGCCACAATGTAGCCCACGCGCCAGCCAGTCATCAGGAAGTTCTTGGAAAAGCTGTTCAGCGTCACCGTACGATCCTTCATGCCGGGCAGCGTCCGCATGGGGATGAACTCTCCATCGTACAGATAGCGGGTGTAGATCTCATCCGCCAGCACCAGCAGGTCATATTCCGTTGCCAGCCGCGCCAGCATGGTCAGCGTCTCCCGGTCATAGGCCGCGCCGGTAGGGTTGCTGGGGGTGTTGACGATCATGGCGCGGGTGCGGGGCGTGATTGCTGCGCGAACGTCCGCCTCCTGCGGATGATACAGTTCCTCCTCCCGGGTCACCACCTCCACCGTTTTGCCGCCCGCCAGCTCGATCTGGTTATTATAGTCGGCAAAATACGGGCCGAACACCAGCACCTCGTCCCCGGGGTTCAGAATGGACAGCAGTGCCTGGGACATGCCCATGCAGCTGGAGGTCGTCACCAGCACCTCGGCAGGGGTAATGTCCTGCTGGAAGTCCTCCTTCCACGCCTGGCAGATGGCCTCGATCAGCTCCGGGTCGCCCTTGGGGTCGCCATAGTGGGTGTAGCCCTTGCAGGCGTCCGCATAGGCCGCGTCGATAATGCGGCGATCCGTATGGAAATCCGTGTCGCCAATGCTCAGGTCGATCACGTCGTCATAGCGGGCCAGCGCCGCCGTATCCAGCGACAGGCCCTCGCTGCGCACCTGAAACCGTTTCGCAATATACTTCTGCATCATCGCTTACGCTCCTTTCACATAAGGCACCACCGTGCTGCCGTTGGGAATGACGTAGATGGACTTGTCCTTCAGGTCCGCCGCCGCCAGCAGCTCCTCCACCGTGCCGTAGGCCTGCAGGCCCATGGGCGCGACGGTCTCCGGGCTGACAGAGGACAGCATCATAATATTGTACCGCTGGGCCTGCTCGCAATTCAGCAGGAAAATATAGCCGGGAATGGTGAAATGCTCCCGCAGGCGTTTTTCCATGGTGCCTGCCTGCAGATCCTTGATCCAGTCGAAATATTCGGCAGGGCCGCCGCCATCCCGGGCCTCAATGAGCAGAATGAGCGTCCCGCCGGGCTTCAGGCAGAACTCAATGTTATCAATGGTCTTCGTCCCCTGGTACAGGGACATATCCTTCGGGAAGCCGCCGCAGCTGGCGACCACCACATCCGACTTTTCGGGAATCTCCACCCGGTAAATGCGGTCCACCGCCTCGCAGGCCGCCTGCCAGGAATGGAGATAATGCCCCGCGTACAGCTCCGCCAGCTTCATTTCGGCGTTCATTACCAGCGTGACCATAAACAGATTTTTGACCATCGCCGCCGCTTCGCACATATCGTCATTCAGCGGATTGTCATTGAGCTTGCCGTTGCCGATGCGGGCATTGCTGCGCAGACACACGGGATCCAGCGCGAAGGCGTGATTGTGGCAGATGGTATCCATGCCGCTGATGCCGGGAAGGATGCTCTTGCGTCCGCCGCCGAAGCCTGCCATCACATGATGGGTGCTTGCACCCAGGCAAATGACCCGATCCGCATGGGCCGCTTCGGCATTGATGCGCACCGGCGTACCGTGGGGCGTTGTTCCCAGATACACCAGATCAGGGGCGTTACAGTCGTGGTTCACCACGCGAATGCGGTCGTATACAGCATCCGTCACCAGCGTGCGCAGCTCCTTTTCGTCCCCGCCATCGTGGGTACCGTTTGCCACAATGATCACCAGGTGATCGTCCGCCACGCCGCAGCGGTCATGCAGATACTCCACCAGTGCCGGGATGACCAGATCCTGCCGCATCCAGAAGCGGGACATATCGCTGACCACCAGCGCCACCTGCTCCCCCGGCTGCACCCACTTGTCCAGCGCGGGCATGTCGATGGGCGCATCCAGCGCCGCATTCAGCGCGGCGGGAATATCCGCAAGGGGCGGCACCTTATTGCCATGCAGCACCCCCATTACATGCGTCTCATCCAGCGGAACGCTCACCGTACCGTCACCATAGCGAAATACATAGTCCTTCACGCGCTGCACATCCCCTAACATTCACTTGCATAGCTTACATATTCACACAGAAGTATGCATAACCATACCTCATGTTCGTCATTATAGCACCGCCCCCGCCGTTTGTCGAGGTGGCGGACGGTGCAAAAACAGCTGAATGCGAAAAAAAGACAGACGCGGGCAGGTTCTCGTCCCATCTGCGTCTGTTGAGCTTAGAATTTTTCGAAGCGCTTACAGCTTCAGCACCGGCTTCAGCCGCTTGGTGAGGAAGGCGGCAAGGAGGATCTTCAGCGCGTCCCCGATCAGGAAGGGGAACACGCACACCGTCAGGCTCTGCCACAGTCCCGTTCCCGTCAGCACCATGTACCACACCGTGCCGAACAGATAGCACACCGCAACGCCCAGCACCATGCCCAGGCACAGCTGCCAGAACTTATCCCCCCAGCGCACCCGCAGCAGCGCCGGGATCAGCGCCGCGAAAATATAGCCCAGAATGTATCCGCCCGTGCGTCCAAACAGCACCGCCACGCCGCCGCGCATGCCCGCAAACACCGGCACACCCACCATGCCCAGCACCACGTACACCACGATAGCCATCACCGCGTTCAGCGGCTTCAGCAGGCCCGCGCACAGCAGCACCGCAAACAGCGCCAGATTGATGGGGATCGCAGGCAGCGCAATTTGAATCTGCGAGCAGACCGCCGTCAGCGCCGCGAACAGCGCACACATCACCATCTCCCGCACCGAGAGCTTTTTCATAAACCTTCCTCCTTGCGTAAACCAAATCAATTCGTTACGTTTACGCATTGTAAAGGAATGGAATGCCGTTGTCAAGCAGGAAGCGGCAGAAAAACAGAGAATAATTTTATGCTATGAGTTTTGAATGCGAGGTCACCACGCTTGAGTACACGGAAGAATGCAGCCTATAACATTGGCTATCGGGTCTTTTCCATCCTGCTGCCCATCATCACCGCGCCTTATCTGGCCCGCACCGTGGGGCAGGACGGCACCGGGCTGTATGCCTATGCATGGTCCATCAGCGCGGTCTTTGTGCTGCTGGGCATGCTGGGGCTGGAAAACTATGGCGTACGGGCCATTGCCCGGGTAAAGGACGATCCTGCGGCCCTGAACCGCACATTTTCGGAAATTTATCAAATGCAGTGGCTCACCGCAGGCGGGGCGCTGCTGCTATATGTAGGCTATGTCTGCTTCATTGCCGGTGCCGAAAAGCAGATCGCCGGGTGGCTGACGCTGATGTCGGTCAGCTGTCTGTTCAATCTGGACTGGCTGCTGATGGGGCTGGATCAATTTCGTCCCATTGCCCTGCGCAACACCTTTGTCAAGCTGATGGCAACTGCCGGAGTCTTTCTGCTGGTGAAGGGGCCGGGCGATTTGTGGATCTACGGCCTGATCTGGGGCGGCAGCACGGTGGTGGGCTGTCTGAGCTGCTGGAGCAGCCTGCGGGGGCGTGTACGCTTTCAGCTGGTTCCCTGGCAGGCGGCGCTCAAGCATCTGCCGCCCTGCGCGGTGCTTTTCCTGTCCGTCATCGCGGTGCAGGTCTACCGCACCATGGACAAGATCATGGTGGGCGCTATCAGCGGCATGGCGCAAAACGGTCTGTATGAGAATGCTGAGAAGATCGTCTATTGCCTGAGCGGCTTTATCTCCGCCGTGGGAACGGTGATGCTGCCAAAGTTGGCGGCCATGCAGGCCCGGGGCGAAACGGAAGCTGTGCGCAGGCACATGGCCCTGTCCATGGAGCTGATCCTGTGCATGACCAGCGCCATGGCCTTCGGGCTGGCGGCGGTGGCACGGGAGTTTGCGCCGCTGTTCTTCGGAGGGGATTTCGCCTATTCGGGCGTGCTGATGATCCCTCTGGGCTTCACGCTGATTTTCATTGGCTTTGCCAACGTCATACGGACGCAGTGGGTGCTGCCGCAAAGCCGCGACAAAATCTTTGTGCGCAGCGTGACGGCGGGCGCGGTAGTCAATCTGATCGTCAACAGCCTGATGATCCCCCGCTTCGGCGCGATGGGTGCGGTGGTCGGTACGCTGATGGCGGAGTTTGCCGTTCCCTTTGCGCAATGGGTGATGCTGCGCCGGGAGCTGCCCTATCGCCGCTATCTGCGCATGGTGATGGATTACGCGCTGCTGGGGCTGATAATGGTCGCAGCGGTGCGTGGCGCAGCAGCAGTGCTGCCGGGGCATGGATGGCTGCACCTGGCGCTGGAGGTCCTCCTTGGCGGTACAGTGTACGGCGGCGGGTGCCTGGTCTTCTGGAAGCTGACGCACCGCAAGGATGTGCTGCGTGTGCTGAAGCTAAAAAAGTAACGGCTGCATGGTTCTCTCTGCCTATGAAAAAGGCTCCCGATGGCTTCTTTTCCAAGCCGTCGGGAGCCTTCTCTTTTTGCTTTACTTCACCGCATACGTCAGCGTCACCTGCGCCGACACCGTCAGGCTGTCCGCCAGAATGGTGGTGCCTGCCGCCGCATCGGCAGCTTCATACTTCATCGTTACGCCGGAGGCCGTGCTGTACGGCTCCTCCTGAACCGACACCAGCTCCCCCAGCTGCTTGCCGCTGGCCTCTGCCAGCAGCTTTGCCTTGCGCATGCCCTCGGCAACGGCAGCCGTCAGCGCCTGATCCCGCGCGTCCGCCGCCTGACTGGCCTGGAAGGTAATGCCGTACACCTGATTCGCACCGGCACTTACCGCCGCGTCCAGCACAGTGCCAATCTGCTCCACATCCCGCACAGTGACCGTCAGCTGATTGGTCACCTGATAGCCCGAGATGGATTCACCCTTTTCGATCTTGCCATAGGTGTACTGATACACGGGCGACACGGAATATTCCTGCGTCACGATGTCCGCTGCATCCACATTGGCATTATGCAGCGCGTTGATGACCGCATCCAGCGCGGCAGCATTCGCGGTGTTCGCTTCCGCCACGGTAGCAGCCTGCGTGGAAACCCCCAGCGACATGACGGCGGAATCCGCCGCAAGCACGACCTCCGCCGTGCCGGTCACGGTCAGCGTGGCCTGTGCGGCGCTTGTCTCGCCCTCTGCCAGGGCTGCGGGCATCGCCAGCAGGCACAGCATGGTCAGGATACACATGAACTTCTTCATAATTCACTTACCCCTTTTCTTTCGATAGATCAGCCGAATGATGATGCCCACCACCGCCAGCGTTGCCAGATACGGCAGCGCCGCGCTGAGGAACACCAGCATGTCCTTGATAAAGTCCCGGAAGGTCTCCCAGCCTGTTTGCAGGCCCGTCAGCAGGCGTTCGCCCAGGCTCATGTCCCGGGTCGCAGCATCCGCGGCGGATTCCTCCCGCAAGGTCACATCCACGGTGGCGTAGTTCACCTGGCTGTCCGTGTAGTTGAGCTGGCCCTGCAGGCTGTCAATGGTGTACTGCGTGTCCGCAATGGCGCTTTCCAGCTCCAGCACGTCGGACAGGGAGGCCGTATCGCTCATTAGCGCCTGAAGCCGCTCCATCTTGGCCTGCTGGGTGGCAAGCCGCGCCGCCGTATCCTGATAGGAGTCCGTCACGTCCTCCGCCGTTTCCGTTCGGCGAATGACCCGGCCCACGCTTCCGGCTCCCTCCAGCAGCGCGTCCAGCTTGTCGGTGGGAATGCGCAGGGTCAGGCTGGCGCTTCGGCTGGCCCGCTCCGCTTCTCCGCTCTGGGAGGAATAGCTGATCCAGCCGCCGTTTTCCTCGCACAGGCGCTGAAGCTGCGCCAGATCCTCTTCAAACTGCTGGGTTCCCAGCGTCAGGGACGCGGTGCGGATGACCTTGGTCTGCGCGTCCTCCTGCACCATGCTGCCGGTCAGCGTCATGCCGCTGTCATAGGCCGCATAGTCGTAGCTGTCATCATAACCGCTGGTCTCGTTTTCCGTGCCAACCATGCCGTAGTTCGCGGCGCTGCGGCTGGCAGTGCTCAGCGGCGCGACTGCGCTCTGCTTGAGCTGTGGGCTAGTCGTGTTCAAGGCGTCCCGGGTCAGCAGTGTGCCGCCGATCAGCACCACTGCAGCCGCCGCTGCGGCAAGGATGCGCCGTCCGTTGTGCCGCTTGTTGGTCGAAACGTTTTGCTCCTGCTTCATCTTGCTGGCTTCCTCCTCCACCATGGTCGTCCAGCCCTGATGGAAGTCCTCCGGCAAGGGAAGCTCCTCCTCCTTCAGGTCGGACAGGTCCGCAAGGAGGGTCTCCATGTCTCTGCGCCGCTGGGCACAAGCGCCGCAGGTGCTTTCATGCGCCCGGAGACGTGCCGCATCCTCCGGGGACAAATCGCCCTCCATGGTCTGCATCAGGAGAGCTTCGTATTCTTCACAGGTCATGTTTTCGCCCTCCTTTCACCCTGTTGGACGCAGGAGTCTGTCATTTGTTCCCGGTCGGCGCCACAAAATTTTACGATTTTTTCCCGTGCACGGTTCACACGGCTTTTTACGGTCCCCACCGCCACGCCCAGGCGCTCGGCGGCTTCGTCGTAGGGTACGTCCTCCAGCACGGTCAGGGTGAAGGACATGCGCTGCTCCTCAGGCAAGCTGCTGATGGCTTCCCGCAGGCGCGTCATGCGCTCCTTCTTCTCTATGCGCTCATAGGGGCCGCTTTCCCGGCTGGGCGGATCGTAGCCCGCTTCGGTCATCGCATCCATGGATGCTGATGGGCGTGCCTTGCGCCGCCGCGCCGCATCCAGGCAGCAGGACACGCACAGCCGATGCAGCCAGGTTTCCAGGGCGCAGTCTCCGCGGAAATCCTTCAGGCTGCGATAGGCCCGCAAAAGCACCTCCTGGGCGCAGTCCTTTGCATCCTCGCCCGGCCCCAGCACATGGACGCAGGTGCGGTACACGCGCCCCTCCAGCGGCGTAAACAGCATTTCAAACGCCGCAGCGTCGCCCTGCTGGGCGCGGCGCAACGTAATCTCATCCACCCGTTTTCTTCACCTCCATGCTCCAAAAGCGACACCGCCTGACGGGCCGTGCCGCCCTACCGCTATCATACCGAAGCGGCGGGCAAATGTAAAGGGGTGGACGTGACAATTCACGGATACTTCATCATGGGGCGCGGGCCATCCTCCGCTGCGCCGCGCGGCAGCGGCACCTCCGCCAGCACTGCGCGGCAGAGTGTCAGCAGCAGCGGGCCAAGCAGCAGCCCTGTAAAGCCCAGAGTCTGCAAGCCGATGTACATGCTCATCATCGTTGCCAGCGGATGCAGGCCCAGGCTTTTGCCCACGATGCGCGGCTCGGCGATCTGCCGGGTCAGCACCACCGCACCGTAGAGCAGCAGCATACCCCAGCCTATCAGGCTGTCCCCCGTAGCAAGGCCCCACACGCCCCAGGGCAGCAGGAACAGCCCCGCCCCTATCACGGGCAGCGCGTCCGCAACACCGATCATCAGGCCCAGCGCCAGCGCATAAGGTCTTTGCAGCAGCACCAGCCCCAGTATGACCACCACTGTCACCACCAGCGATACCAGCAGCTGTGCGCGAAGCTGCCGCCCCAGCGCATGCAGCGCCCCCTGACGCACTCGTCCCACCCAGTCCAACGCATGTTCCGGCAGATGGCGGCGCACAAAGGCGGCGATTCGCGCGCCATCACTGGAAAAGCTGTAGGTGGACATAACGGTCAGCACCACCGCCAGCAGGGTGCGCGGCAGATTCGCCGCCGTGGTCACCGCTCCGGAGGCCAGCGCCGCAGACAGGCTGCTGGCGGCATTCAGCAGCTGCTTGCCCAGGGTCGTCAGCAGGCTGGTGAGCAGCTCCGCCACAGGGGACGGCAGGGCAAAGTCACTCCCCTGCTCCCAGCCCTCCAGCCAGGCCATGGTTTGGGTCATCCATGCGCGGATGGTCTCCGGGGCCAGGCGCACCAGCGCCAGCACCTCCTGCCACAGCCGCCGGGTCAGCGCCCCCACGGCAAAGCCCACCGCGCCAAACAGCAGCGCCATGGCAAGCAGCGTCGCCAGTCCCCGCCCAAAGCGCAGCCGTGCAAAGGCTCGCCGAAGCTGCCGCACCAGCGGACGCAGCATCCATGCAAACAGCAGCGCCAGCACAAACGGCCCCACATAAGGCAAAAGCCGCAGGGCCAGCGCGGCCCCGCCCACCGCCAGCAGCGTGATCAGCAGCCGTCGGGGCGTATCCCGCCAGCGCAGATTCCACCGTGCCAGTGCGCTCCGCATTTCTCCCATACTCCCGCCTCCCCTCCTGTGCAGTATGACCGCTGTGCGCGGTATTCAATCCTTCCTGCGCGGCTTTCAGGCAACCGTTTGTGCTTTTTCCAGGGATGTGGTATAATCGGAACAGCTCAAGCAAGCGGCTATAGCTGCCTGCCTGAGAAAAGGCTTTTGATGCTGCGCACTTGATGCAGCCCTTGGGCGATATGCCCGCCCGCAAAGGAGGAAGCCCTATGTCGGAAGAAAAGAACGTCAGCAAGCCCCGCCAGCTGTGGAACAGCGCGGTGAAGGCCGTCAAGGGCGGCAGCTCCGAGCAATTGATCGAGACCTTCACCTCGGAGATGACGCTGGTGGCGGAGGGCCTGTGCGAGGATCAGCAGGCGCTTCGCAAGGAGCTTGCGCAGGTGCGGGAAACGGCTGAAAAGCTGGATCAGCGCATGGAGAACGAGCAGGAGGTGCTGGACACCACCCTGCGTGAAAATCAAAAGGAGCTGGATCGCCGCCTGGACGAGCTGACCCACCGCATTGCCGCGCTGGAAATGAAAGCGTCCCGGCAGGAAAAGGCTCCGGCAAAGACCAAGGAAAAAAACTGGCTCAGTCAGGCGACGCTGCTGGCAAGCATTATCGCCGGCGCGTGGATCATCGTCACTGTGCTGAACCTGTTCAAGTAAGCAGACGGAGGCGCGATTGATGAAGACGTATCAGGATATGGTGCGGGAATACAAGAAGCGTCAGCGGGACACCGTGGTGGATACCATCGCCACGGGGCTGACTTACATGGATGAGATCTGCCTGGAAACGGGCATCCTGGAGGAAACGGGCCTGCTCACCGAGCTGACCGAGGCGGCCTGCGGCGCGCTGCCCTTTGTAATGATCGCCGCCACTGAGGGCAGCAAGGTGATCTTAGGCAAAAAGAGCGGCAAAAGCGGCGTAAAGGACGGCGCGTTCCGCATGGTCAAAACAGGCGCAGCCATGGGCGTGGGCGGCGCGGTGACCGCAGCCGCAGGCTTCTGGGCGGCGCTGCCGGTGACCATGGGCGTGCGCGCGCTGTTTGACCGCTATCGTTCCAAGGCGCTGACCAATCACCGGGTACAGGGCCGTATCGACCGCCTGCGGGAGCTGTGCACGCTGATGGCCCGCGAGGACGCGGAGGAGGCCGCCCCCGCCGAAGCGGAGACCGTGGTCGCCGTCAGCGGCGTTGTCGGCTGAAGCATATTTTATTTTAACTGAAGGAGAGGAGCGTTTATCCCTTGACCAAGCTGGAAATGGATCTGTTGGAAATCCTCAAGGAGGATTGCCG
>CAKTYE010000035.1 GCA_934631985.1 uncultured Clostridia bacterium | reverse complement strand
ATTTTGCCGGCCCCCGGTCGGTTTTGCCTACTTTGCCCGAGAGCAAAGTAGGTCGTCCGTCCGCAGACGGACGAAACTCTCTCAAGCCCAAACACCAACGCGGCTGTGTGTCGCCAAACCTTCAATTATCTATGCTTTCAGCATACCTAACTTTTTTACCTTGCTGCTTCGCCGCTCTCTTTTTTTACGGATGCGGCTTGTTCTCCCGATACGCCGCCATCGATTCCCTAAACAAGCTCGCCGTTGGCGGCAGCGTCCACGAGATCGCATTTGCCCCAGCCTGAATCGTTTCCCGAATGCTCTCATCCGTCGGCCCGCCCTTGGCGATCAACAGCATGTCCGGCAATACCTTGCGGATCGCCCGCACCAGCGCAGGCATCCGCGCACCAGCCGCTACATTGAAAATCGCCGCTCCCGCCTCGGCACGGGCAAGAAAATCCGTCTGCTCATTAACGATCGTAATGATCGCGGGAATGTCCGTGATCCGCGCTACCTCCGCAAGAATGTCATTCCCCGTGGGCGCGTTCATCACAACGCCCGCCGCACCTTGTAGCTCTGCATATCCTGCCAGCGCGCAAACACGCTTGCCAGTGGTCAAGCCGCCGCCAACAGCAGCGCCTGCGTAATGATCGGCTGGGGCGTAAAGGGATACTCTGCCAATACCGCATCGGCATCCATGTTGCGTACAATGCATAGGTCGGTGGTAAAGGCAATGGACTTGATGCGGCGGCCAAAGATCACAATGCCGCTGCATTTGCGAATAATGGGCGGCACATGCAGAATGTGCTTGCGCAGCTCGCCCTCATAGCGCGGAATAAACTTGCAGCCGGCTTCAGGCGGCAGGGAATTTTGCTCCATGGCAATACCTCCTTCAAAGGATTTGTCCCGCATTGTAGCAGAAAGAGGCAGGGCTGTCCAGCAAGCTGTGCCACGAATGCAGCAAAGTGGGCAAAAGGATGCGTCAATTGCGCAGCGGGAAGCTGGCCTCATGAATGCGTCCATCGTCAAACAGCGCGACAAGACCATCCTCAGCCTTTTCGCCGTCCAGTGTCACATAGGTAAGGTCGCGCCGCGCCTGCAAGTGCCAGGTGGACGCGCCCACATGCAGCGTCAGCGCAAAGCCCTCCCAGGCTGCGGGAACATGGGGACGCAGCGCAATGTGCGCTCCCTGCTTTTGCAGCCCTAAAAGCTGCTCCAAAATGACGGTGTAGAGCCATGCCGCACTGCCGGTGTAGGCGCTCCAGCCGCCGCGGCCCTCCTGCCCGGGGGCAGTGTAGATGTCGGCGGCGGTGAAATAGGGCTCTAAACGGTAGCGCAAAGCATGCTCCGGCGTGTCGCTGTGGCCCAGGGGCAGCGCTTCTGACACAAGTGCCCAGGCAAGCTCATATTCCCCAAGCTCCGCCAGCGCCCAAAGGAGCCAGGTTACCGCATGGGTGTATTGCCCACCGTTCTCCCGTACACCGGGCGCGTAACCGCTGATGTAACCCGCATCCACCTCCGGGGTGAAGGGCGGGGCCAGCAGGGCCGTCAGGCCAAGTTCCGGGGCATGAAGCTGCCCAAGCGCGCTTTGCAGGGCCTGCACTGCTCGTTCTCTCAGCGCGCCGCCCAGGACGGCCCAGCACTGACTGAACAGATCAATGCGGCAGGCGGGGCTTTCCCGGCTGCCCAGCACACGTCCGTCGGGGTACCAGGCGCGCATATACCATGCACCGTCCCAGGCGTGGGTCTCCAGCGCATTCAGCACGCTTTGCCGGAGACGCAGCAGGGGCGCAGCGTCCTCTACGGTGCAGAGGGGAGCAAAATCACGAAGGACCCGGCACAGGAAGAAGCCGAGAAAAACGCTTTCGCCGCCCACGCGGTTCATGCCGTCGTTCCAGTCGCCGCCCTGCATTAGCGGAATGCCGCGCGGCCCCAGCGGCAAACTGCGAATGGCCCGCAGACAATGCTCCATCAGCGGCGCAGCGTAGGCGGTGGGAGCCGCCGTGTGGTAAAGGTCGCTTTGCTCCTCGGGAATGTCCGCACCCAGCAGGAAGGGAACATCCGCCGCTAAAATGTCCGTGTCCCCGGTGCGGGTGATGTACCATGCGGTGAGGAAGGGCAGGAACAGCCGATCGTCCGTAATGCGGGTGCGTACCCCTGCGCCGCCGGGGTGCCACCAGTGCTGCACATCTCCCGCTTCATACTGTCGGGAGGCACATAGCAGCAAATGTCGCCGAACCTCTTCCGGGTGCGTGTAGATAAGTGCGGTCATGTCCTGCAGCTGGTCGCGGAAGCCAATGGCCCCGCCTGCCTGATACAGCCCCGCCCGCGACCAGAGCCGCGCCGTCCGCACCTGATAGGGCAGGCAAAGGTTCAGCATCAGGGAAAGCCCCTCCTCGGGAACGTGGCAGGTGAGGCGGCTCAGCTCTGCGCTCCAATAGGACTGCACGGCCCGCAGCCTGGCGCTTACGCCTGCCTGACGATAGGCGGTGAGCAGTTGCTCAATGTCCTCCGGCTGACGCACGATCCCGGTCAGATAGGCAAAGGAAGCGCTGCCGCCGGGGGCCAGGGTGATCTCCTGGGTCAGCACAGCGACGTTGCCCCGGTCTGTCGCACCGCGCAGGGCAGGCTCGGCATCCTGCGGGCCGCGTTCCGCCGGGGGATGAAGCCCCCAGGGCTCCATGCCCCAAAGCCCCTGCAAGGCAGACGGGCTGAGACGGTTGATCTCCACGCCCTCGTTCAGCGGCGCGGCGAAGGCCAGCACAGGCCAGGCGGGATTGACCGCCAGCGCCAGCCCGGGCAGAGGCGTGACGCAGGTGAAGGGCTCGGCGCGGCGATCCGTCCCCAGCACAAAGCGCATGCAGACGTGCAGCCGCAGCCGAAGGGGCGCGTCTCCGCGGCTGCGCACACGCAATTGACGGCAGCCCGCATCCGCTTCTGCATCAGTGAAGCAGACCCATTGCAGGGAGAGCAGCTCGTTTTCCGCCGCGTAGGTGGTCACACCGGGGGTGTGCGTGACATGGCAGGCAAGCCGCTGCCCCAGCGGCAGGCGGGTCGGGGAGAGAAAGCGCCCCGTGGCGCAGTCCTCCAGCAGCACATATTCGCCGCCCAGCGGCGTGACGGGATCATTGACCCAGGGGGTCAGACGATGCAAGTGGCTGTTATCGCCATGGGTGAACAGCAGGCCGCTTTCGCTGCACAGCGTGCCGAAGCCGGGCTGATGCAGGTAATTGCACCAGGGAGCGGGGGTTTCCAGCCCCACGGGCAGGTCGATCTGGTAACCGCTGCCATCGGGCAGGAAGCCGCCGAAGCCGTTGGGCAGCACCAGCGCGGGTTCCGGCACGAGTGCTGCGGCAGGAGGAGGCGGCACCATGGGCGTGGGGGTCAGCACTTGCCGAAGGCTGTCCAGCTGCGCCTGCATAGGGCCGAGCCGTTCATCCAGGGAAAGGCTTGATGCGGCATACAGCAGCGCTCCCTGCTGGGGCGTGAGCTCGCCCCGGCAGAGCAGTGCGGCGCCATGCCCCAGCTGATCCCGCAGGGGCGAGGATGCAAGCGCAGCCTTCGCCGCGGCGTAAATGGGACCCTGGGTGTCCTCCAGCGCAACAAGCGCCAGCAGGACGGGCATGCCCTGGCTGCGCTGCAGGGCGGCAAAGTGCAGGGCCAGCGTCCGCAGCGCACTGTCTTCCCGGGAAAGCAGCACGGTCAGCAGGGGAAGCTCGTCTGTCAGTCCCAGTTCATGAAGCGCTTCCCGCGGCAGGGCCACGGGGGAGCTGACACCCTGATGGGGCTGATGGAGCCACTGCACGGCCCCGGTCATGTGGGTGAGCAGCGGAAGCTCTGCAGCAGGAATGCCCAGGCTGTCCAGCAGCACCTGCTGGCGAAGCCGCGCCATGTCCAGACACTGCGCCAGCTTGGGGCTGTCCAGCGTCAGCGCGTCCGGCGGAAGCAGGGCTTCCTCACGGGTACAGTGGGTCACAAAGACAAGCTGTATCCGTCCAAGCCCATGCAGGGTGACCTGGCAGCGCAGCGCGGCGCAGGGATGTACCGGCGTACCAAACACGCCCTGATGCGCCGCCTGACGCAATGCCTGCGGCTGCCAGGGGGAACCGTTGCGGCCCAGAAAGGCGCAGCGGTCGGTCTCTGCAAACACGGCGGCCTCGGCGGGCTGGGCAAGCAGATGGTACAGCCGCACGGGGCGCTCCTCCGGGCTGCGGGCATGCCGCACGGCGGTCAGTCCCATTTCGCCAAAGGGTGCGGTCTCAATGAACAGGTCGTTGTAGGTGGGATGGGCAAGCTGCTCCATTTCCGGGGCCAGAGCCAGCTCGAAATAGTCCGCGACCTCCAGGGCGCGATCCCGGGTGGAGAGGTTTTCCAGCGTCAGCGCATGCAGGATGTGCTGGGATACCGGGTCCACAAGGGTGCGCAGGGTCATGCGAAGCTCCCGGTGGGTTCGGGTCAGGACGCAGACACCGTCCGTATAGGTCACTTCACCGGGAAAGCGCGGGTCAAAGGGCTGCCACATGCGGCCCTGCTCCAGCAGATAGAAGAACACGCCCTCCCGCCGGGAGGGGTCGCGGGTAAAGCGGCTGAGCAGCACGTCCCCAACCCCCAGTACCCCCAGCCCGCTTGCGCTTTGCAGCACATAGGCCTCGCCGCCGCCCAGCAGCACCGCTTCCACGGGCAGCGCCAGCGGAGACAGGGCCGTGGCAGGGAGCGGCGCTTTTGCCATTGCTTCTGGGCGGGGACGGGGAAGGGTCAGCGTCAGGGGAGAAGGGGCAGCGTGTTCCTTCAGCAGCGGCAGAAAGGCGCGCACGGCAGGCATGCGGCAAAAAGCCCGCACCAGCGAAGCGTCCGTCAGTGCGTTGACGACGGCACAGAAAAGCATGCCCTGATGGTGCGCCATGTGGCTGCGCACGGCCTGATAGGGCTGGTCGGTGGTGCGCTCGGGGCAGCAGTCCAGGCTTTCAAAAAAGCCCTCTGGGGCAAAAAGGCCCAGCGCTTCCAGCCGATGCAGCATGGAAAGCGCCGCGTCCGGGGCGAAGGGCAGTGCCAGCGCTGCGGCATAGGGGGCGTAGACCTGCCCCTGCGCGTTAGGGTCTGCCGCCAGCGCAGGCAGGCCAAAGGCGCGATACTGATAGTGCAGCTGCGGGTCGAAGGCATAATAGCCGCTTTCGCTGATGGCCCAAAGCCCGTCCCGCCCTGCGCGAAGCTGGCAGCGGATGGCATCCAGACAGGCGGTGTGCAGCAGCGTGCCGGGCCAGGTGGGCAGCAGCAGCGTCGGCATCAGGTATTCAAACAGGGAGCCGCTCCAGCTGAGCAGCGGGCGGCTGCGCCCACAGGGGACACAGGCGCGGCTCAGGCGGCTGAAGTGCCGCAGGGGCGTTTGCCCGGTGCAGATGGCGACAAAGGAAAGCAGCCGTGCCTCGCTGGCCAGCAGGTCGTAATGATTGCCGCTGACGGCCCCTTTGCGCGGGTCGCCGCCAATGAAAAACAGCTGCGCGGCAGGGTCGTACACCGCAGAGAGATCGACCGCATACGCCAGCGCATCCAGCCGCGCGGGCAGCTCCCGGCAGGAAGCGTCCAGCGCGGCAAGCCGCTGCCGGAACAGCTGCGCCGCTGCCAGCAGACAGGCGACATAATTGCCGCTGTCTACGCTGGAAACATAATGCGGCTCCATGGGCGCGAGGGTGGTCAGGTCCAGCCAGTTGTACAGGTGTCCGCGCCAGGTGGGCAGATGCTCCAGCGTGTCCACCGTGGCAAGCAGACGGCGGGCGGCTTCATCGGCTTCCAGCAGGCCAAGCTCCATGGCGGCGGCAGTGCTGAGCAGATACAGCCCAATGTTGGTGGGCGAGGTGCGCATGGCGGCGCCCCGCGGCGGGTCAAGCTGCACGTTGTCCGGCGGCAGAAAGTGCGTGGCCTCTGTGACATTGTTTTGAAAGAAGCGCCAGGTGCGCTCTGCCAGGGTGTGCAGCTGCTCCCGCTGCTCAGGCATGAGCGGGGGCGACGCACGGCGGGGCGCTTCCAGCCGGGGCAGCAGCAGCGGCTGGATGGCAAACAGCGCCGCCAGCGGCAGGGGCGCAAGCTGCGGCGGACGGGCAAGCAGGGCGCAGCCGCCCAGCGCCAATGCGCCCAGCCACTGCGTCCAGGGGGTGACGAAAAGCTCTCCGGCCTGGGTCCATTCGGCCTGCGCGGCGGGCAGCCAGTTCAGCCGCTTTTCATGAGAAATGAGGGAGCGCCACAGGGCGCGAAGGGCCGCGTCCGCCTGCACGGCTACCAGCGTGGGCAGCGCGCATAAGCGTGTGAACAGACCGCGCCAGTCCGCGTGACGGGGAGCAAGCAGCCCCTCTGCAAGCATCAGTGCAAGGGTCAACAGAAACAGGCCGGGACGGGCGGACAGGGCGCTGCAAAGCAGCAGCGCGGCATGTCCCAGCGGCAGCAGGCTGAGACGAAGCGCGTCCCATACCTTGTGCCAGGAAAAACGTGAAAGCGGATTGCGGCGCACCCCGGCGGGCGTTTGCACCCAGGGCAGCAGCCAGCGCAGCAATTGCCAGTCTCCGCGCGTCCAGCGGTGCAGGCGGCGCAGCCAGGCGGACCACACGGCGGGCTGACCCTCCAGCAGCGTCAGGGAGCTGTCGGCGGCACAGCCTGCAAGCTCGCCCTCTAGCAGATCATGGCTGAGTACCGTGTCCGGAAGGATCCAGCCCGAGGTGGCGGCAAGCAGCGCGGCAGGGTCGTAGATGCCCTTGCCATGATAGCTGCCCCTGCCGCAGAGCCGCTGATACAGCGGGCAGGACACGGCATGATAAAGGTCGGTGCCTGCATGCCCGGCAAGCAGGCGGTTCAGGGGCGTGCGCAGGGCGGCGGGATCAATCTCCATGCGGGGCTGCACGATGCTCACGCCCACCCAACCGGCAGCAGTTTCCCGGCGCTGGGCAAGGGGATGGCTGAGGGTCCCCACAAGGCTGTGGGCCTCGCCGGGCAGCAGCACTGTATCCTGATCCAGCGTCAGCACAAAGGCATAGCGCCTGTGCAGGCGGGAAAGCTCCATGCTGGCATAGTCGTAGCTGTCCTCGCAGGTTCCCTCGACAATCAGGCGGTTCAGGCTTTCCAGACTGCCGCGCTTGCGTTCCCGCCCGATCCAGGCGCGTTCGCCCCGATCATAGGCGCGGCGGCGCTGCAGGTATAAATAAGTGTGGTCGGGATCGTCCGCTTGCAGGGCCTCCAGCGCACTGGACGCAGCGCGGATGATCAGCCCGTCCGCAACCTCCTCGGCGGTCAGGCTGTCGCCGAAATCCCCCAGCAGCATGTAGTCAAAGAAGGTATCCGGGTCGGCATGGCGCAGCTCGGACAGGCGGCCGATCATGCGAATGGCCTGCTCCGGATCAGAAAGTAGCACAGGCAGCACGAGGAGCGTGCGTTGACGCTCCTCCAATTGGGGCAGGTGCAGCCGGGGAAGCTCCCGTGCGGGATACAGCCGGGGCAGGACGCGCCCAAGCAGCACGCGCCAGGCCTGGGAAAAGACAAGCAGCCAAGCCGGAATCAGGAGGGCAGGCAGCGAAAGCGCGGCCCCGGCGGCAAGGCCTGCCGCCACGCCGAGCCAGAGAAGCGTGAGATACAGGCCGCGCCCATGGCGGCGGAAAAACAAGGCCAGCGGAAAGCGCAGGCTTCTGCGCAGCCGCAGACTGGCATACAGCGCCTGAAGCCCCTCGTCCGTCAAAAGATAAGTGCCGATATGATCGGCAGCGCCGTCTTCAGCGGCTTCCTGCGCCAGATGCAGCGCCCCCAGCGCCACGCGCTCCTCGGTCATGCTCATCAGGCGGGCCAGACGTGCCGTGCGCAGGACATACATGCGGCGGCTGTCAAAATCCATGCGGGAATAGACCTGCGCCGGGTCCTGCAAAAAGCAGTGGTGGAGCAGGGAAAGGTCTTCCAGAAATTCGGGCCAGGAAACGCGATCCAGCGCCCGCAGGCTGGCGCAGAGCGCGGCGACCCAATGCCCGCGGACCATTTCACGCTCTCGGGCCTGCCGGGCCAGCGCGGCGGTGTCCTGTCCCGCCTGGGTCAGCAGCAGATCAAGGGTGTGGAGCGCTTCGCCCGCACCCTTTGCTTCCAGTGCCTGCGTGAGGCCGTCAAGGGCTTCGGGGGAAAGCGTCGCAAGCAGATGATCGGAAAGGGCGTTGTGGCGCAGGGCGCGGGCAAGACGCTGCCCACGGTCGCGTTCCAGACGGGCAGTGCGCAGGTCTGCCGCCGCATCGGTCAAAAGCAGCAGCAGGGTGCGGCGCAGCGCCGCAGGCAGGGCTTGCAGCTCCTGCTCGGTCATCCCGGCGGAGCGCTGCCAGCAGGCGAGGAGCTCGGGAAGCGCACCGGGGTCCACCTCGCCGCCCAGTGAAAGGCACAGCGTGTCCGTCAGGGCGCTTATCCGCAGACCGCCCCCGCGCAGCGCAGGCAGGGGCGGTAGGGAACGCAGTTCTCCTTGCAGGCGGCGCAGCTGCTCCTCCAGCATGCGGCTGTTGTTCCGAAGCCACGGAACGCCCGGCTCCCGTCCGTGGGACGGCAGCAGGCTGGAGCGCAGCAGCATGAAAAAGCGCCGGGTGCTTTTTCGGGCAAGCCGCAGGCGGCGCTGCCCGTGGGGCTGCACCTGCAGGCCAAGCCGGGTAAGCTGCTCCGTCAGCTCCTGGGGTGACAGACGCGGCGCGGACAGGCGCAGCCGCTGTGCATCGGCAGCGCGCGGCGGACGTGTCACAAGCGCGGGCAGCGCCAGGGCGCACAGCGCGATAAGCGCCGCAGCGGCAATGATCCAAACGGTCATAAGCAAAAGCTCCTTCAGCAGTTTCGACTGGGGTGAATACAGTCCCCCGCAGGGTGTAATGTGTACGTTTGCGGGCGGGAGCATACATAGCTGGGCGCGTCTATTTCGCCGCAGGCGTGCGTATCATGCGGTAAGACCGCGTTTGCGAGGTGAGAGAACATGCTGGAAAGGCCGCTTTTTCCCCCGGAGGTGACGGGGACAGCGCCGCGGATCACGCTGATCGGCAAGCAGGAGGCACGGGTGGAGCAGCACCAGGGGGTGCTTTTGTATCAGAGCGGGTGCATCGCCTTTAAGACGACCTGCGGACAGCTGACGCTGACGGGGCGGGAACTGCGCTTTCTGACCTATACGGCGCAGGAGGCGGCGGTGGGCGGCGAGATCACGGGCGTCACCCTGGGCCGGGAGGGTACGCCATGAAGCAGGGATGCATGCGCCGGTTTCAGGCGGAGGGACTGAATCTGGAACGCTTTATGCGCCTTGCGGGGGAGCAGGGCGTACCCATGCGCAGGCTGCGCCGCTTTGGACGCACGGTGACGGGGGTGGCCCCCGAAGGGCTGATGCCGGCGCTGGCACAGCTGGCGGCGCAGGGCGGCTGGGCCTTTACACCCTTGGAGGCGGTGGGCTGGGGCAGGTGGCGCAGCAGGCTGCGGCAGCGCTGGCCCCTGTGCGCACTGGTGGCGCTGGCCTTTCTGTGCGTGGCGGCGGCGCTGCAATGGGTGTGGGCGGTGGAGCTGGTGGACGTGGGCAGCTATGCGGGGGATGTGCGGACGTTCCTTGAAGAACAGGGGATACGTCCCTTCATCTGGAAGCGGAAGGTGGACACGGCGGCGCTGCGGGACGCGCTGGAATGGCGCTATCCCCGCGTGGCATGGGTGGAGGTCGGCTGGCGGGGGACAGCACTGCACATTCGGCTGGTGGAGGGTACGCCCAAGGGAGACAGCGTGGACTGGCACGGCAGCCGGGATGTGATCGCCAGCCGGGACGGCGTGGTCACGCAGGTGGTGGTGCTGGCAGGCACTGCGAAGTGCAAGCCGGGGGACACGGTGCGCAAGGGCCAGGTGCTGATCGCCGGGGAGGAGCGCGACGGCGCGGAGACGGTGCGGCCCGTATCGGCCCGGGGAACGGTAACGGCGCGGGTGTGGGACGGCGCAAGGGCGCGGGTCTCGCTGATGGAAACGGAGACGGTGTATACCGGAGCGCAGGCGCAGCGGCAGGTGGTGACGTGCCCCTTGTTTGACCTGTGGCGGGAGGAGCCGACGGGCTTTGCGGCAGCGGACAGGCATGCGGCGGTGCAGCCCCTGGGCGGACTGTTCCTGCCCATGTGGGTGCGCCGGGAGACGTATTTGGAGACGCAGGTGCGGCAGGTACGGCGCGACATGGCCCAGGCGCAGGCGGAGGCAGGACTGGCGGCGCTGCGTCTTTTGGCGGCGAAGGCGGGCCGCGGCGATGTTTTCGTTGACAAATGGGTAGATTATTGTATGATAGAGGGTGAGATATTGGAGGCAGCAGCCTATGGGGAGCGCCGCATGGACATTGGCGCATACCGGGCGGGCGAAAATGCCTCCTGACCCGCATGACCGCACGGGCATGACGCGGAACACGGCGCATGGAGCTGCGGTGAAGAATAGGAGGAAAAGCCTGATTGACTGAAGCAAAACAGATGACGCTGACCATGGAGTCCATGGACGCCTATATGTCGCTTTTCGGACTGAACGACCAGAACGTAGCGCTGATCGAGCAGGAATGCAGCGTACATGTGGCCCTGCGCGGCAACGAGTTGGTGGTGACCGGCGAGGCGGCGGATGCAGCCCTTGCCGTGGCGGTGATGGAAAAGCTGCTGGAGCTGCTGCATCGCCGGGAAACAGTGGATCGCGCCCGCATCCGTTATGCCATTGCGCTGGCCCGGGAGGGCAAGCTGGACATGATGGACGACATGATGAAAAGCGTGGTGGCGGTGACCCACCGGGGCAAGCAGATCCGCTGCAAAACGCTGGGCCAGCAGGAATATGTGCAGTCCATCCGCGACCACGACCTGACCTTTGCGGTGGGGCCTGCGGGTACGGGCAAGACGTATCTGGCGATGGCGCTTGCCGTGGTGGCGCTGAAAAATAAGGAAGTGGAGCGCATTGTGCTGACCCGTCCGGCGGTGGAGGCGGGAGAAAAGCTGGGCTTTCTGCCCGGCGATTTGACCCAGAAGGTGGATCCGTATCTGCGCCCGCTGTACGACGCGCTGTATGACATGATGGGCGTGGACAGCTATCAGAAGCTGGTGGAGCGCGGCGTGGTGGAGGTGGCTCCGCTGGCATACATGCGCGGGCGCACCCTGTCGGATTCCTTCATCATCCTGGATGAAGCGCAGAACACCACCACCGAGCAGATGAAGATGTTCCTGACCCGCTTGGGCTTCCACTCCAAGGCGGTGGTCACGGGCGACCTGACCCAGACGGACCTGCCGGGCGGACGGCGCTCGGGCCTGAGCGAGGCCATCGAGGTGCTGAAGGACATTCCGCTGATTGGCATTACGCACCTGACCAGCAAGGATGTGGTGCGCCACGAGCTGGTGCAGCAGATCGTGGACGCATATGACGCTTATAACCGACGTGCAAAGGAGAATGCATGATGCATGCGAAAAAACGCGGAGAAAGGAACCGCAGGCGGAGCGGACGCAGAAGCCTGGGCCAATGGCTGGTCAGCGCGGACGCCAAATGCACCCTGGTGGTGTTTGTCGGCGCGCTGATGCTTTTCGGCCTGTTCTGCGCCGCCAGTGCGCCTCAGCGCTATAACCTGCGGGTCGGCTCCATTTCGCATCAGACCATTACCGCCACCAAGGATGTGGTGGATGAGCTGACCACGGAGAGCCGTCGGCAGGCGGCGGCGGACGCGGTGGAGCCGACCTATCACCTGAAGGAGGGCGCGACGGAGGAGGTATTGCAGCACCTGAGCGATGTGTTTGACGAGCTTCGCATTGTGCAGCAATACGGCCTGACGCTGCGGCAGGAGGGCGACACGGCGGAGGAGATCCGCAGCCGGACGTATACGGAGACGGAGCTTGCCTATGCCCAGGGGCTGCTGAAGGACGTGACCCTGACGGATAAGCAGGTGACGGTGCTGATGCACACCGACACGGACACGCTGGAAAACATGATCAACACGGTGACGACCTCGGTGCGCAACGCACTGAACACCACCATCCGCGAGGGTCAGGTGAGCCAGTCCATCAGCAACATTCAGCAGATCGTGGGCTTCATTGTGGACAGCGACCTGATGCAGTACATCGTTCCCACGGTGCTGAAGGTCTGTGTGGCCCCGAACATGGTCATCGACCAGGAGGCCACGGCGCTGGCGCAGGAAAAGGCGCGGGAGGCCGTGGAGCCGGTCATCTATTTGCAGGGACAGAACATCATCCGCGAGGGCGAGCGGGTCAGCCGCAACCAGGTGGAGATGCTGCGCTCCCTGGGCATGCTGAAGGATAACGAATACGATTACAGCGTTTATGGGGGCGCGGCGCTGCTGGTGCTGGCAAGCGTACTGCTGCTGCTGGTGCTGCTGCGGCTGCTGTCTCCGGGAACGCTGCATGACCTGCGGGCGCTGCTGGTGCTGATGACGGTGCTGGTCATTACCATGGGCGCGAGCATGCTGTGCGTCAAGGGCGTGGATGCGTATCTTGCGCCCATTACCATGGCCTCCATGCTGATGACGAGCCTGCTGGGCGCACCGGTGGGCGTAGCGGTGGCCGTACCCATGACGCTGATCGTCAGCGGCGTGACGGCGGGCGGCAATAGCAGCTATGCGGCGGCGATGGTCCACATGATGGTCACGGGCATGGTCAGCGGCATGTTTGCGGTGCTTTTCCTGAAGGGCAAGCCCCAGCGTGTGCGAGTGGTGCTGTGCGGGCTGGTGGTTGCGGCAAGCAACGCGGTGCTGATGCTCGCCATGGGGCTGATGACCTCCAGCGACATGCGGCAGTCCCTGGAATATGCGGCATGGTCCATGGGCAGCGGCGTGGTCAGCGGTCTGATGGCAGTGGCGCTGCAGCCTGTGTTTGAGACGACCTTCAACCTGGCAACGCCCAGCAAGCTGCTGGAGCTGGCAAATCCCAACCAACCGCTTTTGCGGCGGCTGCTTTTGGAAGCGCCGGGAACGTATCACCACTCCATCATTGTGGCGAATTTGGCGGAGGCTGCCGCAGAGAAGATCGGTGCTAATCCGCTGCTGGCGCGGACGGGCGCGTATTTCCATGACGTGGGCAAGCTGAAGCGCCCGCTGTATTTCAAGGAAAACCAGATGGGGGAGAACCCCCACGACCACACCGATCCCTATGTGTCGGCGGCGATCGTGACCAGCCACACCCGGGACGGCTTGCAGCTGGCGCAGAAGTATCACCTGCCCCAGGAAATTCAGAAGATCATTGTGGAGCATCATGGCGACACGCCGGTGATGTTCTTCTACCACAAGGCATTGCAGCAGGCGGACGGCAAGAACGTTGACATTGCGGATTTCCGCTATGACGGCACGCGGCCTTCCAGCAAGGAAAGCGCCATCATCATGCTGGCGGACACCATTGAGGCGGCGGTGCGCTCCATGCCCGATCCCACGCCCCAGGCCATTGAGCGCTTTATTGAGCGGCTGGTGCGGGGCAAGCTGGAGGACGGTCAGCTGAGCAATTCGCCGCTGACGCTGCGGGACATCGACGGCATTTGCGAGGCCTTTGCCAAGGTGCTGAACGGTGTGTTCCATGAGCGGATCGAGTACCCAACCACGCCGGTACCAAAGCGGGATGCTTTCTTCATCAACGAGCATGAGGCGGAAGCAAAGGAAAAGCGGGCAGAGGAAAAAAAGTCCGCGGAGCAGCCTGCAAAGGAAGCACCCGCGGAACGGCCTGCGCCTGTAGAGTCGCAGCCAACGGAGTCGGCAAAGCCTGACGCACCTGTGCAGCCCGCCGAGACGGATGCGCAGGAAAAGCAGACCTATGAGGAGCCGGAAGCGGAACAGGTGGACGTGGAATACAGCGAGGAGATTCCTGCGCTGTCGGAAAGGACGGAAGACGATGATTCTGCAATGGGAGATTGATACGGCGGTAGAGCCTGCCTGGCTGTCTCTGATGCAGACGGCGGCAGACTGTGCGCTGTGGGCGGAGGGCGTAACGCGGCCCTGCGCGGTGAACGTGCGGCTGTGCGACGACGAGGCCATTCATGAGATCAACCGGGAATACCGGGACACGGATCGGGCAACGGACGTGTTGTCCTTTCCCACGGTGAACTATCCCAAAGGCGTGACGGCGGGACGGGCGGACAAGTTGCTGCGTCAGGAATTAGACGACGAGCTGGATGCCTGCATGCTGGGTGATTTGATCATTTCCGTGCCGCATGTGCTGGCGCAGGCGGCAGAATACGGACATTCCCCGGAGAGAGAGGCGGCTTATCTGCTGGTACACGGCATTTGCCACCTGATGGGCTACGATCATATGGCAGAGGATGAAAAAAAGGAGATGCGGGCCATGGAAGAAAAGATTTTGAATGCGGTTGGTATGAGCCGGGACGGCGATGGACAGGTCAGCGACGAGGCGCTGTTGGCGCTGGCACGGGCGGCGATGCAGCGTAGCTATTCCCCCTATTCCCACTACAAGGTAGGCGCGGCACTGTTGTGCGCGGATGGACGGGTGTTCCAGGGCTGCAACATTGAGAATGCATCCTTTGGCCTGACCAACTGCGCAGAGCGGACGGCAATGTTCAAGGCCATCAGCGAGGGTGCGATGGAGTTCACTACCATTGCCATTGCGGCAGAAGGCTCTGCGCCGTGGCCCTGCGGCGCGTGCCGTCAGGTGCTGAATGAGTTTGCACCTGACATTCGCGTGATGGTGACCTGGGCGGACGGCAAGGTGGATGAAGCGCCCCTGAAGGCGCTGCTGCCTCATGGCTTTGGCCCGAAGGATCTGCCGGACGCGGAATAATTACGACAAATCGAAAGAAATACGAGGTTTTCAAAATGGCATTTCGTTCTGGATTTATTACCATTGTGGGGCGGCCTAACGTGGGCAAGTCCACGCTGATGAACGCCTTTGTAGGTGAAAAGGTGGCAATCGTTTCCAACCGCCCCCAGACCACGCGCAACCGCATTATGGGCGTGATGACCCGCCCGGAGTGGCAGATCGTATTTCTGGACACGCCCGGCATTCACCATCCCCGCACCCGGCTGGGCGAGAGCATGATGCAGTCGGTGAAGGATGCGATGGATGGTATGGACGGCCTGCTGGCGCTGGTGGATGCAACGCTGGTGGGCGAGCAGGACCGAAAGATCGTGGCGGAGATGGGTCAGCGAAAGGTGCCGAAGGTGCTGGCGCTGAACAAGATTGATCTGGTACCCAAGGAAAAGCTGCTGACGCTGATTGCGTCCTTTGCAGATGTGGGCTATGATGCAATCATTCCCATCAGCGCAAAGACTGGAGACGGTCTGGCAGAGCTGGAGGCGCAGCTGGTGAAAGGGCTGCCCGAGGGGCCGAAGTACTTCCCGGATGACATGATGACCGACCAGCCGGAGCGCCAGATCTGCGCGGAGCTGATTCGAGAAAAGGCGCTGCTGCATCTGCGTGATGAGGTGCCGCACGGCATTGGTGTGGAAATGATGGCGATGAACAAGGAAAGCGACGACTTCATGGAGATTCACGCTACCATTTATTGTGAACGCGATGCGCACAAGGGCATCATTATTGGTCGGCATGGCGCGATGCTGCAAGTGATTGGCTCGGAAGCACGGGCGGACATTGAGAAGCTGCTTGGCATGCATGTGAACCTGAAATTGTGGGTGAAGGTACGCCCGGACTGGCGCAACCGCATGGATGATTTGCGGACGCTGGGGTATGACAATAAGTAAAGGGTAAGAAAAAGGAACCTGCCGCAGGGAGGAAAAGCTGCGGTGGGTTCCTTTGAGTTTTTGGATGATTTTATGGTGGCATGGGATTGGCGGCACACGACCGCGATGAAATCTGTTGCTAGAGAGCATTTCGTCCGTCTGCGGACGGACGACCTACTTTGCACTCGGGCAAAGTAGGCAAAACCGCCCGGGGGCCAGCCAAATTTTCCATGTAACTAAGGCTGGCCCCCGGACCCCATGAATGCCCCCAGCCATCGCCCGGTTCGGAGCCTTCCCAGGGGGACACAACCCGAGCTGCCTTCGGTTCCGCTCCAAGGCATTCCGGCGGCTGACCGTATACAGCCGCCGGAACGCCTTGTCGCTTAGAACTGGCGCATGCAGCAATAGTTACTTGCACTGAAGTACCCATTATGCACATGGACGCGGCACAGCCGCACCAACGCCAAAATCCTCCCCTGAAAGGGGAGGTGTCCCGAAGGGACGGAGAGGTTCCGTATTCCAGAGGCTCCCTTCACAGAGGGTGGACAGCCGCCTCGAGGCGGCAGGAGAATATTCTCACAAGCTGCTGCTTTCCATTGGTGCATCAGGGCGGCATTCTTGCCTCCTTCCGCAGAAGGAGGGGGACCGCTCGCCGGCAGGCGAGTGGTGGAAAATATACTCACACGCTGAGGTATCGGGTAGCTTATTGTATCACAGTCGCAAATGCAGGTGATGCGGCATATTTTACGCTTTACAGCGCCTGAATCATCCGCACCAGCTGTTCAACGGCCTCATCACGGGTAGCCCAGCTGGTGCAGATGCGGTAGGCTGCGCGGGCATCGTCCAGGCGCGACCAGAGGGCGAATTCAAATTGCTGAGAAAGCGCGGCATGCTGTGCATCGGTGAAGATGGGGAAAAGCTGGTTGGTGGGCGAGTCCACCAGGAAGGGGACGCCCTGGGCTTGCAGGGCTTCGCGGATACGCATGGCCTGATCAATGGCTTTTTGGGCGATGGTCAGGTAACGATTTTCGGTCAGCAGCGTCTCGAACTGGATGCCCAGCAGACGGCCCTTTGCCAGCATGCCGCCCTTTTGCTTGATGATGTAGCGGAAGTCAGGCTTCAGTGCGGGATTTGTGATGAGGACGGCTTCTCCGAACAACGCGCCGACCTTGGTGCCGCCAAGGGTCAGCACATCGCTGTAGCGGGCCAGATCGGCGGGGGTAACGTCGTTCATGGGGGAGGTCAGACCATAGCCCAGACGCGCACCATCGATGAACAGGTACAGGCCCCACTTTTGGCAGACCTCATAAAGCTCCTTTAGCTCCGCGAGGGAGTACAGCGTGCCGACCTCGGTGGGGAAAGAAATGTACACCATGCCCGGCTTGACGGTATGCTCGTCATTGCCTTGCAGGGTGCAGGCCTCGTCCACCTGTGCGGCGGTGATGCGCCCATCCTTGCCGGGAAGGGCCAGCACCTTGTGGCCTGTGGCTTCAATTGCACCCGTCTCATGAACGTTGATGTGGCCTGTATCGGCGCTCAGTGCGCCCTGCCAGGGGCGAAGCGCGGCGGCAATGACGGTTGCGTTGGTCTGTGTACCGCCCACCAGGAAATGCACATCGGCATCGGGGACGGAGAAGAACGTGCGCACAAGGTCTGCGGCGTGCATGCAGTGCGGATCCAGACCGTAGCCGGGGGTCTGCTCGAAATTGGTGGCGGTGAGGGCCTCCAGAATAGCGGGATGACAGCCCTCGAGATAATCGCAGTTCATGCGGATCATGCGGAAAATCCCCTTTCAATCAGTCGAATTACCAACAAGTAACAGAAAAAAGCACGCTATGGAAATATAACAAAGGTCTTCGGGAGGGAGCGCGAGGGAGGTGCTTCTGGCACAGAAGCAGCCTCCCTCGCAGTTCTCCCTCGTTAATAGCTCCCTACAGCAAGAATATCGGGGATTGCGCGGTCGTTGGCATCTACGCCGCCGTTTTCGGCAAGCTGTACGCTTTCACCCATGAACAGCATGGCAGCAGTGTTGCCGCCGTCCAGATTGATGGCATCGGTGCAGCCAATGTCGGCAAGAATCTCGGCGCACTGGGTCAGCGTCGCACCATCGGAATGAGACTTGCGTCCCTCGACTAGCAGACCGACATAATGCCCCGGCTCCACAATGCCGAAGCAGCTTCTCGGCTCGGCGTGGTTGTATTCCTTCTTGTCCACATCCTGCAGCTCGCCATCCCGCAGCAGAATGGGGCCAAAGGCAACGACCGTCGTTGCGCCGCGCTTCACATACTCCTGCGCACTGACCTCCCAGGCCTCGTTTACCTCGGCAGCACCGGAGGGATAGAACGCCATGGTGGCAAGGTTCGGAATGGCGTCGATCAGCTTGGAATAGGACTTGCTGTACAGCACCTCGCCATCGCGGACAATGTTGCCGGGATAGCGGTCGTGCGCAACGCGATAGGAATAGAAATCTCCGCTTTGCGCATACACGGCATGTACACGGGCCGCCATGTCCTGGGGCAGACCGTTGGTGCGGCCCGGCTTGTCCTCGTTGTAGGTCACGGTGTACAGACTTGTCCCCGTGGCGCACATGATGTCCGCCGTGTAGTAGGTCAGGTTGGGCGAGGTGGTCTGCACACGCATGATCTCCACGCGCACGGACTGATCCAGATAGAACCAGTAGCCCTCGGCATGATTGCGGTAGAAATAGGGGCTTTCACCCTCGGGCAGAAAACCCTCGTCATTCGTCTCGGGCAGCACGGAAGGGTCGGTCAAGGGCGAGGTGGCGGCCTGTGCCGGAAGCATGAAGCAGCAAAGGGCAAGCGCCAGCAGCCATGAATAGAGCTTTTTCAAGGGAGTACCTCCTTTGCAAGTTGGATACAACGTGTTGATTATAAACGCTGCAACCGGGTAACGTCAACAAAAAGAAAACGTGACAAGCGGCGCAGTCCATGCTATCCTATTAAAAATAAGAGAAAGAAGCGTGACACATATGCCGAAGGTAACGGTGCTTGGGGGCAAGGGCGAACAGCCGCGCCCGGTGGTCTATCTGCACATGGAGCCGGAGGAGGCAGCACGACTTGCGGAGGAGCTGCCGGGATGCGTGCTGGTGTGCGTCAGCGGAAATGATTGGAATCGGGATTTCTCTCCCTGGACGGCGGCAGGCGTTTTCCGCGCGGGCGGGGACTTTTCGGGCGGCGCGGAGGGCTACTTGCAGACGTTTTGTCAGGAGGTGATGCTAGCGGCGGAGGGAGCTATGCATTTTTCAGTGACGGGACGTTACATCGCCGGTTACTCCATGGCGGGGCTTTTCGCTCTGTACAGTTGGCTGCGGGGAATGCAGTGGGACGGCGTGGCCTGCTGCTCGGGATCAGTATGGTTTGATGGCTTTGAGCCATGGGCCAGGGCGCAGAATGCGCAGCCGACGCGGCTGTGGATGAGCGTGGGAGATCGAGAGAAAAGGACGCGCAATGTGCGCATGCAGTGCGTGGAGGACTGTGCGAGAAGGCTGGCGCAGCACTGGGGCGAGAGGATGCCGACACACTTTCAACTGGAAAAAGGCGGACATTTCGAGGAGCCGGAAAAAAGAATCTTGCGAGGTATCCAGTGGATGTTATACGGAAGCATACACGGTGTAACTAAAATGTAACGGGGGGGGGTAAATTCCTGTAGTGATACGGGATTTGGTGACGAAAATCGCCGAAAATGGAGAATTATGTGGCTTATGGGCGTAAAAACGGAACGAAAGGGATAAAAAGCGGCAAGTGACAAACTGCATATTGCAGCACAATTCTGCATAAATAAGCGTAACTTAACATGGAAAAGCCTGGAAAAAGACGCATTTTATACAATAAGGAACGTTGACAAAAACAGGCAGATGACCTATAATAAAGTCGTTATTTCCGGGGAGGAGCAACGTCTGCGTAATACAAGTCAAACGCAGATGGAGCGATACGCACTTTGCGTCCTCCCAACTTGTGCAACGAGAATCTCCGAAGGAAGTGAAACAACACTGAAGATACAGAGGACCAGCCGGGAAAGCTCGGGGGCTGTTTTCCGTTCCTTCAGGAGAGAGGAGGTGCGCCGGGGTGCATGCTGTTCGGACAACGAACGGCGGCGCAGCGACAGGGCATGACAAGGGAGAACAGAAAAAAAGCGAGGGTGACCCGCAAAAAATGCTGGATCACGCTGATGGCGGTGGCTGTCATCGCGGGCGGACTGTATGCGGGAAGCACCCTGTTGGAGCGCTCCACGACGGAGACCCAGGCGCGGGGCGAGGCACAAAGCCAGATCGGTCAGCGCAGACAGGTGACGTATGACGGACAGACCTATGCGGAGCGAACGGGACAGACCCGGCTGCTGCTGATGGGTGTGGACCGGGAGGACGGCACGGAGCGCATCAACGCGCGGCAGGGCGGTCAGGCGGACTTCATGCTGCTGATGGTCATCGACCACGAACAGCGGGAGATCAAAACCTTGCAGCTGGAGCGCGACACCATGACGGCGGTGCAGGTGCTGGGTGTGCTGGGCAATCCGGTGGGCACAAAGGAAATGCAGCTGTGCCTGTCCCATGGCTACGGCCTGACGGAGGAAGCAAGCTGCGAGAACACGGTGACTGCCGTGGAAAACCTACTGGAGGGCGCGCACATCAGCTATTACATGGCGATGGACATGAGCGCCATCAGTACGCTGAACGACATGCTGGGCGGCGTGACGGTGACGCTGGAGGATGACTTCTCCGATATAGACACCGCCATGACGCAGGGCGCAACGCTGACGCTGCATGGCGAACAGGCGGAAACCTTCGTCCGCAGCCGCATGAGCGTGGGCGACGGTACCAACAACGCCCGCATGAGCCGTCAGCGGGTATACATGGAGGCTGCGGCGGAACAGCTGCGACAGCGGCTGAGCGAGAACGCCAATTTTCTTGGCGAACTGCTGGACAGCCTGGGCGACCATGTGACCATGAATATCAAACGGGGAAAGCTGCTCAACGAGGCAAACCGTGCGTATAAATACGAGCGGGGGCCTGTGGAGACGCTGGACGGTTCCTATTCGCTGGGTGCGGACGGGTATGTGGAGTTTCATCCCGCGGAGGGCGCGGCAGTACAATGGGTGTTGCAGACGCTTTATGAGCCTGTGACAGATAAATGAAACATGGAAATTTGAGGGGAGAGAATAACCATGAAAAAGTTGACGAGCATTCTTCTGGTTCTGGCACTGGCACTGACGGCGGCGACTGCTTTCGCGGCGACCCCCAGTAAGACCACGGCGAACACCAGCCGCGTGGTTTCGGTGGAGCCGTCGGCAGATGGCTTCGTCGTGTTTGTGGATGAGGACGTGGAGGAAGTGCTGGCGGAGATCGCACAGCTGTTTGAAGCGGTGAATGTGAACAACATGGCCCCTATCGAATATTTCCCTGAGGAGGTGCAGACGGCCGTTGCCGCGCTGCTGCCCGAGGGCTTCGACCTGAAGACGCTGGAGCTGAACGAGTTTGTGACCTTGGATCAGAGCGGCTACAAGGATGACATGGGCGATGTGAAGGCGCTGTTTGAGTTCGCAACGCCCTATGCGGTGGGCCAGAAGCTGGTTGCACTGATGGGCTTCTATAGCGGCGAAAAGAACGTGGAAGATAAGTTCGTGGCGAAATGGGTCGTGCTGCAGGCTGAGGTTCAGGAGGATGGCCTGGTGGCGGTGTACATCCCTGCCGATGTGATGACGAAGATGGTCTCCAGCAAGGCTGTTGCGCTGGCGATGCTGAGCGAGCCGGTTGAGCAGTAAGGGAAAGACTGCTGCGGCAGGGTGAAACAGACTGTGCCGCAGCAGCACAGAATACGATCACAAAAGGCTGACGTGAGAGGAAAAGTTTGAGCGATGACGGAGAAGAACCGCGCAGCGGGTACAGAAAAGGTTTCACAGGCACCGCGGGACAAGAACGAGACGGAAATCGATCTGGTAGAGTTGTTCTATCGGCTGATCGAAAAGGCGAAGATCATCATCGCCTGCGCGTTGATAGGCGCGGTGCTGATGGGGGCGTATACCTATTTTATGGTAACGCCGACCTATACGGCGACCTCCAAGCTGTATGTGCTGAATTCCAGCGGCGCTGCCATCAATCTGTCTGATCTTCAGATCGGCTCATACCTAGCCACGGACTATATGGAGGTCTTTAAGAACTGGCATGTGCATGAGATGGTCATTCAGCGGTTGGGGCTGTCGTACAGCTATAATCAGCTGGCGAGCATGTTGTCGGTTTCCAATCCGACCAATACGCGCATCATGTACATTACGGTGACGAGTACCAGCCCACAGGAAGCAAAGCTGATTGCGGACACTTACGCACAGGTGGCACGGGAGTTCATCGCGACGACCATGGACACCGAGGAGCCGAACCTCTTTGAAGAAGCGCTGCTCCCGACAAGCCCCTCCGCGCCGAGCAAGACGAAGAACATCATGCTTGGCTTCCTGCTGGGCTTTATGCTGGCGGCTGGCGTGATCACCGTGCGCTTCATCACGGACGACAAGATTCGCTCTGCGGAGGACATTGAGCGCTACGTTGGTCTGCCTACGCTGGGCGCAATGCCTGTGCAGGAGAACAAAACGGTTGCACCGAAGCGGAGCCGAAAGGAAGGTGAGGAAGCGTGAGACAGACGCGGATTGGGCGCGTAGAGGCGCTGGATTACGCAGGCACGGAAGCATTGAACGCCATTTGCAGCAACCTCACCTTTGCTGGACACAACCTGCACAAGATCCTGATGACGAGCTGCAATGCAGGCGAGGGCAAGAGCTTCATGACCATGCAGATTGCCCAGAACCTTGCCAAGCGCGGTAAGCGCGTGGTGGTGGTGGATGCTGATTTGCGGCGGTCGTTCATGGTGAAGCGCTACGAAATGTCCACAAACGGGGAATGGATCGGACTGGCCCATTACCTGGCTGGCTTTAATGAGCTGGAGGACGTGATCTATCAGTCGAACCTATATCAGATCTGCGTGATCCCCTCGGGACGTGATGTGAGCAACCCGGTGCCGCTGCTGGATTCGCCCAGCTTTGCGGAAATGCTGGATACGCTGGCGGCGAACTTCGACCTAGTACTGGTGGACGCGCCGCCTGTGGGTGTTGTGATCGACGCGGCGGAGATTGCGCAGAACTGCGACGGCGCGGTCTTCACGGTAGAGTTTGGTCAAACCCGCCGCAAGGAGCTTGTGGCGGCGAAGGAGCAGATTGAGCAGGCGGGATGCCAGGTGCTGGGTTGCATCATCAACAAGATGACGTTTGACAGCATCAGCTCCAAGAAGTACTACAACAAAGCGTATTACTCCCACTACTCCAACGAGTACGTTCAGCACACACAGAGAGGTAAGAAATAAGCGCGATGTTTGTGGACGTACATCAACACTTCCTCTGGGGCGTGGACGACGGGCCTAAGTCGTTTGAAGAGACGCAGCAAATGCTCCGGGAGATGGCGCGGCAGGGCGTGAGTGCAGCCATCGCAACAGTGCATGCCACACCGGGCCGCAGGGAGTTCCCCTTAACAACTTATCGGCAGCACCTTTATGAGGCGCAGGCCTGGTGCCGGGGGAAAGGACTGGACTTGGAGCTGTATCCGGGGGCGGAGATCTTCTACACATCCAACACGCCGCGGCTGCTTCATGAGGGACAGGTGCCGACGCTGGCACAGACAAGATGGGTGCTGGTGGAGTTTGCACCGGCAGCGCCCTATGAGCGGCTGGTCGAGGCGGCGCGAAATCTTGGCATTGCGGGATACAATGTGCTGGTTGCCCATGTGGAGCGTTATAAATGTCTTCGGCATGGGGATCGCATCCGGGAGCTGCGGGAGCGTTACGAGGTCAGCATGCAGATGAATGCAGCGACCCTGCTGGCGCGGCACACGCCCTGGGAGGAGCATTGGATCCGCAAGGTAATTCGCGCGGGCTGGATCGACATGCTTGCAACGGACGCGCACAACACAACGACGCGCCCGTGCTGCATGGAGGCGGGATATGAGGCGCTGGAGGCAAAGTTTGGGCGGGAGACCGCCTGGCAGCTTTGCGTCGAAGGGCCCACAAGCATCTGGGATGGCTGACAGCAGCCGAAGGGATACCGTCAGACATATGTTTTAGCTGATCACAGCAATGGCGTGGCAGTGCGGAACGTATGGAGATAGTCAGGGCGAAACGCGCAGGGCGTGAAAAACGCCTCAGCAAGCGCGTAGGGCGAAGCTATATCTTCATGCGGCAGGAAGTGATACATTGGAAGCATACGAATACATTCGATGTCTGTTTTGCGAGGCCGGTCACGAAGGCTATGTGGCCCATGAGATTGAGCGGCAGCAGGCAGGGAAGGCGCTTTTACCGAGAAAGGTGAAGCGCATTTTTCGTAAGGGCGCATGGATGGACGAGCAGAAGCGGATGATGCCCGGGTATGTGTTTGTGTTCTCCAATGCCGCGTATCCCAAGGCGGAACTGCGGCGCATTGACCACGTGATTCGCGTGCTGCATTATGAGGAGGAGCCTGAAGGCTACCTGATGGGACGGGATCGCGAGCTGGCGGAGATGCTGCTGAAAAAGGATGGTCTGCTGGGGGTGCTTGCCGCCATTGAAGTGGGCGGCAGGGTGCAGATCACGGACGGACTGCTGCAGCATTATCGCGGCAAGGTACTGAAAATGGACAAACGAAAGCAAATGGCGGAGATACAGCTCGACATTGCGGGCGACGTCACAAGCGTTTGGCTTTCGTATGAGGTATTGGATAAAGACGAGACGGAATAGGAGAGAAAAGAACGATGCAGAAGGACAGCAAATGGAAGAAAATCTTTACACCGATAGCAAAATTGGCCAACATTTTGTTGATGCTGGTTCCGTTCCTTCTGTGCTGGTTTCTCTACTATGAGCCTCGGACGCTGACGGTCAACTCACATCAGGTGTCGGCGATTTTAATTTGCCTGTATGCCTGTGCTTACTACTATATGGCGCGGCAGCTGGACGGCTTTCGGTTCCAGATTGTGCAGATTCGGGACATGGCGTTTGGGCAGATGATTGCTGCCGGTGTGACAGACTGCGTGACCGTCCTGGTCATTTGGATGCTGTCTGCGCATTTCCCGAACCTGTGGCCCGGTTTGGCAGCTTATGCGGGGCAGTGCCTGCTGAGCCTGCTTTGGGCGAAGGTTGCACATAATCTGTATTTCGAAACACACCCGCCGCTGAAATCGGTGGTCGTATATGATGTGCGGCAGGGTATGGAGAATCTGATCTCGGAATATGGTTTGGAAAAGCGGTATGAAGTGACGGATAACTACCCGGTAGAGGAAGTCGTTCAGAATTTGCACCTGCTGGATGCAAACAAGGAAGTTTTTCTGTGTGGCATTCATAGCCATGAGCGCAACATCATTATTAAGTATTGCATTGCGCACAACATTCGGACGCTGGTGATGCCGCGGGTCGGCGATGTGATCATGAGCGCAGCGGAACCGCTGCATATGCTGCATCTGCCGATTATGGATTGTCGGCGGTGCCATCCCTCAACCGAGTATCTTTTTGTGAAACGGCTGGTGGACATTCTTGTTTCCGGCGTGGCGTTGATCGTTCTCTCTCCGATCATGCTGGTCACGGCGCTGGCAATCAAGAGTGACGGTGGCCCGGCACTTTATAAGCAGGTGCGACTGACGAAGGACGGGAGGAAGTTCAACATTCTGAAATTCCGCAGCATGCGGGTTGATGCGGAAAAGTATAGCGGCGCGGTGCTGTCTGCGGGTGAGAATGATCCGCGCATTACGAAGGTTGGACGCGTGATTCGCGCATGCCGACTGGACGAGCTGCCGCAGCTCATCAATATTTTGAAGGGAGACATGACGATCGTTGGACCGAGGCCCGAACGTCCGGAGATTGCCGCGGAGTATGAGAAGGAGCTGCCAGAGTTTGCGCTTCGGCTTCAGGTGAAAGCTGGTTTGACCGGATATGCACAGGTGTACGGCAAGTATAACACAACGCCGTACGACAAGCTGACGATGGATCTGATGTACATTGCAAAGTTGAGCGTACTGGAGGATCTGTGCATTATGCTTGCGACGCTGAAGATTTTGACGAGCAAGGAAAGCACGGAAGGCGTTGGCGCGGAGAAGGTCGACTTAAAGTATGAGGTTCGCGACAAGGCGGCTGGCTGATAGGGGAAGGAAGTGCTTGGTAATGGAGAATGAGAAGAAAACGCTGCGCATGGATGAGTTGACGGAGGAAGAACAGGTGCTGGTGAAGCTGTACCGCGGGTTGGATCGGAATACGCAGTTGTGGGCTATTTATGCGCTGAATTTGGGGAATGGGAAGAAAGATAGGGATGGGCTTGCGACAGAAAGCTGGGATGGGGATTCTGAAGGATAAACTGGGATGCGAGGGAGGGGAGCTATCCTGTTTATGCCTGAAAGCACCGAGGGAGTTTCTGAGGGGCAAACTACGGCGATGAGTGGAGAAAACAACTGAATATCGAGCTTTTTGACCGCTTTCTGAGGGTGAAAATCGACATTTCCTCGGAATGTGCTGTCAGGAATAAACAAGGGGTTTCGATGACAACATCATCGAGATTTTCAACCCGGTCATGGAAATGCTATCAGGCATAAATACGAGGTCTCCTAGTGAAAAGGCAGGGTGCTGTCGGGAATAAACGCAAGGACTCCCGTAGCGATATGAGTGATTTCTGGCATAAATACATGGATTCCTATGGCGAGATGATGGTGTCATCAGGAATAAAGACAAGAGCTTTCATGGCGGTATGAGTGAGTGGCGCAGAGGACTATGAGTAATAAAGCTGTAGTAGCTGTGTGGTTCACATAACTGTGTCGATGTGTAGCTCACGCAGTTACAGGATTATTAAGAGCTTAAGAGAAAAGAAACGGCTCAGACTCTTTGAGATGAGTCTGGGCTGTTTTGTGGTAGTAACAGAGGAGTTTATCAAATGAAAAAATACGCAATTATCACGATGGATGTAGAAGACTGGTACCATACATACTTCCCGGAGGCAAATGTGGATCGTTCT
>CAKTYE010000034.1 GCA_934631985.1 uncultured Clostridia bacterium | reverse complement strand
CTGCCGTCCATTGCGACCATTACCCTGTTCTATGCGGTCAGCTATTGGAACGCTTACTTCTACAGCATCCTGTTCATCACGGATCGCACGAAGTATCCGATCCAGGCCATCCTGCGGCAGATCCTGATGTCCAGTGAATTCAACACCCTGCTCTATGACGACGCGGCACAGTCCATGCCCTCGGAAATGCTCAAGTGCGCCATGATCGTCATCACCGCGCTGCCCATCATCTGCGTGTATCCTTTCCTGCAGCGCTACTTTGTCAAGGGCGTGATGGTCGGCTCCCTGAAGGGTTGACGCACAAAGCGATTCTCAGCAGACAGCGCGTCTGTTGAAATAAAAAAGGAGGCATTCCTATGAAGAAATTCCTTTCCTTCCTGCTGGTCGCAGCCATGGCGCTGTCTCTGGTCAGCGTCTCGGCCCTGGCGGATGAACCTGTCAAGATCGACATGTTCTACCAGTCCTCCCGTCCCATGAACGAGTTCACCGAGATGACCCGTCAAAAGGTCATCGAGGACATCGGCGTGGACATGAACCTGATCCAGGGCGGCGACAACTGGAAGCAGCAGCTGGCCCTGTACATCACCGGCGGTAACGTGCCGGATCTGGTGGCCTTCATGGACGCAAGCACCTTCCAGGGCTATGCGGCCGAGGGCGCGTTCTATGACCTGACCGACCTGATCGGCAACTATCCCCACATCATGGAATACCTGTCCACGGTGTATGGCTACACTGCCGAGGACATGCTGAAGCGCACCAGCATCGACGGTCGCATCTACGGCATTCCCAGCGTAACCATCGCCCGCTCCTACTTCACGGAAAACATCCGCACCGACTGGCTGGAAAAGCTGGGTCTGGAGATGCCCGTGACCCTGGATGACTGGACGAATGTCATGCGCGCCTTCACCAATGATGATCCCGATGGCGATCAGCAGAAGAACACCTACGGCTTCAGCGGCAGCCGTACCTACAACTCTCTGACCCCCTTCTTCGGCGCTTTCGGTGCGCGTCCCGACCAGTGCTACTTCCTCGGCGAAGATGGCAAGGTCATCACCAATGTGCTGAGCGAGGACTACAAGGCCGCGCTGACCTACCTGCGCGACGTCTACGCCGAGGGCCTGATCGACCCCGAAATGTTCACCGCCAATGACCAGCAGACCTACGAAAAGTGGGTGCGCGGCGAATTTGGCGTGTGGAACAGCTGGTGGAGCGGCGCGGGCAACTCCGTTGCGCGTTATGCCTACACCGAGACCAACCCCGAAGACTCCATCGCCATCATGAATCCTCCCGTGGGCCCCGACGGCAAGTCTGGCGTGATCGGGCAGGATCCCTGCGAGAACTATTTCGCCATCGGCTACAACACGAAGAATGTGGAAGCCGTGCTGTCCCTGATCGACTATGCCTGCTCCATCAACGGTCAGCGTACCCTGATGTGGGGCGTTGAGGGCCAGTTCTGGACCCAGGACGCTAACGGCGACATCGACTGGTACTTCGGCATCGACGGCAAGGACAAGCTGGGCAACGAGGTTGCCGACATGCAGTGCTACCGCTTCTTCTACTACATCCCCGTGGAGAACTCCGTCCGCTCCCTGAGCGACACCATGGCCAGCCGCCTGTATCAAGCCTCCATTGCCACCTACACCAACGTGCCGGTGTACACCGATCTGTTCATGGGCTTGACCTCGGATGACTTCGTGTCCCACAACAGCGACCTGGAGTCCTATGTGAAGGAAGCCGGCATCAAGTTCATCACCGGCGAATCCGATCTGGACAAGGATTGGGATTCTTATGTAAGCACCTACCTGGCGATGGGCGGCGAGCAGGTTCGCACCTCGCTGCTGGCGGCCTACAACGAGCTGAACGGCACGAGCTACACCTTCGCTGACTAATATCTTTCCAACCAGGGGGACGGGAGCTGAAAGGCTTCCGTCCCCTCTTTTTTGTGGTTGCAGCGCGGTGCGTTCTGCGCTACAATAAAGTCCGAGAAAATTTGATAACAGGAGGCTGACATGGAGGAGCATCGTCGGCGCTCACTGCTCAGCAGGCTTACCGTCATGTTTTCTGTCATCATTCTGCTGGGCTGTGCGGTGATCTGCGTTTATACCTACCGCATTGAAATGAACCAGCAGCTGGAAGAATGCTATAACGCCAATCTGGTCATGCTGCGGACGCTGGGGCAGGAAATGGACAACACGCTGGCGCAGGTGGAGATTCTGACCCAGGAGCTTGCCTATGATCCCGATGTAACGCGCATTTTTCGGGAGCAGAACCTCAACCGTTTCATTGTCGATTTGATGTTTGAAGTCCAGCGGCGTGTGGAGGTCTCTGAAAGCCATCTGGCTGGCTTGAACGCGGATGTGCTGCTCGTCCGCCCGGATGATAAAATGCCCGAAAGCTACGGGCTGTGCGTCAACGCGCCCTACATGGCCAATCGGCCGGACTATGCAGACTTTCTGCAAAGCGGACAAAGCGCTGGCTGGAGCAGCGCCATGCGCGCGGATGCGCGAACCATCAGCTATTTCCACGGCGTCTACAGCGGCATGCAGCCCCGCATCGGCGTGGTGATGTGCAGCATCAGCACAGACCGATTGTTCCAGATTTTGCAGGGCGTGGAGGGTATGCTGGTCATGGACGGCGAAGCACTGGCCTATTCCTATGACGGCACGACCCCTCCCCTGCCGCAGGGACTGCGCAGCGGCAGCCTTCAGTCCGAAAACGCGTTTTATGTGGCGCAGCCCCTGGAACGCCTGGGCTATACCCTGATCATTGGTACAGCCATGCAGCCCCTTCGTGCGCAGGCGCTGCACAATGCACTGATGAACATGGCGGTCGTTCTGCTGACGGGCTTAGTGCTGCTGGTAGCGGTGCATTATCAGGTGCGCAACATGCTCAGCCATTTGGAAATGACCCGCAGAGCGGTGCTTGATCTGCCCGAGGGCGCAGACCTCTCTGCGCGGCTGCCGGATCATTGGAACGATGAGGCTGGCGATCTGGCGGCGGCCTTCAAGCGCCTGAACAGCCGAGTGAATGAATATTATCATCGTCTGCTTCAGGAGGAAAAGGACAAGCGCCGCGCCCAGCAGATCGCGCTGCAATATCAGCTGAATCCCCACTTTCTGTTTAATTCTCTCTACTGGCTGCAATTGCAGCTGGAGGAACGTGAGGTGGACGAGGCGCTAAGCGATGCTATCGCACAGTTGGGGCAGGTATTGCATTACAACCTGGAGGAGCAGTTTACTGCCACACTGGCGGCGGAAAAGCAGATGGCGCGGGCCTATGTGAGCTTCATGGGCGGCATGAAGGGCAGTCCCATCACGCTGCAAGTGGAGCTGCCCCGCGTCCTGGAAACCCAATCCGTGCCGCGCTTTACGCTTCAGCCGCTGCTGGAAAATGCGATCCAACACGGCTTTATCAAGGGCAAGCCGCTGCACCTGACCGTCAGCTTTTCTCAGCAGGTCGCTGAGGGAATGCTCTGCATCCGTGTGTCAAACGACGGCAAGCCCATCGATCCCCAACGTCAAGAGGAGCTGAATGCCTATCTGGCGCAGCCCCAGCTTGCATCTGCTGGGCAAGGCGTTGGGTTAAGCAATATTCGGCGGCGGCTAATGCTGTTTTACGGCGAGTGCGTATCTCTTCGCGTGGCCTCCGGTGCAGACTGCACCAGTGTGACCATTCTGCTGCCCATTACCCAGGAGAAAGGACGGAGCGTGCATGAGGGTACTGATCGTTGACGATGACCAGATGATTTGCGACGGCACCGCCCGTCGACTGGAAAAGTGCGGCATTGCTGACATCGACAGCATTTGCTGCGCCTACTCCGGCGAGGAAGCGCTGAGCGTCTTTCAGAAGGAAACGGTACATGTGCTTTTTTCGGACATTCGCATGAACGGCCTGACCGGGCTGGAGCTGATTCAGGCCGCCAAGCAGCTTCAGCCTTATACCGTGTGCGTTGTTGTGACAGCCTATGACCAGTTTCAGTATGCGCAGCAGGCTATTCGCGTAGGCGTGCATGATTTTCTGGTCAAGCCGTGCAGCGGCAGGGAAATGCGAGAGCAGGCGCTTCGTGCCGTCAACTGCATGACCGACACGGAACCGCAGCGCCGCAGGCAGCTGGAGGAAGCCCTGTGCGCGGCTGTACGGCAGGCCGGAGCGCCTGCAAATGAGCTGTTCCGCTATTATGCCATGGAGGCCCCCGAGCAACTTCGGCTGGTGCGGTTCTCCTCGCCGGATGTGCGCTGGCAGCCGCCGACAGGTTGGAGCTATCGTCCGCTGAATGCCGATTTTGCCCTGATAGCTGCAAATGCCGTTCCCCCGTCCCCAGAAAGCAATGTGCTGGGTATCAGCGATGCAGGCTGCAATCTGTACGCCCTGTACCAGCAGGCCGGCGAGCAGGGCAGCAATCACCAAATTGTTGCCAGGGCACGGCAGTATGTGCAGGAACACCTTTGTGAACCGCTGGACATGGCGATGGTCGCCAATGTCATGAATCTCAGCTACAGCTATTTCAGCCGCGTCTTTCACGAGGAAACAGGCATGACCTTCTCCAAATATTTGCAGCGTCTGCGCTTGGAGGAAGCTGGACGACTGCTGCTTTCCGGGGAAAAGCTGGTGGACATTGCCACGCATCTGCATTATCAAAACGCCGCGAACCTGTCCCGCGCCTTTGCCCGGGAAATGGGACTTTCTCCCAGCCAATGGGTGGAAAAGCAGGCGCGCCGCTGATCACAAGCCTCCCTTTCTCCCACAAAGCAAGGATAGCCAAACCGCACGTCCGGTGGTACAATAGCCTTACGCTGCCCCTGCCGTGCAAGACGGCGGGCATGCCGCGTGAAAGGAGCAATCGCATGAAAATTCTGGTCTTTGGCTCGCTCAACATTGACCATACCTATCAGGTGCCGCATTTGGTGCGTCCGGGGGAGACGCTGGCCTCGACCCATTATCAGAAAAACGAGGGCGGCAAGGGCTTTAACCAAACCGTTGCGCTGGCAAAGGCTGGACAGGAGGTCTACTTTGCCGGGGCCATCGGACAGGACGGCCTGTTTTTGAAGGAGTACCTGGAAGCGTTGGGGGTGCATGTGGAGCATCTTCGTACCCTGGACGCTGCCACAGGTCACGCCATCATTCAGATCGACAGTGCCGGGCAGAACGCCATCCTGCTGTTCAGCGGCACCAACGGCATGATCTCCCCGGAGATGATCGAGGCCACGCTGGCAGACTTTAAAGCCGGGGATTATCTGCTGCTGCAAAACGAGATCAGCCATGGGGCAGACCTTCTTCGGGCCGCCCATGCCCGGGGCATGCACGTCATTTTGAATCCCTCCCCCATCACGCCGGAGCTGCTGTGCTGGCCTCTGGAGCTGGTGGAATGGTTCCTGCTCAACGAGGTGGAGGGTGAGGACATCACAGGCTGTCATCAGCCCGAGGACATGCTGGACGTGCTGCTGCGGCGCTATCCGACCAGCCATGTCGTGCTGACTCTGGGTGAGCATGGCTCCATCTATGCAGATGCGCAGCGGCGGGTACGTCAAAGCGCCATCAAGTGTACTGCGGTGGATACCACGGCAGCAGGCGACACCTTTACCGGGTATTTTCTGCATGCGATGCTGCAAGGCATGGACATTCAGCAGGCACTGCGCACCGCAGCCCAAGCGTCCGCCATTGCGGTCAGCCGTCCGGGGGCCGGGAAAAGCATTCCCCTGGCAGAGGAGGTTCGCAAGGCATTGGAAGCCGCAGGCAACGCCTGAAAACATTTCCATAAAGCAGAAAAAACCGCCCGCGTCCGAGTGCATTTGCTCGGTCGTGGGCGGTTTCTTTGTTGCTGCTTCACAGCTTGCAGTTTTACTCCGACAGCTTCAGTTCGTGCAGCGTATAGCCCTGTGCGCCGTAAGCATCCCGCAGAGCGTGCATGCCGAAGGCCACCTTGCTCATGGCATATTCCATCATCAGCGGACCATGATACTCTGCCTTGGCGGCGCAGGCTGCAAAGTCCTTGAAATCCAGCGAGCCCTCGCCGGGCGCAATGTGCAGATCCTCCACCCCATCGTTATCGTCGATGTGGGTGTAGTGCCAGCGCGTGCCAAACTGCTTTGACAGGGGCGCAGCATTGCGCATGATGTAGGCATGACCGCTGTCAATGTTCATCTGCACAGGCCCCTGCACATCGGTGTAGCGGGCAAACAGTGCCGCGAAATCCCCCACCTCGGAGCCAAGCTCCCGGTTATCGTGGGCGGGAACGTTTTCCAGCAGCAGAGTAATGCCCAGCCGTGCCAGCTTGTCATAAATGCTGTCCACCGCCGCAAACAACCGCTCCATGCCGCCGCTCTGCCGATGGGAAAGGAAGTCCATGTGCAGCACGACTTCCCGCTCCCCCAGCCGTGCACAGTCGTCGCACAGCTTATCCAGCTTGGCGCACAGCTCCGGCAGGGATATGTCCGCCCATTCCACCCACGGGTGGCCCGACAGGATCAGCCCCCGCGCCTTGGCGGCCCGGGCGATCTCATCCAGCTGATCATGCGTCATGTCCGCATCGTGCATGTAACGCGTTCCGAACAGCTCCAAGCCGTCGAAGCCCGCGTCCGCCGCCGCCGTGACACACGCCAGCCAGTCCTCGCGCCGCAGCATATGCGTCGAGGACATGTATAGCTTCAAATCCTTCATTGCTTTTTGCATCCTTTCCTGCGGTCACGCCTTAACGGCGCCGCTGGTCATACCTTCAATAAACGTTTTCTGGAAGCTCAGGAACAGGATCATCACGGGGATCAGGCCCAGCACCGTCGCGGCGGACATGTTGACCCAGTTGGTGTTGTTATCCTGAATAAAGGCCTGCAGGCCCACGGTAAAGGTCTTGAGCTTCGTGCGGGAGATCATGGTCATGGCGTTCAGGAATTCGTTCCACGCGCTGACGAACACCAGCAGCGCGCAGGCCGCCATACCCATCCGCGCCAGCGGCGCAACCACGCGCAGCAGCGCCTTCATGCGGGTGCATCCATCCACCATCGCCGCCTCCTCCAGCGACGCGGGGATCTGTTCAAAATAGCTTTTCATCAACCAGATACACGTCGGCGCGGAGGTTGCGGAGTAAATCAGCACCAGATACAGGTGCGTGTTCAGCAAATTCAGTTTGTTACCCATCACATACAGCGTGATGACGTTGGAGAGGCCGGGAATCATCTGCATGCCGATCAGGAAAGCCAGCAACGCGCCCTTACCGCGGAACTTGGCGCGGGCAAAGGCATAGCCCGCCAGCGAACCCACCGACACGGACAGCAGGATGGTATACGCGGCAATCTTCAGGCTGTTGCCCATCTGGATCGGGATATTGCTGTTCAGCACCTTGCGATAGCCGTCCAAGCTGAAGTGCTGGGGCAGAAAATCCGGCGGGAACTTGTAGATTTCAGCTTCGGTCTTAAAAGAGGTAAACACACCGTAGATCAGCGGCAGCAGCATCACCGCCGCCACCAGCAGCGCACCGATGACCTGAAACACGCTGAGCATCGTCTTTTTCTTCATCTTCTACGCCCCCTCAGGTATCGCTTTTCAGCACGTTGCGGTACAGCAGCGTCATCACCACATTGATGACGAACACCAGTACACCGATGGTCGCGCCGTAGCCCAAGTCCATGTAGGTGAACGCCTGCTTGTGCATGTACAATCCGATAAATTCCGTTGCGCGTACCGGGCCGCCGCCGGTCAGGGAATAGGTCAGCGAGAACTGACCGAAGGCAGTGATAGACACCATGACCATGACGACCATCAGCGTGGGCTTGATCATGTCGATGGTAATGTAACGGAAGGACTGCCAAGAACCGCAGCCATCGATCTTCGCGGCTTCATACAGGTCCGGGGAAATGCCTTGCAGCGCCGCGAACAGCAGCAGGTAGGTATACGCCAGGTTCTTCCACATGGATGCGGTGATGATGGAGGCCATGGCCAGCGCAGGTTCCACCAGCCAGCCCACCGCCTGACCGCCCAGGGAAATGATCACGCCATTCAGCAGACCTGTGCGATGGTTGAGAATCCACATCCACACGGCGCTGACCATGATCTCACTCATGACCCAGGGCAGGATAATCGCCGTCCGGGTAAACAGGTTGACCTTGGTGCGCCTGCGCAGCAGCAGTGCGCAGCCCAGGCCGCACAGTACGCGCAGTGATGCGCCGATCAGCATGTAGATGAAGGTGCGGCCCAGCGCCTCCCAGGCATAAGCGTCGCTGAACAGACGAGCATAATTGCGCAGGCCCACAAAACTTCGGGTGCCGTTGCGCAGCGTCATATCCGTAAAGCTGAGGACCACGTTATAGATCGCCGGGTATAACGTTATACAGCCAATCAGCATAAAAGCAGGCAGCATAAAGCCCAGATACAGCATGGTCTCCTTCGTATGCCCGCTCAAGTGTCTCTTGTTCATGCGTTGCATCCGCAGTTTCCCTCCCCATATGATAAGGAAAGCGGAGCGGGCAGAAGCCTCCACCCGCTCCGCTGATGTGGAACTTATTTGATAAATCCGGCTTCCTTGCCGCGCTGCTCAATCTTGGCTTCCATGTCTGCCACAGCGTCCTCGGCGGTCATTTCGCCATTCATCACCTGCGCCAGATGCACGGTGTACTCATCCTGAATGATGTCGTAGATCGCATCGCCGGGCTTCAGGTTGGTGTGCTCCATCTGCTTGGAGAACACGGTCATCCAGCTCTTGCGGACAGGGTCGGTCTCCTCGACGATGATGCGGTCAAAGGCGGAATAGCGCACAGGCAGGGACATGCTGTCATTGTAGCGCGCCACGCAGGCTTCCACGTCGATCATCGCACGGATGAAGTCCGCCGCCAGGGCCTTCTTCTCATCCTCCTGTGCCATGATGGTGTATACCCAGCCACCGCACAGGCCCTGAGAGTCGTCACCCTTTTCAGGCACGGGGTACAGCATGGCATACACATCATCGGGGAACTGAGGCTCCAGGTTGCTGATGGACCAGCTTGCGTCAAAGATCATCGCATACTGACCGGCGTTGAAGGCAGATACCAGCTCCGAATGAGAATAGGCGCCGCTTTCCGGCGGGGTGGTCTTGTAGGTGTGCAGCAGGTCATAGTAGAACTGCATGGTCTTCACCGCAGCCTCGCCACCGCAGGTGCTGTTGCCGTTTTCATCCACCAGCGTACCGCCCGCCATGAAGTACATGGGGAAGTTGGTGTAGGTGGTGGTGCCTTCGTTCGCGGCGCTCATGCCGATGCCCCACACGTCAATCACGCCATCGCCGTTGGTGTCCTGGGTCAGCTTCTGACCCGCTTCCACAAACTGATCCCACGTCCAGCATTCATCCTCGGCGGGAATCTCGATGCCGGCAGCCTCCAGCATGCTCTTGCGGTACACAATGGTGGCGGTGTCAGTGGAGTTGAAGAAGCCGTAGAGCTTGCCGTCCACCGTCACATAGTCGCGGAAATCCTTGTAGAAGTCGTTGATGGTCTCCTCGTCAAAGTAATCGTTGACGGGGGTGATCCAGCCGTTCTGCGCGAAATCCTTCACCCAGTACAGGTTCGCATACAGCACGTCGGGGGCGTTGCCCGTGTAGATCTGGCTGACAATCTTTGGACGGGCGCTGATGCCCTCATGAGGCTCCAGCACAATCTCCACATCGGGGTGCTCTGCCTGGAAGCGTGCCATCGCGTCCTGAAACCACTCCTTATCTTCTATGTCGGCGCCGACGCTCACGATCAGCTCCTGCTGGGCGGCAAACGCTTGCGGAACGAGTGCCAACACCATCATGCAGACCAACGCAAAGGACAACAGCTTCTTCATATTTATACAACCTCCTGCATTTTTCAGATACCATCGTATCTGTTCTGTGCCTTTATTGTAGCGGATATGCAGGAGTGAAGGCAACATGATTCGGTCAAAAAGCAGCATGATTTTTGCGAAATTGCAAAAGACATGCTGCTTGAAATAAGTATAAATTGTTAAAGTGCAATCAATTTTGCGTTCCGTTTGCGCAGTTTTTACATATTATCTTTGCGTACTTTCTCGCGGGATGATGTCCGGCTCCAGGCAGCAGCGCACCTGCGGCGGATGATCCGAATGTATATATTGCAAAAGTGCCTGCACCGCCAGGCGGGCAATTTCATCGGTATGGGACTCCACGCTGGACAGGGTGGGCGATAGCTCTTCGCACAAAGTAGAGTTATCATTGCCGATCACGCCCAGATCGCGTCCCACCTGAAGGTCTGCCCGTTCCGCCGCCGTATACACCGCGCGGGCCACAGTATCGTTGAAGCAGGTCAACGCATCGGGACGGTTGGGGTGCGACAGCATGCGCGTTACCTGCTCGATGAATATCTCCTCGGTGGTGTGCATCTGCAGCATCCACGCCGGGTCGTAGGGCAGGTCCAGCATCCGCTGGGCGGCGATGACCCCCATGCTCATTTCCTCCGAGTGAGCGTTGACATGGTTGCACACATAGCCGATGCGGCGATACCCCTTATCATACAAATGCCGTACGGACAAAGCATTGATGCTGATCTGGTTATATCGAATGACCGGTGCGTCATATTCTGCTTTAGGCCTGGAAAGCAGCCACACCACCGGCACATGGGCCGCATGCAGCAATGCCGCCATGTCGCTGCCATCGGAGTTGTCCGGGACCATCATCAGCACACCCGCGCAGTTGCTGTTGATCAGGCGCTTCAGGTGGCTCAACTGCTTGCGATCGTTGTGATCCGTCACACAGCACACCACGTTCATCCCGTGACGTGCCGCCTCCTCCATGGCTCCCCGCTCCAGCTTCGGGGAAATGTTCACGCCGTAGGTGGGCAGCACCAACCCGATGGTCTGCGTGGTCAATCCGCTGCCGATGACCGTGTTGGCCGCCGGATCCGCCACATAGGTTCCAGCCCCACGCAGCGCGTATAGATAGCCCTCCCGGCACAGGGCGTTCATCACCACGTCCATGGTCTGGCGGCTGACGTAATACTTCGCGCTCAGCTCCGCACGAGCGGGCAGCTTCGTGTGCGGGGGCAGCTTTTCAATGTCCTCGATCAGCCGTTCCTTCAAGTCTCTCTGTACCGCCATGCCTGCCTCCGTTTTTCAGGAAGAAAGTTTCATGCTGCTTCCTGGTATTGGAAGCTATTCTATCACAGGGGCAGCGCGGACACAAGCGCGATTTTGCTCCGTTCGTGTCGTTCGCCCAGGGCTGGTTTTTACGGCATCGATTCGTTCATTTTTTGATTTTCCCTGATTTTATGCCGTTTGTATCGAATTGTCTTTTTAGGTTGCTAAATTTCCAGAAAATGCAAATTTTATAGTTTCCCCCCTTGCTTTTGGAAAGAAGCCCTGCTATAATAAGTTTGAGTTAAGAACAATTGGTCAATATTCTTCCGTTTTTTGCATTGTGCGACATAATGATTTTGAACCAGATTTTTCCATCGGCGGAGCTTGCCGGTGAAAAATAAAAAACATCTTTAGGAGGTTCTGTCATGAAGAAGCGTTCTCTCATCCTCGTCCTCGCACTGGCCCTGCTGGTCACCCTGCTCCCCATGTCCTCCATGGCTGAAAACACCGAGATCACCGGCAAGGTGGTCATCTACACCTCCATGTATCAGGACATCATCGACATGATGGACGAAGCCCTCGCCAAGCAGTTCCCCAACTGCGACATCGAGTTCTTCTACGGCGGCACCGGCACCCTGCAAACCAAGCTGGCTGGTGAAATGGAAGTCGGCACCCTGGGCTGCGACATGCTGATGGTCGCTGAACCCGCCTACTCCCTGGAGCTGAAGGAAGGCGGCTGGCTGCATCCCTATGTCACCAGCGCCCGAGACAACATGCGCTTTGAGTATGACGAGGAAGGCTACTGGTACTGCGTCCGCGTCTGCTCCATGGGCCTGGCCTACAACCCCGACATGTACGCTAAGGAAGACATCCCCACCTCCTTCAAGGATTTCGCCTATGACGAGTCCGCCAAGGGCATGATCTCCATGTCCAATCCCCTGACCTCCGGCACCGCCATGGCGACCATCGTCGGCCTGCAGGCCAAGTATGGCGACGAATACTTTGACGCGCTGGGCAAGCAGGACGTCATGATCGAGTCCGGCTCCTCCGCGCTGGCGAAGCTGGAAACCGGCGAATGCAAGGTCATCATGATCCTGGAAGAATCCGTGCTGAAGAAGCGCGAAGAAGAAGGCTCCACCCTGGAATGGTTCATCCCCGATGACGGCGACGTGCTGGTTCCCTCCACTGTGATGACCGTTGCGGAAGACAAGAGCGCCAACAAGAATGTGGCGGCCTGCCAGGCCATCACCGACTGGCTGCTGAGCGAGGAAGGCCAGAGCTACATCGTCAAGGGCTGGATGCACTCCGTGCTGACCGACTTCCCCACCGAGCCTTACGATGGCGCTGCCACCGCTGAGCTGAAGGAAAAGAACATCCCCGTGGATTGGGAAAAGTGCTACAAGGACCGTGACGCGATCCGCACCATGTTCCAGGAGAAGGTCACCATCGAGTAAACCCATGTACAGGTTCTTCCTTTGCCGGGAAGGGCGCGCATACGCCCTTCTCGGTATCCTCCCACGGGTGTGTTTCTAATAGGAGGCATACCCACGCTCGTCCAAGCGGCCCTGTCGCTTGGACGACCCTTTATCCATTCATTCGGGGAGTGAACGTATGAGCAACACCGTACCATCCGCCGCGACCAAGGCACCAAAGAGGTTCTACTTCGACCCCAAGTGGGTCATCATCCTCGCCATCGTGCTTTTCATGGTGGTCTTTCAGGTTTTCCCGATTCTTTATCTGGTCGTCAAGGCCTTCTTCCCGGACGGGAGCTTCTCCCTTGCCACCTTTGAGCGCCTGTACACCTACAAGATGAACTGGGGCGCGCTGACCAACACGCTCATCGCGGCTTTTGCCACCATGGTGCTGGGTACGCTGCTGGCGTTTCCGCTGGCCTGGCTGGTGGGCCGCACCAACCTTCACGGCAAGAAATTCTTCCGCAGCCTGTTTGTGCTGACGTACATGGTTCCCCCTTATGTGGGCGCCATGGCCTGGCTGCGGCTGCTGAACAAGAACGTGGGTACCATCAACATTCTGCTCCGTGCGCTGTTCAACCTGGACACCAATGCGGGTCCGCTGAACATCTACACGCTGACGGGCATGGTGTGGGTGCTGACCACCTTCTACTATCCCTACGCTTTCATCACCCTTTCCCGGGCCATGGAAAAGATGGACCCCTCCCTGGAGGAGGCCGCCCGTGTTTCCGGTGCATCGCCCCTGAAAACGGTGTTCACCATTACCCTGCCCATGATGACCCCGAGCCTGATTGCCGGTGCGCTGCTGGTGTTTGTCTGCGCCATGAGCTGCTACGGCATCCCCTCCATCATCGGCGCACCGGGTAAGGTGCATACAGTGACCACCCGCATTGTGGAATACATGGGCCTTGGCGCAGAGGGCATCACCGACGCGACTGGCCTGGCAGTGTTCCTGATGCTGCTGGCGATCATCATCCTTTATATCTCCGACGTGGTGATTGCCAAGAAGCAATACATCACCGTATCGGGCAAGTCCACCCGCCCCAACATTGTAGATCTGGGCAAGTGGCGCGTACCGCTGACCATTCTGGTAAGCCTGTTCGCGTTCATCGTCATCCTGGTACCCTTTGCCACCATCATTGCCACGTCCTTCAAAAAGAACCTTGGCAAGACGCTGTTTGAGGCCGGCAACTTCACCACCAACCACTGGACAAAAATTTTCACCCGCACGGATATTCTGGAAAGCCTGAAAAACAGTATCGTCTTCGGCGTGCTGACGGCGACCATCGGTATCCTCATTGCCTGCACCATGGCTTACCTGCTGCAGCGGACTCGGGTCAAGGGCCGCAAGATTCCCGACTTCCTCATTACGCTGGGTTCCGGTACCCCGTCGGTGGTCATCGCGCTGGGTCTCATCATGACCATGACCGGCAAGTTTGGCATCAACCTGGGCAACACGGCGACTATCATGGTCATCGCCTACCTCATCAAATACCTGATGATGGGCATGCGTACCGTTGTTTCCGCCATGAGCCAGATTCATGTCTCGCTGGAGGAATCCTCGCAGATCTCCGGCGCAAGCTGGCTCGGCACCATGCGGCGCATCACCATTCCGCTGATTTTCCCCTCCATCGCGGCGGGCTGGTTCCTCATCTTCATTCCCAGCTTCTACGAGCTGTCCATGACGGCGCTGCTGTATTCAAAGGATACCAAGACCATCGGCTTCCAGCTGTACGAATACTGGACGTACACCAGCCAGCAGCAGGCTTCTGCCCTGGCGGTGGGCATCCTACTGGTCATCATCCTGCTGAATTTCGTGCTGAACAAGCTGACCAAGGGCAATTTCTCCATTTGACCTCTGCCCCAGCGCTGCGGGCCGCAACGCCCGCAGCCCCCATTTCATAAACAGAAGGGATGCTGCATTATGGCTAGCGTTACCATTGAGAATGTATCCAAGGCCTTTGGCGACGTGGTGGTGCTAAAGGAGTTTAACGAGGTCTTTCAGGATAAGGAATTTATCACGCTGCTGGGCCCCTCCGGCTGCGGCAAAACGACCATGCTGCGCATGATCGCCGGGTTTGAGCGCCCCACCACGGGCCGCATCTTCATCGGCAATCAGCTGGTAAGCGATGAAAACACCTTTGTGCCGCCGGAAAAGCGGGACATCGGCATGGTGTTCCAGTCCTACGCCGTATGGCCCCACATGACGGTGTTTGACAATGTGGCCTATCCGCTGAAGATCAAAAAGGTGGACAAAAAGGTCATCAAGGACAAGGTTGAGCGCATTCTGGACGTGGTGCATCTGAGCCAGTACGCGGATCGTATTCCCTCCCAGCTTTCAGGCGGACAGCAGCAGCGCGTTGCCCTGGGCCGTGCGCTGGTGGCGGAGCCTGAGCTGCTGCTGCTGGACGAGCCGCTTTCCAACCTGGACGCAAAGCTGCGCGAGTCCATGCGCTTTGAAATCAAGGAAATTCAAACCAAGCTGGGCATCACCGTGGTCTATGTGACCCACGACCAGACGGAAGCCATGGCCATGTCGGATCGTATCATCGTCATCAACCGCGGCGTGATTCAGCAGATCGGCTCCCCCGAGGACATCTACAAGCGCCCCGCCAACCAGTTTGTGGCGGACTTTGTGGGCAAGGTGGACTTCCTGCACGTCAACGCTCAGGGCGGACGGCTGAAGTTTACGGACATCGACCAATCCATGCCCTACACGGGAGACAAGAACGGCTCGCTGGTGCTGGCGTTGCGGCCCGAGAACGTCAAAATCGGCAAGGCTTCCTCCTACAATGCCGCTGCAGACTGCCTGAAGGGCAAGCTGACTACCTGCTTCTACCTGGGCGATGTATACGACTGCCGCGTTGACCTGGGTCACGGCAACCTGCTGCGCGTCATCACGGATGCGGCGACCTTTGAAGAGGTCAAGGTCGGCGACGAGGTTGCGCTCCACATTCGGGAGTATCTGCTGTTTGAAAACACCGACACTGCCGACCAGCTGAAGATCATGACCTGAGCAAACCCAAAAGGACGGGGCCTGCTGCATACAGGCTCCATCCTTTTTGATTGCTTTTTTATTAGTTGCCGCACTCAATGCTGATGGCGTTGAACAGCCCCAGAATGTCCTCCATCTGCGTGGCCTGCTTGTCCTGCCCGGCGCGATCCAGCACCACATGCCCTTCGTGCATCATCAGCAGACGGTCGCCATAGATCAGCGCATGGCGCAGATTGTGCGTCACCATCAGTGTGGTCAGGTGCTTTTCCTCCACCACCTTGGCGGTCAGCTCCATAATGATCTCCGCCGTCTTGGGGTCCAGCGCCGCAGTATGTTCATCCAAAATCAGGAAATCAATGGGGTTCATGGTCGCCATCAGCAGCGCCAGCGCCTGCCGCTGACCGCCGGACAGCACCCCTACCGGAACGCCCAGCTTGTCCTCCAGCCCCAGCCCCAGCGGTGCCAGCATGGCGCGATAGGCATCAATGCGGCGGCGGTTCGTCCCCAGCGTCAGGTCAAAGCGTTTGCCCTTGTTATCCGCCATGGAGAGATTCTCCAGAATGGTCATAGTGGGGCAGGTACCCATGGCAGGGTTCTGATACACGCGCCCCATGCGGCGATAGCGGCGGAACTCCTTCACCTTGGTAATGTCCGCGCCGTCCATGAAGATGCGCCCCTCCTCAATGGGAATGGAGCCGCACAGAATGTTCAGCAGGCTGGTTTTGCCCGAGCCGTTGCTGCCCACCACCGTGACAAAGGAGCCTTGTTCAATCTTCAGGGAAAAATCCTTGAACAGGCAAGTTTCATGCACCGTGCCGGGATTATAAATTTTCGTAATGTGCTGCAATTCAAGCATGGATGCGCACCTTCTTTCGCGGCAGCGTGCCTGCCACCAGAATAATAAGGAACAGCAGGGCCGTGACCAACTTCATATCCTGACTGTCCAGCCCCAGAGACATGGCGATAGATACGCATGCCTTATAAATAATGGAGCCGATCAGCACCGCCGTGGTGGACTTCATAAAGGACACGCGCTTGAACAGATTCGTGCCGATAATGACGGATGCAAGGCCAATGACCATGGTGCCGGTACCCACGGAAATTTCGAAGAACCGCTGCTGCTGGCACAGCACTGCGCCCGCAAGGCTGACCAGAGCATTGGCGATCATCAGGCCCAAAATCTTCACGCCGCCCTGATCCTTTGCCAGCGTCGTGACCACCGCAGGATTATCGCCCGCCGCCCGCAGCAGGAAGCCCGCCTTCGTTTTCAGGAACCAATCCAGCAGCAGCTTCGCCACCAGCGCAATGCAGAAGATCATCAGCACTGTGGCATACGGGGCCAGCCATTCGGGCAAGGACTTGGTGAAGCTGCTTTTGAACAGCGTCTCCGTGGCAAACAGCGGCACGTTGGCCTTTCCGGCAATGCGCAGGTTGATGGAATACAGCGCCGTCATGGTGATAATGCCGCTGAGCAGGTCGCGCACCTTGAACTTGACATGGATCACGCCCGTCACCAGCCCCGCCAGCGCACCCGCTGCCAGCGCTGCCAGCAGGGACAGCGCAGGATGCACGCCGTTCACTGTCAAAATGGCGGAGACCGCCGCACCCAGCGGGAAGGAGGAGTCCACCGTCAAATCGGGAAAGTCCAGAATGCGGTAGGTGATAAGCAGCCCCAGTGAAAGAATGCCGTAAATGAGACCCTGTTCCAGGATGGTCAGCATGGGATCACAACCTTTATCGGAAAAAATCAGGTGCTACAGATAAAAGATGAAGGAACAGACGAGAAGGGCAGGCGCAGAACGCGCTGCCCGGAAGGCTTGCGCCGGGAGAGGGGCGCCCCCTCCCCCGGCCATGGGATTGACTTACTCCACGTTGATGGCACGGGCCGCCAGCTCCTCGGGGAGGGTCAGGCCAAACTGCGCCAGCACGGTGGGATTCACATAGAGGTCGCTGTCCGCGATGATTTCAAAGGGGATGGAGCCGGCGGCTTCGCCGTTCAGCACCCGGGCCGCCATGCGTCCGGTCTGCTTGCCCAGCTCCACATATTCCAGGCCCTCGCTGGCGATGCAGCCGTTGCGCACCTGCTCGATCTCGCTGCCGAACACGGGCTTGCCCGCTTCATTCGCCATTTCCAGCACGGTGGGCAGATAGCTGACCACGGTGTTGTCGGTCAGGTTGCTCAGGCAGTCCACCTGGGGCAGCAGGGCCTCCAGCGCCATGGGCAGGTCCGCGCCGGTGGAAATGCCCTTGTCCACAATCTCGAAGCCGTAGGTACCCGCCAGCGTCTTATAGGTCTCCAGGGTGCTGGCGCTGTTGGTCTCGCTGGTGGTGAACAGGATGCCGATCTTCTTGGCCTCCGGCAGCATGGCGCGGATCAGCTTCAGCTGCGCCTCCACAGGCAGCGCATCGCTGGTGCCAGTGATGTTGAAATCACTGGTGCCGTCTTCCTTGGCAAGCTGCGCGCCCACAGGATCGGACACGGCGGTATAAATGACGGGTACGCCCTTTTCCTCACAGGCGGTGAGGGCTGCCATGGCGGCAGGGGTTGCGATGGCGCACACCAGGTCGCACTTTTCAGCAAAGGTCGCGGCGATCTGGTAAACCGTTGCCATGTCGGCCTGTGCGTTCTGATACAGGTAGGTCACGTTTTCGCCTTCCACGAAGCCAGCGTCCGCCAGCCCGGCCTCAAAGCCCGTGCGGCAGTTGTCCAGGGAGCCATGCTCGGCAAACTGCAAAATACCGATGGTCAGGGTCTTTTCCTCAGCCAGCGCAGAGGTCGCGGTCAGCAGCAGCATTGCTGCCAGGAGCAGGGCGGTCAGCTTCTTCATCAGGTTCTTCATCATCATGTACCTTCCTTTCATATTCTTGGGAAAATAAAAACGCCCCAAGCAGATTTCATCATCTGCCTGAGGCGGTATCCCGCGGTGCCACTCAGCTTCGTTCTGCAAAGAGAACGCGCTTTTCATCGCATACTATCATATGCGCCGCCTTGCTAACGGGTGCGGTACCCGTCCCTTCCTACTCGCCATGCTTTCGGAGGACCCTCGGAAGTCCATTCGCTTCTGCGCCCTGTGCCGCCGTCCCACTATCGGCGACTCCCTTCGACAGTTTCCGCAGGAGTTACTCCTCTTCCTCAACGGTTTCTTATGAGGTTGGTGAAAGCATAGCACGCTTTTCCGCAGTCGTCAAGGGGTATTTTTGTTTTTTGGCTGTTTTTTGCCCGAAGTGACAAATACGCCCGGCGCGTCCGTTTATTGCTTATAAAACCATAAGCTGAAACGTCCCGAAAGCTGGGAAATTTACAGAAAATTCATTTTTTGGTGAACTTTTTTCCTCCCCAATCCGTCTAATATAGTGTACAATAAGGTATCATCAGCGGAGGGGAGGCAAACGCATGGGCAAGCGGCTTGGACAGACGATCGTGCTGCTGGCGCTGTTTTTTTTGATGCTTCCCGCCGCCCAGGCCGAGGGCGTTCGCCGTGCGCTGGTCATAGGCTTTGATACCTTTCAGTCCCAGCCCTCCACCACGCCTTCCTCCGCCAACAACGTCAGTCTGGTGGCGGACGCGCTCAGCGGCGGCTCCATGGATTTACAGCAGCTTGTGACGCATCTGGACGACATTGGCACCGCGGACGCTTTTGCGCAGGCCGTGCAGGAGGCCTTTGCCGGGGCGGATGAAACAGACGTGAGCTATTTCTATATCAGCACCCACGGCGTATGGCAGGAGGGCATGAACAACGGCGATGTGCGCCTGCTGCTCTCCGACGGCGTAAACGAGGGCAGCATCACCGCCCGGGAAATGCGGCGTATTTTCGATCAGGTACCGGGGACGAAGGTGCTGCTCATCGACGCCTGCCGAAGCGGCGCCATGCTGGGCAAGGGCGTTCACGCCCCCTTTGAAAACGTGTTTCAGGGCGAAGATTATAAGGTGCTTTGCTCCTCCGGCGGCGCAGAGGAAAGCTGGTTCTGGGCCGGGGCGGAGGGGGAACGCCGCGGCAGCGGCGCGGGATATTTCTCCGGAGCGCTGGTCAACGGCATCAGCCTGCTGGGCAGTTTCGGCGCGGACATCAATGATGACGGCGCGATCACTCTGGCGGAAATGGAAAGCTATCTGCTGGAAAATCACGGCGCGTCCACCCCCCAGGTTTACCCGGAGGAAGACGGCTTTGTGCTGTTCACCTATAACGCTGCGGCCTACACCGGGCGGCGGCGGGACACCGCCATGGAGGGCATCACCTTCGACGCGGTGGTGCTGACCGGGGACAGCCCGCGGCTGGATTTCAGCTTTACCATGCTGCGCTCCACACAGGTCATTTATCAGCTGGTGTATTACGGCGCAACGGGCTGGCAGTTTGATCAGTCCCAGTTTATTTATGACAATGCCGAGCGCTACGGCGTATACGGCGACCAGCCGGGACTGCTTTCTCCGGGCTATAAGGAGCGCAGTCTGACCCTCTCCGCGCTGGAGGGGGATGCTTACGGCTATGTGCTGGTGCAGATCCTCACCCGCGAGCAGGACAAGCTGACCGTGCAGACCTCGCGGGTCATTTGTGTGCCGCCCGCCTCCGGCGATCCCCTGCTGGAGGTGCAGGTGCCTGCCTCCTTCAGCCCCGCCACAGGGCAGGAGCTGAACATTGTTGTCCATCATCAGTACCCCTGTGAGTTGAGCGTTTGGATCGAGGATGCAGCGGGCAGCACCGTGCGCCGCCTGACCTCCCGAAGGGCCTCCCGTCCCCAGGGGCTACGTCCGCTGGGAACCGCCCTGTGCTGGAACGGCAAGCTGCGCGACGGCAGTCTGGCCCCGGAGGGCAGCTATCGTCTGCGCATTCGGGCGAATATCGGAGACGAAACCTACGAGCTGCTGTCCGCGGATTTCCTGCTGCTGTCTCCGCAGGGATAAAGCCGCCGCGCTGGGTGAATTTCCGCGAATTTTCTGTTTGACTTTCCCTGCGCTGTTTGCTATCCTAAAAGGTGCGATTTTATAGGGCGGTGCCGCATCTTGCTGTGCGCTACTGAAGGATGCTTCCGCATCGTCTGCCGCGTGAATGTTTCTCGATTTACCAGCTGTAAATCTTTGATTTTTCACCTTGCAGTCGGCACAGGCTCCCCCTCAGCAGACCGCAGCCGCATACGGCACAGCCCTAGCACATAGGAGGCATTTTCCGCATGGCGAAACAAAAGCTGCCTGAGCTGCCCCGGTGGGATGGGCCGCTCTCCCATCCCTTTTACAGCAAGGTCATCAAGCGCATCATCGACTTTGTGCTGGCGCTGATCCTGCTCATTCCCGGCTGCATCATCATGCTGCCCCTGTCCATCTGGGTCAAGCTGGATTCCCCCGGCCCGGTCATTTACAAGGCAGTGCGCGGCGGGTATCACAACAAGCCTTTTCTGATCTACAAATTCCGCTCCATGGTGGTGGACGCGGACAAGACCGGCGGCTGCACCGCGCTGAACGACAGCCGTGTCACCCGCGCAGGCAAAATCATGCGCCGTCTGAAGCTGGACGAGCTGCCGCAGCTGTTCAACATCATCAAGGGCGACATGTCCTTCATCGGCCCCCGCCCGGAGCTTTTGCTGTACACCACCCAGTACACCCCTGAGCAGCAGTGCATCCTGTGGGTGCGGCCCGGCATTTCGGACCGTTCCAGCATCGTGTACATCAGCCAGGACGAGATCGTCGGCGAGGAAAACCCGGTGGAAAACTTCGAGAAATACATTCTGCCGGAAAAGAACCGCCTGCGGGTGGAGTATGCCAAAAATCAGTCCTTCGCGCTGGATTTCCAGCTTTTCTTTGAAACCATCGCGGGCGTGTTCAAGAAGGCCGAGCGGGTCGCAAAGGAAAAGTAATTTTCCCCGCACGATTATCTCCCCTCCCCCTCCATCGAAGCCACCATACAGCCCCTCCCCCAGCTGTTCTTCGGGAGGGAGCGCGAGGGAGGGGCTTCTTGCAAAGAAGCCGCCTCCCTCGCATCACTCACTACCCACATTCACGAGGTGCTTATGACGTATACAGAATGGACGCATCAGGGATTCGCGTCAATCGACAGCAGGGATCCAAAGCAACTGGCGTGGCTCATCCGCCGCCATGGGCTGGAAATGACGCACCTGAGCCACGGCAGCCATATCGGCTCCGTGTTTTCGCTGGCGGAGATCATGGCAACGCTCTACGCACGGGTACTGAACGTGCGCCCCGAGGAACCAAACTGGCCTGAGCGGGATCGTCTGATCCTTAGCAAGGGCCACGCAGGCGCAGCCGTGTACGCGGCGCTGGCAGAGCGCGGCTTCTTCGATGTGGAGGAGCTGAAGACCCACTATGCCAACGGCTCCCGGCTTTCCGGGCATGTCAGCCATAAGGGCATTCCCGGCGTGGAGTTTTCCACAGGCAGCCTGGGACATGGACTGGCGGTGGCCTCCGGCATGGCGCTGGCGGCAAAGCTGGACCGCAAGCAGCATCGGGTCTACTGCATTCTGGGCGACGGCGAATGCGACGAGGGTGAGGTCTGGGAGGCCGCGCTTATCGCCCACCAGTTCAAGCTGGATCACCTGATTGCCGTCATTGACCATAACAAGATGCAAAGCCTGGACTTCTGCGAAAACACCCTGGCCCTGGCTCCCTTTGCCGACAAATGGCGCTCCTTTGGCTGGAACGTGCTGGACGTGGAGGGCAACGACACCGATGTGCTGGAGGCCGCCTTTGCTCAGGCCAAGGCCAACGCAGGCTCCGGCAAGCCCACGGTCGTCATTGCCAACACCATTAAGGGCAAGGGCGTATCCTTTATGGAGAATAACATTCTGTGGCATTATCGCACGCCCCAGGGCGAGGAATACGAGGCCGCACTGAAGGAACTGGAGGCGCAGCGCCCATGAGAGATGCTTTTACCCGCGCATTGCAGCGCTTGGCAGCGGAGGATAAGAACCTGCTGCTTGTCACCGGCGACCTGGGCTTCGGCGTGCTGAAGCCCTTCTGGGAGACCTATCCCGATCAGTTCATCAATGCAGGCATCGCTGAGCAGGCCATGACCAGCCTTGCCGCCGGTCTGGCCCGGGAAGGCAAGACCGTGCTGACCTATTCCATCGGCAATTTCCCCACCCTGCGCTGTCTGGAGCAGATTCGCAACGACTGTGCCTATCACGACGCAAACGTGAAAATCGTCTGCGTGGGCGGCGGCTTTGTGTACGGCCCCCTGGGCATGAGCCACCACGCCACCGAGGACATGGCGATCCTGCGCGCACTGCCCCAGGTGACCGTCTTTACCCCCGGCGATCCTGCCGAGGTGGAAGCAGTCGTTCCCGTCATGGTCAAAACCCCCGGCACCTGCTATCTTCGCCTGGGCCGCGGCGGCGAACCGACGCTGCATACCCAGTCCATCACGGATTACAAGCTGGGGCAGGGCCTGACGCTGCGTCACGGCACGGACATTGCGCTGCTGTCTGCGGGCGGTATTCTCACGCAGACGGTCTCCGCCGCCGAAAAGCTGGCGGAACGCGGCGTCTCCGCCGAGGTCGTTTCCTTCCCCACGCTGAAGCCCATTGACCGGGAGCTGATCCTGTCCCTGACAAAGCGCTTCCGCCACCTCATCACCGTAGAGGAGCATACCATCATCGGCGGGCTTGGCAGCGCGGTGTGCGAGGTCGTTGCCGAGGAGGGCGCGCCCTGCCGGGTGCATCGCATGGGCATGCAGGACACCTATTCCTGCATCGTGGGCAATCAGCAGTATTTGCGGCAGCGCTACGGCATGGACGATGAAGCCATTGCAGCGAAGGCCGAGGCGCTGGTAAAGGAGGTTCGCGCATGAGCGAGGTGCATAATCCCATTGACGTGATCCACAAGGAATTGATGGGGCAGCTGAAGGACATTGTGCGGGTCTGCAACGCGCACGATATTCCCTACAATCTGATGTGCGGCACGCTGCTGGGCGCGGTGCGGCATAAGGGCTTCATTCCGTGGGATGACGACGTGGACCTGCTGATGACCCGCGACGCCTTCGCCCGCTTTGAAAAGGTGTATCCGAAGGAATGCGACCCGCAGTATCTGCTGACCTACCTGAACACCTGGACGCCCCGGGTCATGAACCGTAATCCCAAGGTAGCAGACGCCTTCACGGATTTCTTCATTCTGGATTATCTGCCCCCGGAGGGGCTGAAGCGCAAGCTGCGCATTCTGCATCTGCGCCTTCTCCAGGGCATGCTGAAGGAAAACGTTGATTACAGCCGCTTCAGCCTGAAGAACAAGCTGCTCATTGCCGTGACCCACGTCATGGGTCTGCCCTTCTCCCGTCAGTGGAAGGTAGATCGGTATTTCAAGGTATCCTCCGCCACCAAGACTGGCACCGACATGCACATGAGCAACGGCGCATTCGGGCTGCTGACGCAGGTGTGGCGTGCGGATCAGTTTGAGCCGAAAATTTCCGTGCCCTTTGAGGACATCCAGTGCCTGATCCCGCAAAAGTACGATGAGGTACTGACCATCCTCTTTGGCCCGGATTACATGACCCCGCCCCCTGTGGAGGAGCGCGTGGCAAAGCATTTGGATATTTGATTTTTTCTGAGAGCGTAAGAAAAGCACCTGCTCAACCGTGAGAATGAGCAGGTGCTTCCTTTTTTGATTCAACTTTTAAGATAGAACCCCTCCGGCCCTTCAGGCCACCTCCCCTTTCAGGGGAGGCTTTTGGCTGTGTGTTAGCGTTCTTCGCGGAAGTAGTTTACGCCGCATCCATGGGGCTGCTGGTTCTCCCGCCGCATGCGGATGGAAGAGATGACCAGGATCACACACGTCACCAGGAAGGGCAGCATGGAGAAGAATGCCGAGGGAATGTTCAGCACACTGGTGGGGATGTAGAGCTTCAACACGCTCAACGCACCAAACACCAGCGATCCCAGCAACGCCTTATAGGGACTCCAGGCCGCAAAAATGACCAGCGCCACAGCGATCCAGCCCAAGCCGCCGACGCAGCTGTACGTCCAGTTGCCGCCGCAGGTGACCAGCGCGATATACGCGCCGCCCAGACCGCAAATGCCGCCGCCCAGCAGTGTATGCACATATTTGTACAAGGAAACATTCACGCCCGCCGCGTCCGCCGCCGCAGGATTTTCGCCCACAGCCCGCAGATTCAGGCCCTTGCGGGTGTGGTTCAGATACCAGCCCGCTGCCACTGCCAGCACAATGCCCAGATAGGTCAGCACACTGTGATTGAACAGCAGCTTGCCCACATAGGGCAGCGCGGTCAGCGGCCCCATATCCAGCGGACGGAACACCGTCTTCATGCTTTCGGAGACCATCGCCGCGCCGGAGCCGGAAGCGTTCACCATGTTCGTTCCCAGCAGATTGGCAAGGCCCGTACCGAAAATGGTCAGCGTCAGGCCTGCCACATTCTGGTTGGCCTTCAGTGTCACCGTCAGGAAGGCGTAGACCAGCGCGCCGCCCAGACCGCCCAGGAAGGCAAACAGCAGCGCCGCCAGCACACTGTCCAGATAATACGCGCCCATGAACCCGAACACCGCGCCCATGTACATCATGCCCTCAACACCCAGGTTGACGTTGCCGGCCTTTTCCGTAAGGATCTCGCCCAGCGTACCGTACAGCAGCGGCACGCCTGCCAGCATCGCCGCGTAAAGGAAATTGCACAGCCAATCCAATGCGCCCGTCATGCCTTTGCGCCTCCCTTCGCCTTGCCGGAGCGGAATTTCAGCTGATAGCTGATGAAGAACTCCGCGCCCAGCACAAAGAACAGGATGATGCCCTGCAATACGTCCGCCATGGAGGGCGACAGCTTGAACGCCGATTCAATGGCGCCGCTGCCCTTTTCCATCACACCGAACAGAAAGCTCGTCAGCAAAATGCCCAAGGGCGACAGCCGTGCCAGCCATGCCACAATAATGGCTGTAAAGCCCACGCCACCGGCTACCGTATCGGTCAGCTGCATGTCCGCGCCGCTGACCTGCATCACGCCCGCCAGGCCGCAGATTGCTGCCGACAGGAACATGGTGCGCAGGATGATCTTCTTCACCGGCATGCCCGCGTACCGGGCGGTGTTTTCATTCTCGCCCACCACAGTCAGCTCGTAGCCCTGCTTGGTATAGCGCAGGTAGAAGAACACCAGCGCCACCAGCGCCAGCGCCACAATCCACCCCATGTGGATACCCAGCACCTTGGGCAAACGCGCCGCCTTTTCAAAGCGGGGCGTAATGGGAAAGCCCTTCGAGGCAGGGTCCTTCCACGGGCCTTCCCGCAGAAATTGAATGAAATACTGTGCCACATAGTTCAGCATCAGCGTGAACAGCGTCTCATTGGTGCCGAAGCGGGTCTTGAACCATGCGGGGATCATGCCCCACAAGCCGCCGCATAGGATACCCGCCAGCAGCATCACGGGAATGAGCAGCCCCGAGGGCCAGTCCTTGCCGAAGGTATAGGCGAAAAAGCTGCCCGCAATGGCGCCCACGCAAATTTGTCCCTCCGCGCCAATGTTCCAGAACTTCATTTTGAACGCCAGCGTCACACCCAGCGCCGTCACGCACAGGGGAATGGCAATTTTGACCGTTTCCCGAAAGGCGATGCTGGAGCCCAGCGCACCGCTGACCATGGTGCCGTAAATGGCAAAGGGATCCTGCCCCAGCGCCAGCAGGAACAGACCACCCGTAAGCAGCGCCAGCGCCACCGCCGCCAGGCGGATGACGATCTGCTTGGACGTTTTGATGCCCGCCCGCTGCACCACATGGATAAGGGGCGTTGCGGTTTTCTCAGACATAATCGTCCTCCATTTCCTCTGCGCTCAGTGCGCCGGTCATCTTCATGCCCAGCAGCTCCTTCGTGGCAAAATTCGCCGGGATAATGGCGGTCACCTTGCCGCCGCACAGCACCAGAATGCGGTCGCACAGCTCCAGCAGCACGTCCAGGTCCTCACCGATGTACAAAATGCCCACGCCCTTGCGCTTCTGCTGCTGCAAAAGCTCATAGATGGTGTAGCTGCTGCCGATGTCCAGCCCGCGCACAGGATAGGCGGTGATCAGTACCTTTGGATTCAGGTCGATCTCGCGCCCCAGCAGCACCTTCTGCACGTTGCCGCCCGACAGCTTCTGCACCGCAATGTTCAGGCTGGGTGTGCTGATCTGCAATTTCTGCACCAGTCTTTCCGCCAGCTCCCGAGCAGGCTTGCGGTGCAGCAGAAAGCCTTTCTGCTCGCTGTAGGTCTTCAACAGCATGTTGTCAGTAATGTTCATGCTCCCCACCAGACCCATGCCCAGCCGATCCTCCGGGATGAAGGACATGCTGATGCCCTTGGCAATGATCTCCCGGGGGGTGAGGCCGTCCACCCGCTGACTTTCCAGCAGAATGGAGCCGCCGTCGATCTTTTGCAGACCCGCAATGGCCTCGCACAGCTCCTTTTGACCGCTGCCCGCCACGCCGCATACGCCGAGGATCTCACCCTCCCGCAGCTGGAAGGTCACATGATCCAGCCGCTTCACGCCATCCTCGCCGCTGACAGACAAGTCATGCACATCCAGCAGCACCTCACCCGGTTCTTCCTCTTCGCGAGTGATCTCCAGGCTTACAGGACGGCCCACCATCAGCTCGGTCAGCTCCTGTACGCTGGTCTGCGCCGTCACCACGCTGCCCACGCTTTCGCCCTTGCGCAAAATGGTCACCCGGTCGGATACGTCCAGCACCTCCGCCAGCTTGTGGGTAATGATGACAATGGCGTGACCGTCCGCGCGCATTTTCCGCAGAATGGCAAACAGCTTGTCCGTCTCCTGCGGGGTCAGCACCGCCGTCGGCTCGTCCAGGATCAGAATGTCCGCGCCGCGGCTCAGCACCTTGACGATCTCCACCGTCTGCTTTTCCCCTACGGACATGTTGTAAATCTTCTTATCCAGATCGACCTCCAGGCCGAAACGTTGGCAAAGCTCCACCGGGTCCACGGGCAGCTTGCCCTTGACCCCCAGCAGAATGTTCTCCCGCGCCGTCAGCACATCCACCAGCTTGAAATGCTGATGGA
>CAKTYE010000033.1 GCA_934631985.1 uncultured Clostridia bacterium | reverse complement strand
ATCCCCACCGTGGAAGCCTCCATCTCCGGCGACTTCGCGCGCTTCATGGGCTGGGCTGACAAGGCTCGCAAGCTGCACGTCCGCACCAATGCGGATACCCCCCGCGACACCAAGCAGGCTGTGGCCTTCGGTGCCGAGGGCATCGGTCTGTGCCGTACCGAGCATATGTTCTTTGAAGCCAGCCGTATTGCGGCTGTGCGTGAGATGATCCTGGCGGACACCAAGGAGCAGCGTGAGCATGCTCTGGCGAAGATCCTGCCCATGCAGCAGGGTGACTTCGAGGCCATGTACAAGGCGCTGGAAGGCCGTCCCATGACCGTCCGTTATCTGGATCCGCCGCTCCACGAGTTCGTGCCTCATCTGGACATGACCGAGGAGATCGAGGAGCTGGCCAAGAACCTGGGCCGCACCGTGGACGAGGTCAAGCAGAAGATCAACGCGCTGCATGAGTCCAACCCCATGATGGGCCATCGTGGCTGCCGTCTGGCTGTGACCTATCCCGAAATCGCCGAGATGCAGACCCGCGCCGTGCTGCAGGCTGCCATCAACGTGAAGAAGGAATGCGGCTATGACATCGTGCCCGAGATCATGATCCCCCTGGTTGGCTCCGAGAAGGAACTGGCCTTCGTGAAGCACATCGTGGACGAGACCGCCAAGAAGGTCTTTGAGGAGCAGGGCATGACCCTGGTCTACCACGTTGGCACCATGATCGAGATCCCGCGTGCCGCTGTGACCGCGGATGAGATCGCCAAGCAGGCGGAGTTCTTCTCCTTCGGCACCAACGACCTGACCCAGATGACCTTCGGCTTCTCCCGTGACGACGCCGGCAAGTTCCTGGGTGCCTACTACGACAACAAGATCTTCGAGAGCGATCCCTTCGCCCGTCTGGACACCGAGGGCGTGGGCAAGCTGGTCGAAATGGCTGCCAAGCTGGGCCGTCAGACCCGCCCCGACATCAAGCTGGGCATCTGCGGTGAGCACGGCGGCGACCCGAGCTCCATCATGTTCTGCCACAAGGTTGGCCTGAACTATGTGAGCTGCTCTCCCTTCCGCGTCCCGATCGCGCGTCTGGCTGCTGCCCACGCTGCGATTCTGGAGAAGATGGGCAAGTAATTCCTCGGGTTATGGCGGCTCCTTCCTGCGGGGAGCCGCTTTTTCATGCCAATATTTTAAGGAGGACAAGATTCATGAACATGAAGAAGTTTGTCTCTGCGCTGCTTGTTATGATGATGGCGCTGTGCCTGTGCTTCTCCGGCGTTGCCGAGGAGATCGTTGGCACGGTGGATTCCCGTGGCGTGGAAGTTCCCGCGACGCTGGTTCTGCCCGAGGGTGTGGACATCAACGGCGAGTATCCCCTGGTGGTGCTGGCGCACGGTCACGGCGGCAGCCGCGAGGAGAACGTGGGCTTCAAGGCCATCGCGGATGCGCTGGCTGCCAAGGGCATTGCTTCCATCCGTGTGGACTTCCCCGGCTGCGGTGACAGCACCGAGAGCTTCCAGGAGAACTGCATGACCAACATGAAGGAAGACGTGCTGAACGCCATTCAGCTGCCCGGCACCGTCACCAAGCTGGGTCTGTTCGGCTACAGCATGGGCGGCCGTATTGTGCTGGAGCTGGTGAACGAGGGTACAACCCCCGACGCGATTGCGCTGTTGGCTCCCGCTGCGGACACCGAGGACCTGAAGAACCTGTTCGGCGGTGCTGAGAAGTTTGCTGAAATGAAGGCTGAGGCGGAAGCCAACGGCTTTGTGACATTCACCACCATCTATGGTCAGGTGCAGGAGCTGAGCGCCAAGTGGTTTGAGGATCTGGAGAAGTATCCGAACCTGATCGAGGATGCTGCTTCCAAGTATCAGGGTCCCGCGCTGGTCATCTGGGGTACCGATGACGAGGCTGTGAATCCCGCGGTGTCCGCCGCTGTTGCGGATGCCCTGAACGCCAAGACCGTTGAGGCCACCGGCGAGGGTCACGGCTACGGCTTCTACAGCGAGGATGACACCGTGCGCAACCTGGTTGCGAACGCTGTGGCGGACTTCTTCGCCGAGGAGTTTGCGAAGTAAGAGACTTTGGGATAACTGCGAGGGAGGCTGCTTCTGTATCGGAAGCACCTCCCTCGCACTCCCTCCCGAAGACCATAAAAAAAAGAGGTCGTGCGTATGGCACGGCCTTTTTGTGTTGGGGGAACCGAAGGTTCAGGGCGATCGGAAAGCCCTGGTCGCGTCCGCAGACGCGAAAGCTCTTTGTTGGGGTTCCTAAATAGAAACATGTGTCCCGAAGGTCCAGGGCGATCGGAAAGCCCTGGTCGCGTCCGCAGACGCGAAAGCTCTTTGTTGGGGTTCCTATATAGAAGCATGTGGTCCGAAGGTCCAGGGCGAGCGGAAAGCCCTGGTCGCGTCCGCAGACGCGAAAACCTCTTGTTGGAGGACGGGAAGATGCGGCTTGAGAGAGTGTCCTCCTGCCGCCCTCAAGGCGGCTGTCCTCCCTCTGCGGAGGGAGACTTTTGGTTGGAGGGGGATAGACTGAGGAAGTGTGCAGTGGCTGTGTTTTCCACAAGGCTTTCACAGTGCGGGGACGAAAAGTGGAAAATCAGTCGCCATGCAGCTTGAAGCCCATGACGATATTTGTACCAACTCCGGGCTGACTCTGAATTTCAAAGGTAGAAGCGTTGCGCTTCATGTTCGGCAGACCCATGCCAGCGCCAAAGCCCAACGAACGGGCTTCCTCATTGGCGGTGGAATAGCCCTCGGTCATGGCGCGTTCAAGGTCAGGAATGCCCGGGCCAACGTCCTTCGAAATCAGCGTGATCTGCTCAGGATCCATGGTCAGCGTCAGCGTGCCGCCCATGGAGTGGATCACCAGATTCAGCTCCACCTCATAGCTTGCCACGGAAATGCGGCGCAGCACGGTGCTGTCCACGCCCAGCTGCTTCAGCTTGCGCTTGATGGACGCGGAAGCCTCGCCGGCAGTCTCATAAGCTCCGGCGGTGATGGGATAGACCTCACGGATGCGTACCTCGCTCATGCTTGCACTCCTTTGGCTTTTGTTCCGGGCAGGCCGTGCAGATACAGCTCGCCGCAGGCAGTGTAGGTCGTCATGGAGGTTGCCAGCACAGGCAGGCCGATCTCCTCCGCCTGCGCCAGAATATCCGGGCCGGGGCGCTTGCCGCGGGCAAACACCACGCAGATCAGGTCCAGCATTTCCGCCGTGCGGATGACATGGGCGTTGACCAGCCCGGTGATCAGCACCGTGCGGTCCTTCACAAAGGCCAGCACGTCGCTCATCAGATCGGAACCGCAGGCAGTGACGGCCTCCATGTCCAGCTTGTCCGCGCCGGTAAGCACCTCTGCATCCAATATGTGTGCAATCTCTCTCAGCGTCATCCTGTGCATTCCTTTCTGTTTATGGGTTCAGCAGGGCCTCGCGGGCGGCCTTCAGCGCCTGATGGCCTGCAAGGGCTTCCATTTTCATTTGTGCCGAGGCGTGGGTCAGGTCGCGCTCAGCAGCGGTGCGTACCCGCTGCGCCGAGGCTTCTGACTCCTGCAAGAGGGCCTGAAGCTGCTGGGCCAGGGGCGGCAGGGGAGCGGTGAAGCGCTCCACAAAGGTGGAACGCATGACCTGGCACTGCTCGGCTTGCTCCGCCGCCAGTGCGGTGACCTCGGTCAGGGTCATTTGCCCCTGATCCACGGCCAGTGCTGCGTCCCGCCACTGACGTGCCAGCGCGGGCAGCAGGGCTTCAGCCGCGTCCAGCACATCCAATTGACCGCGCATGCCTGTCAGCTGCAAGCGCAGGTCGGGGCAGGTCATTTCATACACATAGGTGTCCACATTCTGCTGGCTTGCCAGCTTTTCGCGCACGGCCTGCGCTTCCTCCCGTGTGGCATAGGCGCAGAGCAGTACGCGGAACTTTTCGCCATCGGGGACCACATATCCCGGTGCGCCGCGATCCTGGTAGACGGCGCTTTTCTCCCGGGCGGCGTCTTCTGTGCTGAAAATGCCGCTTTGCAGGCAGTACCACGTTTCCGCGTCCAGGGACAGGGTGCGGCTTTCCACCGTCTCATCAAAGGCGACGGTCAGGGGTGTGGGGCTGGCGGTGGTCAGCACAGTGGCAGTCAGGCCGTCAGTGCCGGTGAAGCGGCTGATGAGTCCCGTCAGCAGCACCAGTGCGGAGAGCGCCAGTAGCGCTCGTGTGCCAAAGCCGCTTCGCGGGTAGGTGCGATGGTGTTCCGTCCGTCGTCTGCGCTGCATGGTCATCCCTCCTTGTGCTGGAGAAGCCTATGCGCGGGGGCGGCGGGGTATGCGCTTGTCAAGCCGCGCGGTTTGTGTTACCATGCAGATACATTGACGATCAGGAGGGGCGGCTTATGCGTTATCATATCGATACCATTCCCGTATGGGATGCGGTGAAGCTGGAGGGGGAATGCCCCCTGTGCGCGCTGCGGCGCAAGCTGGAATTAGGCGAGGTGGAGCGCTATCTGGGTGCATCGGTGATGGAGCCGGACACCCGTGTACAGGTGAATGAAAAGGGCTTTTGCGCCCGGCATCAGGTGATGCTGTTTGCGGCGGGCAATCGTCTGGGCCATGCGCTGATGCTGCATACCCATCTCAAGGAAACGGAGAAGCGGCTGGAAAAGCCCCTTGATAAGGCGATGAAGGCAGCAAAGACCTACACAGACAGCTCGCTGGTGGCGCGGCTTTCCTCCAAGGGACAGACCGCGAAGAAGGAACTGGAGGCCGCTGCCGGGGAGATGGCGGCGACGGCGCACAGCTGCATTCTGTGCGACAGCCTGAACGCGAACATGGATCGCTATGTGGCGACGTTCTTTCACCTGTACGAGCATGACGCGGAGTTCCGCGCGAAGCTGGAGGCCTCGAAGGGCTTTTGTCTGCCCGATGCGGCGCTGCTGCTGGAGCGCTGCACAGAGTTCCTGCCCGCGAAGCTGGTCAGTCCCTTTGTGGAGCTGATCGCCCGCCTGACCCGCGACAACCTCGCTCGCACCGAAAAAGACATTGAGTGGTTCACCCTCAAATTCGACTACCGCAACCAGGACAAGCCCTGGGGCGATGCCAAGGACGCAGTAGAGCGCACCGTCAACAAGCTTCGCGGCTGGTGCGTAGGCACCGAGCCAAATCCGAAGGAATAAACGGTAAGTGATGCGAGGGAGGCTGCTTCTGGGTTAGGGGAACAGCGCACCATGCCGCGGCAACGCTGGCGGGCGCTTTTGCACCATCTGCTTTGTGTAAAAATCTCGATTTACATCCAGTAAACCTTCGATTTTTACACTTCGCAGCTGGCACAAAATCCCCTCGCCATCGTACCGCGTCATGGCACGCTGCTCCCCTAAAAGCACATCTCTCGCGCTCCCTCCCGAAGATCATTATGAAAAAGGAATAGGGGGAGCGCGGCCCTAAGCAACGCGCCGAAAAAGCGGCAAAACGGGAAAAAAGCAGCGTAAGCTGTCTTTTTTTGCATCCAAGTCGAAGGAAAACGTCCCCCTTGGCTCCTTCCGCAGAAGGAGCTGTCCGCCGCAGCGGGCTGAGAATATACCCCGCGCCGCGGTACGCCATTCCCACATCCGAAGCCGTCAACCGCCTATCTGCCATACGCTCAAAAAGCAGCTATCAGCTATATTCCCCCCAGCTACTTTCCGGGTGGGGTGCGGGGAGGGGCCTTTCTTAGAAAGGCCGCCTCCCCGCCGTCCTCTCATTCCCCAGGCGTATACTGTTCCAAACGTACCCCGGCTTCCTTGAAGATCGCCAGTGAAAACTGGTCGGGATACCCTTCCTGATAAACCACCCGCTGAATGCCCGCATTGATGATCATCTTGGCGCAAACGCTGCAAGGCTGATGGGTGCAGTAAAGCGTCGCCCCATCAATGGAAACGCCCAGCTTCGCCGCCTGAATGATGGCGTTCTGTTCGGCATGGATGGCGTAGCACAGCTCTGCCCGTGTGCCGGAGGCAATGTTCAAACGATCCCGCATGCACTCGCCGCGCTCCCGGCAGGTGCGCAGACCCGCGGGAGCACCGTTGTAGCCCGTGGTCATAATGCGCTTGTCCTTCACAATGACGCAGCCGATGGCCCGCCCGGGCCGGAAGCAGCTTGTCCATCCGGCAATGACGTGAGCCATTTCCATAAAGCGGTCATCCCATTTGTTCATTGGCAAAACCTCCTGCTGACGCGGCTTGCGCGGGCTGTTTCTTTGCCTGCATTATATCGTTTTTCCGCGCGGGTGTCAAACACGCGACGGGGGCTGCATATCCTCCCGCGAAGGGATGGTGGCGCGTGTGGCGGCAAGCTTGAAAAAACAGACGGCGATCCTGGCGATGGCAAACGGATATACACGGGGCTTGGGCTTTCTGCTGCGGCTGGCGCTGGCGCGGTGCATGGGCGCGGAAGCGCTGGGCGTAATGGAGCTGACCGCCGCGGTGAGCATGCTGGCGCTGACCCCCGTGACCTCAGGTACACCCGCTGCCATGAGTCGCCTGACTGCCAAGCATCCTGCCTGCGATCAGCGCCAGGTGCTGCTGGCGGGACGGGCGCTGGTACTGCGCATTGCGCGCATTGTAACGCCGCTGCTGCTGGTGCTGTCACCGCTGCTGGCACGTCTTTTGGGGGATGTGCGGACGCTGCCGGGCATCGTGTGCGCTGCGCCCGCGATCCCGCTGCTGGGACTTTGCAGCGTGTATTGCGGCTGGTATTACGGGCGGGAGGATACCCGGCTGCCTGCACTGTGCGAAGCCACGGAGCAGACTGTGCGGTTTGCGCTGTCGCTGGTGCTGCTGGCGGCGCTGACGGGTGTGCCGCTGGCCTGGCGGGCCGCGGCTCCACAGGCGGCGGAGGGGCTGGCAGCACTGTGCGCAGTGAGCATGATGCGCAGGGCCAGCCACCTGCCCAGGCTGCGCACGGAACCCAGCCGGGCCTTGCAGCAGGAGCTGTTTCAGCTTTGCGCCCCGGCGATGCTTTCCCGGCTGTGCGTCACGGGAACGCGGGCGCTGAACGCGGTGCTGCTGCCTGCATGTCTGCGGCTGTCCGGGCTGAGCGCCTCGGCGGCGACCAGCCAAATGGGGCTGCTGAGCGGCATGGCGATGCCGCTGCTGATGCTCCCATCGGTGTTTACGGGGGCGCTGGGCATGGTGGCTTCTCCGGCGGTTTCCCGGCGGGAGGAGGATGCATGTCAGCTGCGCAGGACGGTACGGCGCATGCTGGGCTGGGCCGGGATGGCGGGCGTGCTGTGCAGCGCAGCACTGTTCCTGGGCGCGGAGTGGATCAGCGGGACGCTGTATCATCAGCCGGCCCTTGCACCGCTGGTGCGCCTGATGGCGCCCCTGACGGTGATCTTCGCGCTGCACCAGGTGATATGCGGCATGCTGGCGGGGCTGGGCAGGCAGCGCAGCATGCTGACGGGAACGGTGCTGGCCTCCTGCGCGGCGCTGGTGCTGACGGCCTGGTGGGCGCGTCTGCCGCGCCTGCGGCTGTTCGGCGCGGCGCTGGCACTGATGGCGGGGCAGTGCGTGAACCTGGCCTGGGGCGGGGGACTTTTGTGGAGAACGCTGCGGAGACGATAAGTGCGATAGCACAAGATCGTTGCTTTCTTAACAAACACCAATCTTTTCCATCCTGTTACAAGCAAACAAGGCATAGCGACTATGCGTTTGAATACTTTAACTGCGGCGTTCGAACACAAAAGAACGCTGTTTTCCGTATCTTTCTATGAAAATCTTCCATTCTCCCCCTTCACAACGGGCGGAAATATGTTATAATGAAAGCTGTGCTATCACCATTTTCCATATTGAAGATGCCCCTTCCGTCCTAGGAAAGGGCATTGGGAAGGGGGACCTTTTTCCGTGTTTGGTTCACGTCTGTTTCCGGGGGGAATCCATCCCCACGAGGGCAAGAATGGCAAGGCGGTCAATGGGCTGAATCCCATTGAGACGCTCGCCGCGCCGCCGCGGGTCATCATCCCGCTGTCGCAGCATATTGGCGCTCCCGCCAAGGCGCTTGTGCAAAAGGGCGACCATGTGAAGGTCGGTCAGCTGATCGGCGAGGCAGGCGGCTTCATGTCCGCGCCCGTCCATTCGTCCGTGTCTGGTACGGTGGTGGATCTGCAGCCCTGCATCCTGGCCAACGGCAACCAGTCCATGGCCATCATCATTGATAACGATTACCACGACGAGTGGGTGGAGCTGTCGCCCACCGACCATCCCGAAAGCCTGTCCGCTGCGGAGCTGCAGCAGATCGTTCGGGACGCGGGCATCGTGGGTCTGGGCGGCGCAACATTCCCGACCTCTGTCAAGATCAGCCCTGCCAAGGGCAAGACCATCGAGATGTTCGTCATCAACGGCGCGGAGTGCGAGCCGTACCTGACTGCCGACCATCGGCTGATGCTGGAGCATGCCGCCGAGATCATTGACGGCATCCGCCTGATGATGAAGGCCCTTGATGTGAAGAAGGCCATCATCGGCATTGAGAACAACAAGCCCGACGCGATCTCCGCCATGACCTCTGCCGCCGCAAGCGCCGAGGGCATTGAGGTGCGCGGCCTGCCCGTGCGCTATCCGCAGGGCGGTGAAAAGCAGCTGATCTACGCCACCACCAAGCGCAAGGTCCCCTGCGGCGGCCTGCCCCTGGATGTGGGCGTGGTCGTTGCCAATGTCGGTACCTGCTACGCCATTGACCGGGCCATCCGCACGGGTCGTCCGCTGGTGGAGCGCGTGACCACCGTGGGCGGTCTGGTGAACAAGCCCAGCAACTTCCTGGTGCGCATCGGCACCCCCATCAGTCACCTGATCGACGCAGCCGGCGGCATGGAGGACGGCGTGAAGCAGCTGCTGAGCGGCGGCCCCATGATGGGTATGGCGATCTCCCGTACCGACATTCCCGTGACTAAGGGCTGCTCCGGTGTGCTGTGCCTGGGCCGCGAGGCCGTGGAGCCTGAAGAAAGCGCCTGCATCCGCTGCGGACGCTGCATGCGGGCCTGCCCCATGAACCTGGCCCCCGCCAAGCTGGATTCCCTGATGCGCGCAGAGCGCTACACCGATGCGGCGAACGCCGGCGCGATGAACTGCATCGAGTGCGGCTGCTGCACCTTCGTGTGCCCCGCCAAGCGTCAGCTGACCCAGAGCATCCGCGTTGTCAAGCGCATTGAGGGCGACCGCCGCCGCAAGGCCGCTGCCGCCGCCAAGGCTGCGGAAGCTGCAAAGGCCGCCGAGGCTGCGAAGGCTGCCGAAGCCAAGAAGGAGGGTTAACATGCAGAAGAATCTTGCGGTTTCTTCTTCGCCGCACCTGAGAGACAAAGTGACCACACGCCGCATTATGCAGGAGGTGTGCCTGGCGCTGGCCCCCGCGGGCATTGCCGCCATCATCCTGTTCGGCGCAAGCGCTGCCGCGCTGATCGCGGCGAGCGTGGTGACCGCCGTGCTGGCGGAGTTCTGCTGGAACAAGCTGAACAAGCAGAAGGTGACCGTGGGCGACTGGAGCGCCGTGGTGACCGGCCTGCTGCTGGCCTATAACCTGCCTGCCAACGCGCCCATCTGGGTGGCTGTGGTCGGCGCGATCATCGCCATCATTCTGGTGAAGCAGATGTTCGGCGGCATCGGCAGCAACTTCATGAACCCCGCGCTGGCGGCCCGTGCCATCCTGTTTGTGAGTTGGTCCAGCCTGATGACCAGCTATCCCGTGACCCGGTTCATGACCGATGTGACCTCCTCCGCCACGCCCCTGAACTTCCTGGGCAAGGGTACGGTGGAGGGCGTGAACCTGATGGACCTGTTCCTGGGCAACGTTCCCGGCGTACTGGGCGAGACCTGCAAGCTGGCGCTGCTGCTGGGCGGCGTGTATCTGATCGTTCGCGGCATCATCGACTGGAAGATTCCCGTCACCTTCATTGCGACGGTGTTCGTGTGCTACCTGATCAAGGACGGCGCGGAAATGGCGCTGTACCAGATCCTGTCCGGCGGTCTGTTCCTGGGCGCATTCTTCATGGCGACGGACTACGCCACCAGCCCGGTGACGAACCTGGGCCGGATCATCATGGGCGTGGGCTGCGGCATCTTCCTGTTTGTCATCCGCGCATATGCTTCCTATCCCGAGGGATGCTCCTTCGCCATCCTGCTGATGAACGTTGCGACGCCCCTGATCGACAAGTATACCATGCCCAAAGCCTTTGGGGAGGTGAAGAAGCATGGCTGATAAGCAGAACCAGAGCTTCTGGAAGGTTTTCCTGAACGGTCTGATCGTTGAAAATCCCACCTTTGTGCTGATGCTGGGCATGTGTCCCACCCTGGGCGTGACCACGGCAGCCATCAACGGCATTGGCATGGGTCTGGCGACCACGGTGGTGCTGATGTGTTCCAACCTGCTGATTTCCCTGCTGCGGAACATCGTCACCGACCGTATCCGCATCCCTGCGTTTATCGTGGTCATCGCTTCCTTCGTGTCCATCATTGAGATGCTGCTGAAGGCGTATCTGCCTTCCCTGAGCGACGCACTGGGCGTGTATATCCCCCTGATCGTTGTGAACTGCATCATCTTTGCCCGTGCAGAGGCCTTTGCTTTCAAGAACCCGCCCCTGCCCTCCATTGCGGACGGTCTGGGCATGGGCCTGGGCTTCACCTGCGCCATTACCATCCTGTCTATGATCCGCGAGGTGCTGGGCAGCGGCACGATCTTCGGCACACAGGTGATGCCTGCGTCCTATGAACCCATGGCGATCATGCTGAAGGTTCCCGGCGGCTTCATTACCCTGGGCATTCTGCTGATCCTGGTGAACACCCTGCGCAAGGCTATTGCCAAGCGTCAGGAAAAGAAGAAGGAGGAGCTGGCCTGATGAATACCTACCTTACGATTCTGATCGGCTCCATTCTGGTGAATAACTACGTCATGAACAAGTTCATGGGCATTTGCCCCTTCCTGGGCGTTTCCAAGAAGGTGGATACCGCCCTGGGCATGGGCATGGCTGTGACCTTCGTCATGACCCTGGCCTCCTTCATGACCTGGCTGGTGGAGCATTTTCTGCTGGTGCCGCTGAACCTGATGTACATGCGCACCATCGCATTCATTCTGGTCATCGCCGTGCTGGTGCAGGTGGTGGAGATGGCGCTGAAGAAGTTGAGCTTCTCGCTGTATCAGGCACTGGGCGTGTACCTGCCCCTCATCACCACCAACTGCGCGGTGCTGGGCGCGGCGATCCTGAACTCCGACAGCGGGTATAACCTGCTGGAGAGCACCCTGAGCGGCTGCAGCGCGGCTCTGGGCTTTACCCTTGCGCTGCTGCTGATGGCTGGTATCCGCGAGCGCCTGGCGCTGAGCCGTATGCCCAAGTGGATGGACGGCTTCCCCGGTGCGCTGATTACTGCCGGCCTGATGGCTGTGTCCTTCATGGGCTTCGGCGGCCTCATCAAATAAGGGGGAGAAATACATGGAAATTTTGTGGGCTGCCCTTGTCCTGGGCGCCATGGGACTGCTGTTCGGCCTGCTGCTGACCGGCGCGTCGAAGCTGTTTGCAGTTCCCTCCAATCCCAAGCGGGACGCGGTGCGTGAAGTACTGCCCGGCGCAAACTGCGGCGGCTGCGGCTTCCCGGGCTGCGACGGCTGTGCGGATGCAATCGCCTCGGGCAAGGCACCTGTGAATGCCTGCCCCGTGGGCGGCGCAGAGGTCGCTGCGAAGGTCGCGTCCATCATGGGCGTGGAAGCAGATACCTCCAGCGTGAAGAAGGTCGCCACGGTGGTTTGCCAGGGCGGCGATCTTCATTGCAAAAACAAGTTTGAATACACCGGCATTCAGGATTGCGTAGCCGCCAGCCTTGTGAACGACGGCTACCGCTCCTGCAAATACGCTTGCCTGGGCCTTGGCACCTGCGTGAAGGTTTGTCCCTTTGACGCGATCCACATCGACGAGAACCGCCATCTCGCCGTGGTGGACCCTGATAAGTGCCAGAGCTGCGGCAAGTGTGTGGAAGCCTGCCCCAAGCATGTGCTGGAGCTTCAGCCTGAGACCCGTCCCGTGCGCGTGCTGTGCCGCGCCGCCGACGAGGGCCATGTGGTCAGCGACAACTGCCGCATCGGCTGCATCGGCTGCGAGCGCTGCGCGGTGGCCTGTAAGTTTGACGCGATCACCATGGTCAACCATCTGCCGAAGATCGACATGGACAAGTGCCGCGGCTGCATGATGTGCGCCGAGGTGTGTCCCACCGACGCCATGTGGGCAGACTGGGATGCGCGCAAGATCGCCGAGATCGATCAGGACGCCTGCATCGGCTGCGGCATGTGCAAGCGCCAGTGCCAGTTTGAGGCAGTTGTGGGCAAGGTGAAGCAGCCTCATGTGATCACTAATGCCTGCACCGGCTGCGGCAAGTGCGCCGAGAAGTGCCCCAAGAAGTGCATCACCATGAAGGTGCGCGAGCATACCCGCGACAACTATGCCAAGATCGGCACCACGCCCGCCGAGGTGCTGGCAGTGAAGCCTGAAGCACCCGCCGCCCCTGCGGAGAAGAAGTATTCTCCCGAGGTGGAAGCGAAGATCAAGGCAGCCATGGCTGCGAAGGCCGCCAAGGAAGCCGAGGCAAAGGCTGAGGAGAACAAGTAAAAAACGGCATAACAAATACGCAGGAGCGGAAGAACCTACGAGTAAGGCGTGGGGGAAGGGCCGCTCCTGCGTTTTTGTTTTGGAGGAGGGAAAGCTATGATTGTTTCAACCGTAATGATTAAAAATCATGAAAGCACGGCCCGGCAAAGCATATAAGCCAGGAAGAAGGCTGCGACAGAAATTTTTTCCTTTCACTGTGAATCATCTTCTGCCTGTTGCTGTTTCCATTCAGATAGAGAAACCATCACATGTGCGCACTGCCCGGGGAAATTCTTAAGCGGGATCAGCGTGACCTGCAGAGGTCCATATGCTTCAATATCGTTACATGGAGTAAGCTTGAACCTGACGCCAATCTCACGCTGGGACTCAAGATCCATTCTCTTTTTTAGCGGCAAGTCTTCTCTAACTGCAGCAGGGATATGAAAATCGGGACATTCGCCAGCCAATCCTGTCACATCATTTGCGAACGTTATCTCTTTCAGTTCAACAGGACAGAAGTTCCAGCCCAGGGGCAAATGCGGATCATAGCCATATTGAAGCTCGATTTTTTCAATTGTTACCCGATGCTCGGTGATACATGCCCCAGTCAAAAAGACCATCACACCTTTTGACGCCGAGCCTTGGTTTACGAAGGAAACTAGCTGTGGAGCACTAAAATAATAGTAAGGGGCAGAAGGCATGTAAAGCTTAAAACAGGGGGGAGCTTGCTCTCCATCGCCATCCATCTTGTAATAAAAATCAAAACGTTCACAGTCAGCCGGAACGTTATCGTCCATACAAAATAATTGTGAAGATGAAATGGACAGATCATCAGCGATGCCATGAAGACAATCCTCAGCACATACATAGGCCCGCTTCATTTCTTCTTTGAAATGATTTCCATCCTTAACGTATAATCTCCAAGCCGCTATATTACTCCTTCTTGGCACTTTCCCATAAGGAAAGCGACCACAGGCAGCCCAAATGTCTACTTGTTTGATGGCGTCTACCATGTTTAGACAAAGATAGTCACTATCAAAACAAGCGACAGCAAGCGTCTGTGCTTTTAGCCCCTTGGAAAGCTGTTTTACTTTTTCCAGCTGTACATCCAAATCCTCATCCATGGAATCAGCTAGAACAGTTGTCCATTGACTATCTGCACTAACGATCACAGATACCTTGACGTCCGCTTCGTGAGCATCTTCAACCTTGCAAAGTGACATTCCTTCAGTCATGATAGCAGCAATATGCTCGACTTCATCCGTGGTCGGTCTGCGATACAAATGCACATGAAGGTTATTGAACGACAATCCCATTTAATATGTACCCCCCAGTTAATTTACAATATAGGTCGCCGATGGATCATTTAAGGTATCGAACACATCAATGACAATAGGTATCTTTGCGCTTCTACCGTCGCGGCAGATTACGAGGCACTGCCATTGCTGGTTTTGATTCATTCGCAAGCTGTGCCTGTAATTTCATATCGCCGGAGTGTTTACTTCATTGCCTAACATCTTTCGTCGGCTATATTCGATATTCAGGCCTATTTCCCTCTTTGACCTTTGTATCTTTTTCAATGCACTTTTCCCTCTATGTTTTGGAAAACAGACGCTGGCTACGCTGCAAGAAAAGTCTGCTTGCAGATTGGTTGCGCTCAATATGGCTTATACCTTCCTGTACAAAACAAAAGCACCCAGCGAATCCCTCCGCTGGGTGCAAGCACACCTTAAAAAATTACAAATTGATCGCCGGATAAGCCAGCCCCTTCTCTGTCATGCGCTCCAGCAGCGCCAGACGCTCATTGAAGCGCTCGGCTGCCAGTGCGATCTCGCAGGGCGTGGGGTGATCCTTCATCAGCTCCCAGCGCACCTCGTTCTCGGGCGAGGCGCTGTGCGGGCCGGTGGAGCCCATGCTGCGGAAACGGTCGATCATCGCCTGCGAGATCGTGCCGTTGCAGACATAGCCGCCCAGCAGTACGTTCTTTTCCTTCACAAGCGCCGCACCGTTCGCAAGCGACTGATACGCATGGTTGGAGTCAGCCCAGTAGGCCAGCGTGCAGAAGACGCCAACCTTCTTGCCTTCGATCTTCTCCATGAACGCCTTCATCTGCGCGTTGGGGCCGCCGCGGTCTACCCAGTAGCCCAGCAGTACAACATCCCCGTCCAGCACAGGCTCACCCTGAGCCAGGTCGTGCAGAGACTTGTCCTGCACCTGCAGCGCATTGTAAATGCCCTCCGCCACCCGACGGGTGCAGCCAGAAAGGCTGGAATAAATGACTTGTACCTTCATGATGTATGCCTCCTTATCGCAGCGTCTCTAAATAAACTTCCACAGCTTCCAGGATAAAATCCGCACCGCGCGGTCCCATGAAGGGCAGATGCGTGGCGATTTGCGCACCGTCCACCAGCGGCATGCTGACCCGCAGGAAGGTATTGTCCTTCGCCAGCAGGCGCTTCGAAACATCGTCCGCCAGCACCAGCGTGTGGTGCAGCGCCTGCATGGCTGCTATGCGATCCTTTTCCTCCGGCAGATAGCGAACCGAAGGATCGGCAGTCTCATAGAGCCGCAGACTGTGACGGCTGATCTTCGTCACCACAGGGAAGCCCAGCTCGTCCATAAAGCTGCTCATGCCCGTGACCATGGGCGCATCGCCAAAGAGGGCGACCTGCGGCTTGTTGACCTTGAGCATCATGCCGTACATGCGATACTGCATGACCTCCATGGCACGCTTTTTCAGAGCGGCGCGTAGGGCGGGGGAGGCCTCGCGCCCAATTTGCTGCCCGATTTTTTCCAGCCAGGCCAGCGTCCCGGCATAGCCGTAGGGCGCACCCAGCAGGAAGGGCGTGCCGCACTTCTGGGTCAGGATACGGGCGGCAGGAACGGCTTCCTCCCGCAGCACCAAATTGATCTCGGCACAGCCCATCTGCTGGATCTTCTCCACACTGGTGTCCAGACACAGGCAGGCGTTCAGCTCCATGCCGAAGGCCTCCCGCATCAGACGCTCGATCTCCCGCACATCGCTTTCCATGCGGAAGGAGCCAGCGGACGCGCCAAGAATGTTGTACGTTCCGGCCTTGCGGGGAACGTTCGCTTCGGCAACGTCCTGCGCCAGCAGGCGATAGGCCGCCTGAATGCCCACGCTGTAGTCGCCCCGAAAGCCGCCCTGCTCAAAGGCGATCAGCCGAGCGTTGACCTTTTCCTGCATGTAGGCGCAAACGCCTTGCAGGTCGGTGCCGATGACTGCCGATACCGAGGAGGCCACCACGAAGATTACCCGCGGATACCGCCCTTGCCGTAGATCGCAATTTTCCTCAAGGTCCATGCTCCTTCCGCCGCTTTGTTTTCCAGTCCAGCGCTTGACAGCGGCCCCGGCGTGGACTACAATACGGGATGCACCAATGGTTAGTTTTCCTTAACCGTTGGGTGCAGCATACCGCATCACAGCGGAAAGTATAGCATGCTGCATAACGGTTTGAGAACTCAAATTCTTTGAATGATTCTTTGAAATATTTGGATGGTTATACGAAAGGAAGTCTGGAAAAGCAATGACAGTATGTCCCGCCGCGCGCCCGGAAAGCATGGATTATTGGGAGCTGCTGTATAATCAGCATGCGGTTTGCGAGGCGCTTGTGCTGGAAAATGCAGAGGTTGCCAAGGCGCTGTTCCATCATCAGGTGGATCGGCTGGTGCATCTGCATGGGCCGCTGGGCATCGAGCAGGCGTTTATTCTGCTGACCTCGCTGAACCGCGGACTGTATAATTATTTGCAGTATCAGTTGAATCTTTCGCTGACGGCCTGCTGCTATGACAACCGTGTCCCTGTGCAGGGCGTTCACGATATGCCCGATGTGTTTCAGGCGGGAGACCGTATCATTATGGCCTATGATGCGGCGATCCGCGCGAATCAGGGAAGCCGCACCCACATTGAAAAGGCCTGCGCCTATGTGCAGACCCATTTGGACGGCGACCTGTCCCTCAGCGCGGTCAGCGAGGCGGTGTATCTCAGCAAGTGCCACCTGTGCGAGATTTTTCGCGAGCTGGTGGGCTGCACCTTCAGGGATTATGTCCGCCAGCAGCGCCTGACCCGCGCACGGCTGCTGCTGCGCACCACGGCCCGCACCATCGAGGACATTGCCCAGGCCTGTGGCTTTCAGTCGGCAACGTATTTTGCCACAGTGTTCAAAAATGAGCTGGGCATGTCGCCCACGCAGTTTCGTCAGGCAAGCCAGCAGCGGCAGGGTGGGAGAAAGGCGTAAGCGTACTAATGATAAATAAGTGGAATTTCTCTTTCCGTACAGGTTTTCGGCCCTTGCGAAGCGCCTGCATAAGATGTATGATAAAGCAGGCAAAGCCGGATGCGGCTTTCCCCTCATGATGGGGAAAACCGCGCTACCTCTACGGAAAGGAAGTCTCCCATGCACTTATTTTCTTCCCCCATCCTTCGTTGGGATAAGCCCTTTATCCGCAAGCTGCTGGTGGTCTGCCTGCCCATTGTGATTCAGAACCTGCTGTCTGCGTCCCTGAACATCATCGACGGGGTGATGATCGGTCAACTGGGCGATGCGCCCTATGCGGCGGTGACGCAGGCCACTCGCTATGTGTTTGTGTTCCAGCTGTTCCTGTTTGGCGCAGGGTCGGGGTGCAGCATCTTTTTCAGCCAGCACTGGGGAACGAAGGACGTTCCCGCCATGCGCCGGGTCATGGGGCTGTGCTTCCGCATTGGGCTGACGCTGGCGGCGCTGTTCTGCGGCTTTGCGCTAGCGGCCCCGGAGACGGCGGTGGGCATCTTCCTGCCACGCGGCGAGAGCTTTGATTATGCCCTGCAATACCTGACGATGGTGGCGCCAGGCTTTTTCCTGATTGCCATTGATAATGTATACAGCACCTGCATGAAGGCCTCGGGGCAGACGGTCATCCCCATGACGGCGGGCCTTTGCTCCATCCTCACCAACGTGGTGCTGAACTATCTGCTGATTTTCGGGCGGCTGGGCCTGCCTGCGCTGGGGGTTCGCGGCGCGGCGATCGCTACGCTGATCTCCTCGGCAGTGTCGCTGACCATCAATGTCAGCTTTTCCTACGCCAAGCGCCTGCCCTCCGCCTTTCATTGGAGCGACTGGAAGTTGCCCAACCGGGATTACATGACGCGCTTTTTCAAAACCGTGCTTCCCGTGGTGGCGAACGAGGGCCTGTGGAGCATGGGTACCTCCATGTACAGCGTGTTCTACGGTCGACTGGGCGATGCTGCCGTGGCAGCAATCGGCATTGTGAACACGGTGGACCAGCTTATTTTCACCATGATCTACGGCCTGATGAACGGCTCTGCCATTCTGGTGGGCAATCACCTGGGGGCCGGGGACAAGGAGGGCGCACGACTCACGGCCCAGCGGATGCTCTGTGCCTGCATTGCTGCGGGGCTGGTGATGGGCGTGGTGCAAATGGCGGTGAAGGGCGCGCTGGTGGGCGCGTTCAACGTATCGGACGAGGCCAAGGCGCTGTCAGTCATTTGCCTGACCATCGGCGCGTTTACCATCTGGATACGCGCCATCAACAGCATTAACGTGGTGGGCATTCTGCGCGCGGGCGGCGATACGGTGTTCAGCATGCTGCTGGATACCTGCGCCCTGTGGCTGGTCGGCGTGCCGCTGGTGGGCGTCGCCGCGCTGGTGCTGCATTGGCCTGTGTACCTGTGTTATGCCTGCACGGCGGTGGAGGAGATCATCAAAATGCTGATCGGTCTCCCGCGCTTCCGCAGCGGCAAGTGGATGAACGACCTGAACACACTGACGGAGGGGTGAACCATGGCGGACTATACCTTTGATCTGGTCGGCAAGATCGGCTCCATGGCCCTGATTCGCAAGGAGGATCAGGACATCGACTACAATATTTTCTCCCGGCTGGGGCGGGAGCTGCGTCCGGGCATGATCTGGGTGACCAGCGGTGCAACGGAGATCGGGCGGCTGGACTACATTCGCCGCACGGGCAAGGAGCTGACCGGCGACCCGGAGCAGGACAAAACGGACTACGCCGCTCAGGGTCAGTCCATTTTGATGCAGAATTACCGTCAGTTTATTGCCCCGGAATACGGTGTGCGCCAGCTGCTGGTGGAGCATACTCACTTCAACGACCCGGAAAAGCGGGAGCATATCCGCAAGCTGCTGATTCGCGCCGCCAAGCAGGGGACCATCCCGATCGTAAACTATAACGATCCTGTCAGCGACGAGGAAAACCGCAAGATGGAGCTTGCCGCCCGCCGTCAAAACGGCGATGTCGTCCATGAATGCGTGGACAATGACGAGACTGCCGCCGTGATCGCGGGTCTTGTGCATGCGAAAATGCTGGTGCTGATGACCTCCACCGAGGGCATTTATCAGGTTCCTGGCGATCCCAGCACCCTTGTGCGGGACGTGACGGGCAAGACGGTGGAGGAAGTGGAAGCGAAGGTGTGCGCATTGCAGCAGAATTGCGTGGGCGCAAGCCGCGCCGGGGCCAACGGCGCGAAGGCCAAGCTGGAATACGCGCTGGAATCCGTCCGAACCGGCACAACGGTCATCATTGGGCATGCGCGTCATCACCTGAGCGATTTGGTGCAGGGGCGTGTTCCCTGCACACGGATTGGCGTGGAGTAAACAGGCAGCAAGTGAAAACAAACGGCACGGAAGCCAGCAGAACTTCCGTGTCGTTTATTGTTTGCGCACCAAAAGGCTCCCCTGAAAGGGGAGCTGTCCCGAAGGGACTGAGGGGTTATGTAGGAGAAGCGGAATAGCAATAGACAGGCAGCCTACAGAACCCCTCCACCGCTGACGCGGTCCCCCTCCCCTTGCAGGGGAGGCTTTTGGAGGGTGCACGCATTGGCGTGGAGCAAGCGAAAACAAACGGCACGGAAGCCAGCAGAACTTCCGTGTCGTTTATTGTTTGCGCACCAAAAGGCTCCCCTGAAAGGGGAGCTGTCCCGAAGGGACTGAGGGGTTAGGAGGGAGAAGCGGAATAGCAATAGACAGGCAGCCCACAGAACCCCTCCACCGCTAACGCGGTCCCCCTCCCCTTGCAGGGGAGGCTTTTGGCGGATATGCGGCACATTGGGTGATATAGGCTGGTGTTGTATAGAAGCATAAAAAGACCTCATGCAATCCGAAGACTGCATGAGGTCGCAAAACCTTGTGAAAACCAGCCTAAATTAGGCCTTCTGTGCTTCCTCGACCGCCACGGCCACAGCCACAGTTGCACCGACCATGGGGTTGTTGCCCATGCCGATCAGGCCCATCATCTCAACGTGCGCAGGCACGGAGGAGGAGCCAGCAAACTGTGCATCGCTGTGCATACGGCCCATGGTGTCGGTCATGCCGTAGCTGGCAGGACCCGCAGCCATGTTGTCGGGATGCAGGGTACGGCCCGTGCCGCCGCCAGAAGCCACAGAGAAGTACTTCTTGCCGGCCTCGATCATTTCCTTCTTGTAGGTGCCGGCAACGGGGTGCTGGAAGCGGGTGGGGTTGGTGGAGTTGCCCGTGATGGACACGCCCACGCCCTCATGCCACATGATGGCAACGCCCTCGCGCACATCGTCCGCGCCATAGCAGCGAACCTTGGCGCGCTCGCCGTCGGAGTACTTGGTCTCCTGCACGATGGTCAGCGCATGGTCTTCCTTCACGTCGGCAGACAGGTAATCATACTTGGTCTGCACATAGGTGAAGCCGTTGATGCGGCTGATGATCATGGCAGCGTCCTTGCCCAGGCCGTTCAGGATGACGCGCAGGGGCGTCTTGCGGACCTTGTTGGCGTTGCGGGCGATACCGATAGCGCCCTCAGCGGCAGCAAAGGACTCGTGACCAGCCAGGAACGCGAAGCACTCGGTCTTCTCATCCAGCAGCATGGCGCCCAGGTTGCCGTGGCCCAGACCAACCTGACGCTGGTCAGCCACAGAGCCGGGAATGCAGAAGGCCTGCAGACCCTCGCCGATGCAGGTAGCAGCCTCGGCAGCGGTCTTTACGCCCTTCTTCAGCGCGATGGCAGCGCCCAGCTCATAGGCCCACTTCGCGTTTTCAAAGCAGATGGGCTGAATGCCCTCGACGATCTTGTAAGCGTCCACGCCCTTGCTGTTGTTGTAAGCCTTCAGCTCGTCCCAGTCAGCAAAGCCGTACTTTTCCAGAACAGGCTGCAGCTGAGGCATGCGGCCTTCGTAGTTCTCAAACAGAGCCATTTTCACATACCTCCTTACTTACTGCTTGCGGGGGTCGATCCAGGCGACCGCGCCGTCCTCGGCCTTGAAGCGGCCGTAGGTGCCGATGTTCTTCTCGTAGGCCTCGTTGGGACTCATGCCCTTCTTGATGGCGTCCATCATCTTGCCCAGGGACAGGAACTGATAGCCGCACACCTGGTTATCCTTGTCCAGGGCCATCTTCAGCACATAGCCCTCGGCCATTTCCAGATAACGGGTGCCCTTCGCCAGGGTGCCGTACATGGTACCCACCTGAGAACGCAGGCCCTTGCCCAGGTCCTCCAGGCCAGCGCCGATGCGCAGACCGTCATCGGAGAAAGCGGACTGGGTACGACCATACACAATCTGCAGGAACAGCTCGCGCATGGCGGTGTTGATAGCATCGCACACCAGGTCGGTGTTCAGCGCTTCCAGAACGGTCTTGCCGGGCAGAATCTCGCTCGCCATGGCGGCGGAGTGGGTCATGCCGGAGCAGCCGATGGTCTCCACCAGCGCTTCCTGAATAACGCCCTGCTTCACATTCAGGGTCAGCTTGCAGCAGCCCTGCTGGGGCGCGCACCAGCCGATGCCGTGGGTCAGGCCGGAAATATCCTTAATCTCCTTGGCCTGAATCCACTTGCCCTCTTCCGGGATGGGCGCCGGGCCGTGATTGGGGCCCTTGGCGACGCATACCATTTCTTCAACTTCCTTGGTGTATTGCATCGAATTGGTTCCTCCTATCTGATGATAGTCAAGGTTGTAAACCATTGTCCAATACAGTATACCATATTTTCCACGGAATGAATAGGGGATTTTTTCAAATTGTGAGAAAAATGACAAAAGGCAAGGCACAGAGAAAACAGCCGCCGCAGATCGGCAGAAAAGCCCTTGCAGCATGGGGCGATCCTTTGGCCGCCGCATGCTGGAAAGCCCTCTTCGTCAAAGTAGCCTCAGCCACTTTGACGACACCCTTTACCTGTACCATAGTACAGCTTGTTTTTCTGCTTTTTTTCCGATACAATAGGGGCGGTTCCCGGGCGCAGTGCAGGCCCCTGCGGTCCTGTAATCCGCCACGCCACACGCTCCGCTCTTTCGAGCTTCCTTTTCCGCCCTTTTTCAATTCTTGCAGGGTGCCGGGTGGCCCGGGAACCCCATGTTTGCGCCTGTACACGATGGCCTTGCGCTGCTCGGATACAGGCATTTCATTTAGATGGAGTAGATGGAGGAGGGATACCACCATGCGGAAAAGACTGTCCGGCCTGCTAAGCGTTCTGTTTGCGCTGATGCTGCTGATGCAGCTTGTTCCCACGCTGGCGCTTGCCGAAAGCGGGCTCACCCTGAAAAGCGGCGCAGCGGCCCCGTCCACGGTGTATGCGGGACATAACTATGCGCTGACGGTTAGGGGAGCGTCGGTAAAATATTATTCTAGCAACAAGAACATCGCCACCATTGGCGTGACAACGGGCAAAATGCGGGCTGTTGGCCCCGGCACGGTAAAGATCACCGCAAAGGATAGAAGAACCGGCAAGGCTGTTGCCAGCAAGACCTTCACAGTGCTGCAGCGCGCCACAGCCGTGGCTAGCGATGTGGATCCCATTTATCTGGGCCTCGGCAAAACGTATACCATCACGCCCGTGCTGACCCCTGCAAGCGCCACGGATGTAGTTCGCTTTTATTCCAGTAATAGAAATATTGCAGCCGTAGGGCTGACCACCGGCATGGTGAAGGGCAACAAAGTGGGTGAAGCTGTTATCACCATGTATGCCAAGGCAAAAAGGAGCACCTCCGACAGAGCAAGAGGCAACATAATCGGTCAGGTAAAGGTCATTGTCCGGGATAAGTCCCTGACCGCAGAGGTTGTAGGAGACGATCAGATCAAGGTGACGTTCTTCGAGGATGCGGCAGGCATTACAGCCGCAGATTTTTCCGTGCTTCGGAAAACATACAATGAAAATGAACGCGAAAGGGTGCTGAACATTGCTAAAATGGAGCAGACCGACGCGCGCACAATGCTGCTGACGCTGACAGAACCCGTCTATTCGGAAATCGAGTCCTCCTGGGCGTACCTGTACTTCAATTCCCCAAATGAAAAAGAGCATGTCAGCACAACGGTCTACCTGGGGCAGCGCACCTATGAAAATCCTGACGTTACGCCTCGCCGCTTCTCGTCAATCTCGGCACCATGGACGGAACGGGAGGTGGAGGCAGGCACGACCAAGACCATCCGTATCAGTGGGTGGGATCAGTTTAGAGAAAAGTATCCGTTGGATGGATTCAAACTCAAATTTGACTCCTTTTCAGATGGATGGATCTATTTTTCGGAGAAACAGACCATGGTGTCCAACGTGGGCATCAGCTACCGGGTGGATAACGGAGATATTCTTGTGACCATTGCGCCGCAGGAGAATGCTGTTAGAGAAGGTCGGATGCGCGAGACCATGTTGCTGTTTGTGGAGAGTAAAAAAGGTACCATTCGTTCGGAGCCGATCTATATCGTTCCAGCAACCAGCAAACCGGAGAAATTTACCCTGCGCTTCGTTTCTTCAGACGGCGTTACAGAGCTGTTCCCTGCACAGCAGCTACAGGCTGGTGCAGCCTATCAGGTCGCCACACCTCAGAAAAGTGGATATATCTTTAAGGGCTGGACACGCTCAGACGGAGCCACGGACAACATTATGCCTGCAAGTGACCTGACCCTGACAGCAATTTGGGAAAAGAAGGCAACACCTGCGCCTACCGCAACACCGACACCTACGCCTACGCCCACACCAACAGCAACACCGACGCCTACGCCCACACCAACAGCAACGCCGACACCTATGCCAACACCCACGGCAACACCAACAGCTACGCCTACCGCCACCCCTGCAAGCCCAACGCTTCGTACCCTGACGGTGAAGTATGTGGATACGAACGACGTTCCGTTCGATTTCATGGAGGATGCAACCATGCAGCTGGCGCCTGGGTCGGAGATTCCCATCGACCAGTTTTACAGACCGATCGAAGGGTGCGAGTTCATGGGCTGGGTGGGTCTGACGGACCTCATGCCGGATGCCGATTTGACAGTTCGGGCGGTGTATCAGGTACTGCCCCAGGAAACTTATTTCACCCTGACCATTGAGCATCGTTCTGCCGCGGGCGACTTGCTGCAAACAACACAAAATTCTGTCTTGTCTGGCACCGCCTTGAGCCTGGATCAGTATGTTCTGGAGGACCTGAGCGGCTATACCTTCCTGCGCTGGGAGGGCGTCCCGGAGGATGGAACGATGCCGGATGACAATTTGCGTCTCGTTTGCGTCTATCAGGCAATGGAGTGACGGAAAGGAGTTATGCGCATGAAAACAAGCCTATGGAAAAAGCTATTGGCAATGATGCTGTGCATGCTGCTGCCCTGCGCAGCCTGTGCCGAAGCGCTGTCTGCCGATGTGCTGAACGAAGCGAATGCCCTGTCCAACTTGCGTAAGACATATGCCTCGGTGCTGCTGGATGAAACAGACCAGATAGACGATGAAGTCGAACGGCAGCTTTGCTGGGACGGCACGACCGACGACGGGCGCAGGCTGCAAATCATACAGCCGATGGAAGGTCAGCTGATGACCTTTGTGTTGGATGGTGTTTTCTACGAATATGACATGACGCAGGGAACTCTTTCCTGCTGCGCCTGGCTGCCCGGCAGTCAAGAAGCCTTTGCAGAGGACTGGGAGACACAGCTACAGATCTTCACGGAAGCGCTTTCCTTCCATGCACAGGCAAACGGCATAGCCGCTGCACAGCTTACCACGGTGGACAAGGACGGCACGGTGAAGGAGAGCTGGCAGGTGGACGCAGCGGCCTATGCCCTGCAAAGTTATACCTGCGAAGCCGTTTTGACGGATGCAAACGGTGCGGATACGACCGAGACGTATACCCTGCTTGTATCCTATGATGTGGCAAGTCCGCTGCCGGATGGTCTGCTGGAACAGCTCGGCGGGGAAACCTTCACGCTGACGCTGGCGGATGAAAAGGGCATTACATCACAGCAGCAGCTTCCCGCAAGCCTGCCGATTTACTTCACGGATGGTACAGATCACCTGTTGTTTTTCCATGACGCGGCCTTCGAGACGCCTGTGGAGATGCTCGATCCCACAGTGGAGGATGTGACAAACGGCATAACGCTGTACTATGCGAACGCGGAAGCATAACGCTCTATAAAGAAAAAACAACGGCACGGAGAAACAGCTGCTTCTCCGCGCCGTTGTTTTTGACTGACCTTTTATTCCTTTTCGGGCAGTCCCAGATACTTTGCCATGAAATTCGCTGTATCGCGGGCCTTTTTCTTCGTGGGCATCTCGCAGAACACGCGCAGACGAGGCTCCGTGCCGCTGAAGCGGGCAATGATCCAGCCGTCCGCAAAGCGCACCTTGCAGCCGTCCATGTAGCTGACGCTCTCCACCTTTTCGGGGAACTCCGGCAGCTGCTTGTCCACCATCAGCAGTTTGTGCAGCCGAGCCTTCATTTCCTGATCGAAGGGCCAGTCGAACTCCGCCATGTAGCACTGACCGTAGCGGGCGTACAGGCTTTCCACCAGCTCGCTCAGCTTCTTGCCGGTGACGGAAAGCATCTCCACCAGCAGTGCCGCGGCATAAATGCCGTCCTTGCCGTGGATGTGACCGCGCACGGTCAGGCCGCCGCTGCTCTCGCCGCCGATGACCGCGTTATGCTCCTCCATGGCAGAGGAGATCCACTTGAAGCCCACGGGCACCTCATAGCATTTCTCGCCATAAGCCTCCGCCACGCGGTCCAGCAGATGAGTGGTCGCCAGGTTACGCACCGCGCAGCCATGCCAGTGCTTGTAGCCCAGCAGATAATCATACAGCAGCACCAGAATCTCATTGGGATGAATGAAGCGGCCCTTGTCGTCGATGATGCCCAGACGGTCCGCGTCGCCGTCGGTGGCAATGCCGATGTCCGCGTGGTTTTCCAGCACGGAGGCCTTCAGCGCACCCAGCGTCTCCACATTGGGGGCGGGCAGGCGACCGCCGAACAGCGTGTCATGCCGCTCGTGGATCACGTCCACATCGCAGCGGGCGGTCAGCAGAATGGTTTGCAGGCAGGTGCGGCTTACGCCGTACATGGGGTCGAGGATGATGCGCAGGTTCCGGGAGCGGATCGCGTCCATGTTCACGGCGCGGATGATGCTGTCCAGATACTCATTCTGCGGATTGATCTCCTCGACCAGTCCCTCCGCCACAGCCTTGCTGTATTCAATAGGATGCAGCTCGTCCGCCGTGATGGTGTTGGCCTCGTCCGCGATCTCGTTGGTGATGCTCTCCACCGCATCGCGTCCGCCCTTGGTGAACAGCTTGATGCCGTTATACAGCGCGGGGTTGTGGCTTGCCGTCACCGCCATGCCGTAGTACAGCCCGTAATACTGCACGGTGAACATGATGAGGGGCGTGGGGGCCTCCCGGTTGATCAGCAGCGTGTGGATATGCTCCGCCGCCATGATCTCCGAGGCCCACTCTGCTGCCTGACGGGACAGGAAACGGCGGTCATAGCCGATGCAGAAGCCGCGGTCCGCATTTTCTTCGCGCTTCATGCGCCGCGCAACCGCCAGCGTCAGCCGCTGTACATTTTCTCTGGTGAAATCGTCGCCGATGATGGCGCGCCAGCCGCCCGTACCAAATGCTATCATGAAAAAGCCCTCCTGCCTTTTGTAAATCATACGGTGCAATACAAGTTGTTTTATCCGCATTGCAACGAAGAGTTCTCTAACATCCACGCTGTTTCCTGCTTCATTCCTAAATTTTTTCAAAATTTCTTTCGGACAGATAGACAACTTGTATTAAATGCAAAGCCATTTTCAGGCAAAAAGCATGTATACATGCCGCGGGACGGGGACACAATGAAAGCAGGCGTGCAGGGCGCACGGCTGACCTGTATAAGCTATCATCAATGGGAGGTGCCTTTATGACCGTATTTGCGGAAAGCAGGACAAGGATCAATCTGATGCGGGCCTTTGCCGGGGAATCTCAGGCGCGGAATCGTTACCAGTTTGCGGCGGAGCAGGCCCGGGCGCAGCAGTTGGAGGTCGTGGCGGCGGCGTTTGAATTCACCGCCGGGCAGGAGAAGGCTCATGCAGAGGTGTTCTATGGGATGCTGGCCCCGTTGAATGGTTCTGATCTGCTAATGGACGCGGGCTTCCCGATCAACGCAGGCAACAACGTCGCGCAGCTGCTTCGCCAGGCCTGCCACAATGAAAAGGAGGAAGCTGAGCGCATTTACCCCGACTTTGCCAGGATCGCCCGGGAGGAGGGGCTGGACCGCGCCGCACAGGTCTTTGAAAGCATCGCGCGGGTCGAGCTTTCTCATGCCGTGCGCTTTGAAGCGCTGGCGGACGCACTGGAGCAGGGAACGCTGTTTGCGGGGCAGGAGGAGACCGTCTGGATGTGCCTGCACTGCGGACATCTGCACAGGGGCAAGGAAGCGCCGCAGACCTGCCCGGTGTGCCAGCGGGGCCGGGGCTACATGATTCGGGAAGGTTTTTTCCCTTTTGCGCCCGGAAATTGAAGGAGAAAATGCAAAAAACCACGGGCCACCCCTTGACAATGTCCTGAAAATTGACTACAATAACCATTGTCTGGCAAGTCTACAAGGGCTTGATGCGGACATGCGGGTGTAACTCAATGGTAGAGTGCCAGCTTCCCAAGCTGGTTACGTGGGTTCGATTCCCATCACCCGCTCCAACACCGCATCAATCGCCTGAGTACAGCGGTTTATCCGCAGTATCGCGTACAAGCAAGGAGGTAATTCCCATGGCTAAGGAGCATTTTGAAAGAAACAAGCCGCATATCAACATCGGCACCATCGGTCA